>OMWC01000019.1 GCA_900314655.1 uncultured Prevotellaceae bacterium | reverse complement strand
TTCCAAGGAACTCAATGGTATTGCGGTTGCGCAGCCAGTTAGAGAAGAAGAATTCACCATCTTTCGCCTTCAACATGTCTGTCAGGCTGATATAGTCATCTTCATTCTGCTTTATGACCGTTATCTGCGTATTCTGTACTGTTATCTTTGCCATATTGTCTGTGATGTGACCCGTTCATATTTGGATGCCCCCGAAAGAGACTCCGTTGCTGATTGTTTAGTCCATGCTGTCGTTCCATATTTTCTTGTTTTATGCGTTTCTGAAGGCAAAAATACAAACATATTTCCAAATGGCCAAATTATTTATGCTATAAATGTTTCGAGAAGTGAATGATGATACATTTCTGGATGTATGGAGATAGTATTATTAAAGAGTTGCATCAAATAAAAAAACTTCACCATGCAGCGTAACTCGTTTGTTGACAGGGGGTTGAGGTGAAGGGTTATAAGACAACCCCTCCCCAACTGGAGACCCACCCCAGCCCTCCCTGTTTAGGGAGGGGGCCCTGCAATCGTGCATTCGTAAACGTGCCACTTCGGTATCGTAAATGATAGAGTTACGTCACGTAAATGATACATTTAGACTTTGTATTTCTATGTCACTTGGATAACAGGAATGTATTCCGTTTGATGATGTTTTGGTCTTCAATCTATGATGTTTTGAAGTTCGTTTGATGATAGATTGAAGTCCGTTTGATGATAGATTGAAGTCCGTTTGATGATAGATTGGAAGGCAAAACATCATCGAATGGAATGAATTCTCTAGATTATTTAGAAAGTAAAAGAATAAGACAAAATTCTACAAAAAAAATAAAAGACCCTCCCCAACCCTCCCTGTTTAGGGAGGGAGCTAATACTTCTGAAACGGGGATTATATCCATTTGCGATAGTAATAACTCCCTCCCTAAGCAGGGAGGGCTGGGGTGGGTCTCCTTTTAACCCTTCACCGCAAAATATTGATATACAGTCTGTTGTTTGCCGTGGTGAATATTTTGAAGTGGTGCGAAATGTTGTTGGAACATGTGGGGATGCTGAAGAAAAACGGGAAAATTTTTGGCGGTTAGTTTTTATGTTCGTACTTTTGCACCTGTTATCAAAAGGAATCGTTTGAAATGGAGATACTGAAAGGGCTTAGCCAGTGGCTGGCCAAATATGCATCGGCTTTTATCATCGCTGTGGCGGTCATCACGTTTATGATGCCCGGGCTTTTTAAGTGGGTGCATGGGAATACGCAGACGGTTATTCTGGGGCTGATTATGCTGACGATGGGACTGACGCTGACGATGCAGGACTTCAAGGTGGTAGCCCGGCGGCCCTGGGACTTCCTGGTGGGCGTAGTGGCGCAGTTCGTGATTATGCCGGGCGTGGCTTATCTGCTGGTGAGGGTGTGGCATCTGGAACCGGCATTGGCCTTGGGAATCCTGCTGGTGGGCTGTTGTCCGGGTGGCGTTTCGAGCAACATCATGTCGTATCTTTGTCATGGCGATGTGGCTTTCTCGGTTGGAATGACCTGTGCTTCGACGGTTCTGGCGCCTGTGATGACGCCTCTGCTGATGCAGCTGACGGCGGGCGCGATTATCGAAATAGATACGGTGGGTATGTTTCTGAACATCCTGATTGTAACGATTCTGCCTATTGCGCTGGGCTGCGTGCTGAATTACTATTTCAGCAAACGCGAGAGTTTCCTGACGCTTCAGTCGCTGATGCCAGGCACTTCGGTCATCCTGTTGGCCTGTATTGTGGGTGGTGTGATCTCTACGGTCCACGACCCGCTGGTGGAAAGGGGCTTCATGCTGTTCATCTGGACTTTCGCCGTGGTGTTCTGCCACAATTCGCTGGGGTATCTTCTGGGTTGGGTGGCAGGCCGACTGGCTGGTTTCAATACGGCCAAGAAGCGCACGATCAGTATTGAGGTGGGCATGCAGAATGCTGGGCTGGCCACGGTATTGGCCGGAACGTTCTTTGCCGCGCAGCCGTTGTCGGTATTGCCTTGTGCCATTTCGTGTGCATGGCACAGCATCAGCGGCACCATACTGGCGGGAATCTATCGTAGAATGGACGAAAAATAAACCTATATATGCTGAGAGGACACGGCGACGACGGATATGCGCAGCCGACGGAGATCAAGCACGACTTCAGTTCGAATGTCTGCCGCGAGGCTTTGCCTGAAGGGCTTTTGGAGCATCTCAGGCAGGGGCTTGAGGGACTGTCTCACTATCCGGAACCTGCCTCTGAGTCGTTGAGGGCGACTATTGCCCGGCATGAAGGCGTCACTCCGGCATCAGTCTTGGTGACGAATGGAGCCACGGAGGCCATCTACCTGGCGGCTCAGGCGTTTCCCAAGCGTATCTCTTACGTGCTGCAGCCCACCTTTTCGGAGTATGCGGATGCCTGCAGGCTCTACGGTCATCAGCTACGGAGTATCCGACGGCTGGATGAAGTGGGGGAGGATGCCACGATGGCGTGGCTCTGCAACCCGAACAATCCTACGGGAACGGTGATTCCCCGGGAGGTGTTGCTGGAGCTGGTAGTGGCCCATCCGAAGGTGATTTTCGTGGTGGATCAGTCGTATGAGGCTTTCTGCCGCGAACCGTTGCTGACTGTCGGCGAAGCTGTGGGCTACGGCAATCTGCTGTTGCTCCATTCGATGACTAAGCAATATGCCCTGCCGGGACTCCGGTTGGGCTATCTCACGGGAGCGGAACAACTGGTCAGTAAGGTGGAACGGATGTTGCAACCCTGGTCGGTAAATGTGATGGCGCAGCGGGCTGGGATGTTTGTCTTAGAGGAACGGTTTAAGAGGAAGGAGAAGAGAGGCGCGATGTTCGCGGATGAATATCTGCGCGAGACACAGCGGCTTTGGGCTGCTGTTGCGGATATTGATGGAATGGAGCCGCTGCCTACCACTACTAACTTCTTCCTGGTGAGGCTGGAAAGGCCTTGCGGGGGTGAGCTGAAAGCGTGGCTTGCGGAGCGGGGAATCCTGATACGCGATGCTTCTAACTTTGAAGGGCTGGATGGTCATTACGTCCGTATGGCTGCCCAACGGCCTGACGAGAATAACCTGTTGATAGAGAAACTGAGGGAATGGTCAATGCGCTGAGTCTGCTGATAGGTTGGATTGCCGACAAACTGATGGGTGATCCTGCTTGGCTACCGCATCCGGTGGTGGCCTTCGGAAAGGCTATCGCATGGGGCGAAAGACTATTGAACCGTGGACGATTTCGCCGATGGAATGGCGGTTTTTTGGCGGTAGTGCTCATTTTTCTTACCTTCGCAGTCACGTGGGGCTTGCTCTACGGTGTGCAGCGGGCATTCGGATTACAGGAGCGACCCATCATCATTGAGGCGATACTCATTTTCTACTGTCTGGCGGGTACGACGCTTTGCCGCGAGGTTCGCATGGTCTTCGAGGCTGCCGACCATTCGCTGGAGGCAGGACGCAGGCAGGTGGCCCGTATCGTGGGGCGTGACACAACGCAACTTTCGGATCAGGAGGTGCGCAAGGCTGCCCTGGAAACACTGGCCGAGAACCTCAGCGACGGAGTGGTGGCTCCGCTGTTCTGGCTGCTCGTGGGCGGTGTGCCGGGGATGATGACCTATAAAATGGTGAATACACTCGACTCGATGATAGGCTACCGAACGGAACGCTACCGCGAATTCGGCACAGTGGCAGCAAGGATAGACGATGCGGCCAACTGGATTCCGGCACGGCTGACGGCCCTGCTGATGGTGCTCACGGGCGGATGGGGAAGAAGGTTATTTGGGCTTCTGCAATTTGTTCGCACCTTCGGTCCTCGGCACGCCTCGCCCAACAGCGGATGGCCTGAGGCTGCGCTGGCTGGTATCCTAAACTGTAGGTTCGGGGGGCCGCACGTATATTTTGGTGAGGTAATAGAAAAGCCGTTTATCGGCGACCATGAACGGAAGCTGAAAACGGCTGATATGAAGACGGCCATCCGCGTGAACCAGCGGGTGGAGGTGGTGATGGTGGCTATGCTCCTCGTAATATTCTATATAGTGTAGGCATATCGATTTCGCGGCGCACGGCATCGGCAAGCAGGTCGTATTGTTGCTGCTTGTAGGCTTGGTAGTCGAAAGTGGTTTCCTTTTCTTTGTCTTTCAGTAGCGGACTCAGCAATTCGTCGATGACGGGCGGATTGTCGAGAATGCCGTGGATATACGTGCCCCAGCATCGGGGATTTTCCCGATAGGTGGTGAGGTGATGGGTGTTGGGTGATGGGTGTTGGGTGATGGGTGTTGGGTGTTGGTGGTTACTTGAAGCCTGAAACTTGAAACCTGAAACCTGAGACTTGAAATCTGAAACCCTACTGGTACGGCCCATATGGATTTCGTAGCCTTTGCAGGGCTTCCCTTGCCAGTCGAAACTGACCTGAACGGTGCGCTTCTCGCCGTCCATCGTGGTGGTGAGGGGCAGCAGTCCGAGACCGGGCATGCACTCCACATCGCTTTCCACCTGTTGGGGGTCGAGTATCTCTTGGCCCATCATCTGGAATCCGCCGCAGATACCGATGACGGTCTTGCCGTCGTGGTGAGCCTGAAGAATGGCTTGTGCACAACCGTTGCGGCGCAGTTCCATCAGGTCGTGGATGGTACTTTTCGTTCCGGGCAGGATAATGATGTCGGCTTTCTGTATCTCTTCGGTGTTGTTGGTGTAGAAAAGATGTACGCGACTGTCCTGTTCCAGCACGTTGAAATCGGTGAAGTTGCTCAGGTGGCGGAGCATCACGACGGCGATGTTCACCTTGCCCTCATGGGCTTCCATACTTTTCCGCTCCAGCGAAACGCTGTCTTCTTCCTCGATGTGGATATCCTTGAAATAGGGCAACACCCCCAGAACGGGCACGCCGCAGATGCGTTCCAGCTGGCGGCGCCCTTCGTCGAAGAGGCTGCGGTCGCCCCGGAACTTATTGATGATGATGCCCTTGATGCGCTGGCGGTCTTCCGGCTGCTGCAACATGATGGAACCATAGACGGAGGCAAAGACGCCGCCGCGGTCGATGTCTGCCACAAGAATGACATCAGCCCCTGCATAGCGGGCCATCGGCATATTCACGATATCCACGTCGCGGAGGTTGATTTCGGCAATGCTGCCTGCACCCTCCATCACGATGGGATGATAGCGGGCGGAGAGACGGTCGAAGGCTTCATGGACAGCCTGTCGCAAGACTTCGCGCCCTTCACGGCGGAAATACTGCGTGGCATGCTGGTTGCCGATGGGGCGGCCGTTGAGAATCACTTGCGAAGTGTGGTCGCTGTTGGGTTTCAGCAGCAGGGGGTTCATGTCGGTATGGCAGGGAATGCCCGCCGCTTCGGCCTGGACTGCCTGTGCGCGGCCTATCTCCAGTCCTTCGGGCGTGGCATAACTGTTCAGGGCCATATTCTGCGCCTTGAAGGGAGCTGGCTGGTAGCCGTCTTGCAGGAAAATGCGGCAGAAGGCCGTGGCTACCAGGCTCTTGCCAACATCGCTGCCCGTTCCGGCAAGCATCAGGGGGTGAAGTCTTTCCATAAATCCATGATATTCTTGTCGCCCCAATACAGATGAACATACGAGGCGCGAAGGTTCTTATATATATAATAAGGTGTAGGGTTGCCTACGATGGAGGAATAGTGGAACTCATGTCCCTTGAAGCCGAGCCATTCGCGATAGCCCAGATGGAGGCGTTTGCCCTGCATGGTGGCATCGCCGGGTAATACGGCAGCCATGGGCCAGGCCATACCCTCCTCGTCAATGATATGCCGGCAGAGATACATCATGCCCCCACATTCGGCCAGGCAGCGGCCGCCCTCCTCGATAAAGTCGTGGATGGCCGTGAGCATCAGGGTGTTGGCACTGAGCGGACGGAGGAAGAATTCGGGATAGCCCCCGGGCAGATAGAGGAGTGACGCCTCAGCGGCATTCAACGGAAACTGCCGATCGCGGATAGGAGAGAAGAAAACCACCTCGCCGATTTCGCGGAGCCGGTCGATATTCTCCCGATAGGTGAAATTGAATGCTTCGTCGCGTGCTACGGCAATCTTCATAATCCTAAGGCTTTAAGGTCAACATACTTCTCTACGGCATCAGCTGCCCCGCAGATAATCTGCTCGATAGCGGCGCGGTTCTCAAGCGAAAGCCCCAGATGACGGCTCGGTATCTCCATGTCCGGAAGGCGGGGAATACAGCCGAGACAGGGCGTGTGCGTGTCCTCGCAAGCTTTTTTCAGGAAAGAAGCGTGGCGCTCGGAGCCCACCTGATTGAAGATGATGCCCGCAAAGCGGAGGCGAGGAAGGTCATTGCAGGGAAGGCTCGTGAATCCGTGGATGATGGCCGCAGCGCTATAGGCCATGCTCCGGGCATTGACGATGAGCAAGACGGGAAGGTCGAGAATGGCTGCCAGCTCCGCAGAAGAACCCTTCCAGCGGTCGTAGCCGTCGTAGAGTCCCATCACGCCCTCCACGATGTTCACCTCTTTATGGTATTGGTCGAACACCTCGCGCAGATGTTCGGGGGTGGTGAATCGCGAGTCAAGGTTTACGGATTCTTCACCGCAGGCCATCTGGTGGTATTGAGTGTCAATATAGTCGGGGCCGCACTTGAACGGCTGCACGCTGACATCCTTCCTTCGGAGCGCTCGGAGCAGTCCGATGGTGAGGGTAGTTTTTCCGCATCCCGAATTGGTGGCTGCAATGAGAAAATTCTGCATTAATTTCAAATTTTGTTGCAAAGATACGAACTTTTTCGTACCTTTACGTCTTTTCAAGCCGTTAAGTTAGGCTGCACTCGGAAAAAACCAAATAAATTTGGTATTTTCACTCATTTAAATAAATTTCTCTCGCTCAAGAAAGCAAAATAATTTGTTTTCTCTTCGCTTACTCGAAATTTTGTACTACCTTTGCAACCAGATTGGTGATATTTTGGCTTTCAGCCAGAGTATAAAAGGGAATCCGGTGAGAATCCGGGACAGTACCCGCTACTGTAAGCCCCATTATCGGAAACACGATAAAAGCCACTGTCCGCTGGGATGGGAAGGTGTGTTTTCGGGGGCAAGTCAGGAAACCTGCCACTCTACACTTTAATTACGTGGTCCACGGGAACATGGACACGGCAAATAGAATGTAACTGTCTGTAATGAAGAAAACGATGTTTGTGGGCATGACGTGTGCTCTCATTTCCATGAATGCTTATCCACAGAGCAACAAGGTGGATAGGGAAGTGAATCTGTCACCTATCGTGGTAACGGGAACTGGTACGCACCACCGTCAGATGGACTCCCCGGTACCCGTGCAGGTCATCACCCAACAGGATCTGCTCAATCTCAATGTCTCCACCCTGGATGAAGCACTGCAGAAACTTAATCCCTCATTCACTCAGTTTACCAACGGCATGGGCTCGACACTCTCGCTGAACGGACTGAGCGATGATTATTACGTGTTTCTCTTAAACGGACGCAGGATGACAGGCGACGACACCTATGCGAAGATTAACCTGAGTTCGGTGAAACGCATCGAAATCCAGAGCGGTGCTGCATCGACACTCTACGGCACGAATGCCATCGGCGGCGTGGTGAACATCATCACCGACGATGAAAAGGATAAGATAGAGGTCAGCAATAATATCCGTTTCTCCCAGAAAGGAGGACTGAACGAACAGGCTAACCTGAATATCCAGAAGGGGATGATTGGCAGCTATACCAGTTATGGGCGTCAACAACTGGATAATTACCAGTTGAGTCCCTACGAAGAGAAAACCGATAAGAAAACCGGGGAGAAGACGCTAGTGGAGACCAACAAGATAGCCGTGACCGGATACCATTCCGACATGCTCAGCGAGCGCCTGACCTTCGACCCCAATGACCGTCTGTCGCTTTATGGCGATGTGAGTTACTACAACTATCATACCGACCGTCCCTTCGATGTATATGCCTATGACATACACCATCAGACAATCTCCATGGGAGCCGGTGCCAAATACAAGATCAGCAAGAAAGCCTTCATCCGTGCCGATTACAATACGGATGCCTATTGGTCGAAGAACGATTACTATAAGAAGAGTGGCTCCTTCGAAGCCGGCGAGGAAATCACACGCAAGAACACACGCAGCCATATTGCCACGTTGAAGGGTATCTTCACACTGGCAGACTGGAATAAGTTGTCGGTAGGTGTGGAGTTTCAGACCGACATACTGAAGAGTCAGAGTGACAATATCGACCGTGAATCGGCCTATACATGGGCTGCCTTTGCACAGGAAGAACTGAAACTGCTGAAAGGACTCCAGGCCCTAGTCGGTATCCGCTATCTCTATCATGAGAATTTCAACAGTTATGCCACGCCTAATGTGGCACTCATGTACAAGTGGGACGGTCTGAACGTGAGGGCATCGTATGCTGCCGGATATAAAGTGCCTACACTCTCGCAACTCTATGCCACGGACATAGCCAAGACGACCGACCGCTACACCATGCCCAATATGAACCTGAATCCCGAGAAAAACCATTATTTCTCGCTGAATGCGGAATACAATCATGCCCGTTTCGGTGTCTCGGGAAATGTGTTCCTCAACAAAATCAGGGACATGATTGACTACGTGACACTGGCAAAGGGCGAGGAGTCGATGGAAAAATACGGTCATGAGGAAACCCGCCAGCGCCAGAATGTGAGCAAGGCGCGGGTGCTGGGATTCAACGTGGCCGGAAATGCGTATCTGGGATTGGGCTTTTCGCTGAATGCTGCCTACACCCATCTGAGCACGAAGGATGAGGAGACCGATCTGCCATTGGACAAGACCATCAGGAATGCCTATGTGGTGGGTGCCAATTACAAGAACACTTGGAAAGCCTATACCCTGAACGTCAGTCTGAACGGCCGCATCTACAGCCGGCGCTACTCGAAGACATACGGCTATGCCCCTCACTACAACATGTGGGATATCGTGACCCGACATACCATCAAGACCCGGCATTTCGTTTTTGAACCTGCCATTGGTATCGAGAATATATTCAACTGGGTGGACGACCGCCCCTATAACAGTAATTACGCCTCACTGAACGCAGGGCGCAAGCCTTTTGTCAGCATAGGCATTAAGTTTAGAGACTGATTAGAAGATGAAATTCAGAATGCTCGTTGTTGTGCTGTCGGCAGGAGGTCTTTCCCTCATGGGATGCCTGCCTGCCAGTTCCCAGTCGGTGATGACAGATTCCATCCATCATCTGGATGAAGTGGTAGTCACGGGAACGGGAACGGAGCATCTGCTGAAAAACGACCCGGTGCAGACGGAAGTCATCAGCGGAAAGATGCTGCGCAACTTTTCGGGAAAGAGTCTGCAGGATATGCTTTCGATGCTGACGGCCTCTTTCGACTTCAGCGAGGACGACATGGGCTCGCAGATACAGATGAACGGACTCGGCAACAACTATATCCTGATTCTCATTGACGGGAAACGCATTCATGGAGATGTGGGCGGCGAGAACGACCTGAGCCTGATAGACCCCGCCAACGTAGAGAAGATTGAAATCGTGAAGGGCGCTTCCTCGGCTCTTTATGGAAGTGATGCGATAGCGGGTGTGGTGAATATCATTACGAAGAAACACGACCGGCAGGGACTACTTTTGGAAAACACTACCCGCGTGGGCGGTCATGGCGATGTGCGCCAGCATAACGGCATCGGATTCAATATAGGGAAGGTGAGTAGTTATACGAACTTCCAGATGCAGCACACCGACGGCTGGCAGAATACCGCCTGTGAAGATCCCCACCAGACGGAATACCCCATAACCGATTCACACAATAAGACCGTGAACCGCCGTACCAACTGGCAGGTGGCCGAACGGCTTTCGTGGACTCCTCTCCGCCCGTTGGAGATCTATGCCGAGGGCAGTTATCAATGGAAGAAGATTTACCGTCCGCTGGGGAGTCATCCCGGGGTGGACATTCATTGGTATGACCTGAAATATCATAATGCATCGGCGGCTCTCGGCGGCTCTTGGAAACTCAACCGCCACGACTTCCTCACGCTCGATATCACCTGGAACAAACATGCCTATTACTATGACTTCACGCAGGAATACCTCACTGACGGCTATATAGACGGACGTTTCACGAATTTCTATCCCTATTATCCCGGTGACCAGCAATTGCAGAGTGACCAGCAGCGGATGATGGCTGAGGCAAAGGGTGTGTTCACGCTACCTTACGAGAACCGCCTTTCTGCCGGATTGGAGTATCGCTATGACTATCTGAAAGCACCCATGCGGGTGGAGAAGGGGACAGCCAGCGACAATCACGAGGCTGTTTATGTGCAGGATGAGTTCACATGGCTCAAGCCCCTGAACATCACGGCTGGTCTCCGACTCAACCACAATGAGCAGTTTGGTTTCCGGTTGACACCGAAAATATCAGCCATGCTGACACTGGGGCAGGCCATCAGGTTGCGTGCCACATGGAGTCAGGGCTTCAAGACGCCCACCCCCAAGGAACTGCATTACCGCTATATCCGCCAGATGAACGGCACTTATCTCTATCTGGGGAATGAGGATCTGACACCTCAGACGAGCAATTATTTCTCCGTGGGTGGCGAATATACCTGGAACGGCCTTTCCATTACGGCCACGGGCTATTATAATAAGGTGGAGGACATGATTACGCTGGTGACCATACCCAACAAGGATGCTCCAGCAGAATATATCCTTCAGTATGATCCGGTGAAGACACGCCAATACCAGAATGTGGAAGACGCCAAAACCTATGGAGTGGATCTGACAGCCCGCTACTCGTGGCGTGAGTTTTCTGTGGGTCTGGGCTATAGTTATCTTGACACCGAAGCTAACCAGTATGACACCGAGCATGATGTGATGAAACAGGTCGTCATCGACGGCATGGCCCATCATAAGGGTAATGTGTTCGTCATCTGGAACCATCCTATTGGGAGAATGAGAAATGGAGATAATGAGAAAATGAGAAATTTGGGCATTGGTCTTTACGGACGTTTCTCCTCCAAACGCTACTATCAGATAAATGGTGATGGAAAGGGCTATCAGTTGTGGCGTCTGAACACAAGTTATGAGTTCAACGCACGGAAGTTCCTCATTTTCTCATTTTCTCATTCTCTGCATTTCAAGATTGAGGCTGGTGTGGATAATATCTTCAACTACGTGGACAAGGCATACCATGGGCTGCATCTGGGCACCACTTCTCCTGGAACCACCCTATACGCCTCGTTCACCATTCGTTTTGCTCAAGGAAAGAAAACCAATAATAAATTTAAGTCTAATTTTAATCAAGGAAACAATGAAGAAGATTAAATTTTTGATGTTGGCCATGATGGCTATCATGGCTTCCATGAGTTTTACTGCTTGCAGTGATGATGACGACAACAGCAAGGGCTCTAACTACGACAAGTACCAGCAGGCTGTCAACAACACCGTGAATAGCCAGAAGAAAAGTGACAAGGTCATCCTTGTGGTGGCTTTCGGTTCTACCTGGGAACAGGCCTACGATACCTTTGACAAGGTGGTCGCCGACTACAAGAGCACTTTCTCCGGTTGGGATGTCTATCTTGCTTTCTCGTCGGCTATCTGCATCAATAATGCACGGGCAGGTGAGAATGTGGCTCCCCGCGATTACTACGATCCCGAACACTGGCTTACGGCTATTGGTCTGGCTGGTTACAAGCAGATTGTGGTGCAGTCGCTTCAGGTGATTCCCGGTGAGGAATACCGCCGTGTACGTGACACCTATGTAAAGGACTTCATGAACAACCGCAATGCCGACTTCACCGATGCCTATATGAAGAGCATCGACCGTCAGGTAGTAGTAGGTACACCGCTGATGGCAGAGGAGTCTGATGCTAAGAATCTGGCTGTCGTGCTGAATAACGAGCCTGACATCAAGGCTGCCGTTTCACAAGGTATCGTTGCCTTTATGGGTCATGGTAATCCTGAAGGTTACGACTATTATGGCGGTAACATCCGTTACTTACAGCTGGAGGATCATCTCCGGGCCCTCAATCAGAACTACTATGTAGGCACCGTGGATATGGATCAGACCTACGTGGACGACGTGCTCAATCATATCGGTGGCGGTAACTTCTATATTGAGGTAGGTGACGTAACCAAGAAGATGTCGTATGTGAAGAACAACGCCAAGAACGCACAGCTCTATCCGTTGATGTCAATTGCCGGTGACCACGCTCATAACGACATGGCCGATCCCGACGATGAAGAGAGTTGGTTCTCTATGTTCAATGCCGCAGGTATCAAGACAGCAGCCTACGAGACTAACTTCACCGAGGCTTGCTGGAAGTCCTATAAGAGTGGTGAGGAGTATATCCCTGCTTTGGCAGAACGTGCTGCCGTCCGCAATCTGTGGATGAACCACACACGTGAGGCCATCAAGAAGTTGGGTACCGATGAGGCTCTCTCGACTCCTACCACTGCCACGGAGTAATACCAGGCGGTAACTTGTGATTGTAAAAAAAAGGTGCAAGCCTTGGCCGCTTGCACCTTTTTTACTATCTTTGCCGAAACAATTTCTACCTATGGGAAAACCGAAGATTACTATAGCAGGCATTGGCCCCGGAAGTCCTGAAGACATCACGCCCGCCGTGGTGGAAGCAATCCGTGAGGCTGATGTGGTGGTTGGCTATAAATACTATTTTCAGTTTATAGAACCTTATCTGAAGGCAGACTGTCCTTGCATAGATACGGGTATGAGGCGCGAACGCGACCGCGCCCGTCAGGCTTTTGAACTGGCTATGCAGGGCAAGCATGTGGTGGTCATTTCCAGCGGAGATGCAGGGATTTACGGCATGGCTCCGCTGATCTATGAGATGGCGAAGGAAAGAGAATGTGAGGTGGAGATCGTTGCGTTGCCGGGTATCAGTGCTTTCCAAAAAGCTGCTTCGCTGCTGGGGGCTCCCATGGGACATGACTTCTGCGTGATATCTCTTTCTGACCTGATGACGCCTTGGACTGTGATTGAGCGGCGCATCGTGGCTGCCGCTGAGGCCGATTTCATTACTGCCGTCTATAACCCTAAGAGTCAGGGACGCTACTGGCAACTTTACCGTTTGAAGGAACTCTTTCTGAAGAGCCGTTCCGAAATGACGCCCGTGGGCTATGTACGTCAGGCAGGGCGGGAGGATCAGGAAATCCATGTTACCACGCTGAAGGATTTTGATCCTGAGCAGGTAGATATGTTTACCGTTGTCATCATCGGCAATTCGCAGAGTTATGTGTGGAATCAGAAGTTTATAACGCCCCGAGGGTATTATCGGGAAGTGGAAACAGCGGCTAAGAACCAACGGTCGCTGGCCGAAGGGAAAAGCAATAAAGGCCAGGAGATCATGATGGAGAGTTTCCGCACGATTGCCTCCGAACTTCAGAAGCCTGATATTCCTTTATGGCGCAAGTGGCCGCTCTTGCATGCCATCCATACGACTGCCGATTTTTCGATGGAGGATATCCTCTATACCGATGAAGAGGCCGTTCCCCATATCTATCAGGCTTTGACTAGTATGGAAAAGCCTTGTATCATCACTGATGTGACTATGGCTGCCAGCGGTATCCGCAAGGCGGCTTGTGAGCGTCTGGGCATAGAAGTGAAATGCTATCTACATGATGAAAGGGTGGCGCAGATGGTACATGCCGAGGCAAAAGAAGGTCTTACCCGAACACAGGCGGGTATCCGAGTGGCAGCGGAGGAATATCCCGAAGCCCTTTATGTCTTCGGCAATGCTCCCACGGCCCTGATGGAACTCTGCGACCTGATGCGCCGGGGGAAGGCGAGGCCTGCGGGAATCATTGCTGCACCCGTGGGGTTCGTCCACGTCTGTGAGTCGAAACATATGGTGAAGGTCTTTGGTGATGTGCCTAAGATCATTGTGAAAGGCCGAAAGGGCGGCTCTAATCTGGCTGCAACGCTTGTGAACAGTATCCTGGCATGGCCAGATGCCGAACAGTTAAAACCCGGGAGAGATGTCTAAGCGGTTTGTCGTGATCGGAATACCGGATGCCCGGGAAGGCATCACGCTGCCGGAGATGCCTCCCGGCAGTGTCTTCTCTGGAGGTAAGCGCCATCATGAATTGGTGAAAGGGCTTATTCCGGAAGACGCTGAATGGATTGACATCACGGTTCCGCTGAGTGATGTCTTTGCACAATATGCCCGAACGGAAAGGCCCGTGGTGGTGTTTGCGTCAGGCGATCCTTTGTTTTTCGGCTTTGCCAACACCATCAGGCGCGAGCTGCCTGATGCAGAGATACAGGTAGTGCCTTATTTCAATTCTTTGCAGATGTTGGCTCATCGGCTGGTGATGCCATATCATGATATGACCATTGTCTCGCTGACAGGCCGCCCCTGGCATGAACTGGACCGCGCGTTGATAGAGCGCAGACAGAAAGTAGGAGTGCTTACGGATGGTGATCATACGCCTGCTGCCATTGCCCGGCGTATGCTGGAGTATGGATACGATGGCTACCGGATGAGCATAGGCGAGCATCTTGGCAGCGAAACGGAGGAACGCGTTACGACGCTCAGTTTGGAAGAAGCAGCGCATAGCGCTTTTCAACGTCCCAATTGCCTGATATTGGAGATGCATGAAGGTTGCAGTCTGGCAACTGACAAACCCTTCGGAATACCCGACAGCCAGTTTGCGCTCCTCGATGGACGGGAGAAGATGATTACCAAATGGCCCGTCCGGCTGCTCACTTTAGCTGCTCTCGAATTGCAGAATCGGCGGTCTCTATGGGATATCGGTTTCTGTACAGGCAGTATTTCCATTGAAGCCCGACTTCAGTTTCCTCATCTCCAGGTCACTGCTTTCGAGATTCGCGAAGAGGGTAAACGGCTGATGGACATCAATACACATCGGTTTAAAACTCCAGGTATAACCTCAATAATTGCCGATTTCATCGAGATTCCTGTTGATAACTGCATTCCGCCAGATGCCGTCTTTATCGGGGGGCATGGTGGGCGTTTGAAAGAAGTAATGAAGAAGGCTGAAGACGTATTGTTGCCGGGTGGTGTAATGGTTTACAACTGTGTGGCTCCAGAGAGTGTCACGGATAAACGCATCCATACAGATAGCCAGGAGGTATTTGAAATGACAGCACAGGAATTGGGCCTTGTCTTGGAAGAACCGATGCGTGTGGCAATCAACGATTATCATCCCATTATAATTTTGAAAGCAAGGAAGAAATGAAGATAGCAATCGTACCCATATCTATAGAGAGTAGAAAAATCGCACGGAAATTGCTGACGACGCTTTCCGGTGAAGTGGAATTGCTGGCACGTAGTGAGGTAAGGGAATCTTTCCATGCCTATGATGCTTTTGTTTTTGTGTCGGCATTAGGTATCTGTGTGAGGACAATCGCTCCCGTCATCGGAGATAAATATACCGACCCTGCTGTGGTATGCGTGGACAGTATCGGTAAGAACGTGATTGCCGTGCTCAGTGGACATAAGGGGGGCGCAAATCTGCTGACAAAGGAGGTTGCTGCCTTACTGGGGGCTAACCCTGTGATAACGACTCAGAGTGACATTCAGGGACTGTGGGCGTTGGACACTTTCGAGGAACAGTTCGACTGGGTAGTGGCCGAGGAAAAAGATGAGGTGAATGAAGTGATCTTCCAGTTCGTCAATAAAAAGCCTGTGGCGCTCTATATGGATATTCGCGATCGAGGAACTGATTATTTGGAAAACACATTGCCTCCGCATGTCACCATTGTGAAAGACGTGACGACTTCCACCTTGAAATCTTTCAGTGCGCTTATGGTAGTTTCTCCACGAAGGGTTTATCCCGATACGGATATCCCGTGCGTACATTTCATTCCGAAGGTCATTACTTATGGTATCGGATTGGCGCATCAGGCTGGTCCTGCCCTGGACGTGATGAGTGATATTGATGAGGTGGTGGAGCAGCATGGCTTTTTTAATCTTGCCCGTGAGTATTGCACGATAGATGTAAAGGCAGATGAGCCTGTGGTGAAACTCTTGCAGGCAGACCCTTATCCCGTTAAGTTCTTTACAGCTGAAGAATTGGCAAAAGTAGAAGTTCCTACACCTTCTGAGGTGGTCGCCAGTCATGTGGGGACACCCAGTGTATGTGAGGCTGCTGCCATATTAGGGAGTAATCATGGAAAGTTGTTGCTGGCCAAGCAGAAAGGTAAGAATTTCACGGTAGCTGTTGCCATAGATCGCCAATACCTTCGGGAAGGACATGTGGAGATAGTGGGTGCAGGTCCAGGAGACCCTGACTTGATCTCCGTTCGTGGAAGACAGTTGCTGGAACGAGCTGACCTTATTTTATATGCGGGGTCTTTGGTGCCTAAGGAACTGACTCTTTGTGCGAAGCCCGGGGCCACGGTGCGCTCTTCAGCGGATATGTCGTTGGAAGAGCAGTGCAGCTTGATGAAAGATTTCTATGACAGAGGAAAATATATTGTCCGACTGCATACTGGTGATCCTTGTATCTTCGGGGCTATCCAGGAACAGATGGCTTACTTTGACAGTCAAGGGATGGACTACCACATCACTCCCGGCATCAGTTCGTTTCTCGCTGCTGCGGCTGAACTCCGTTCGCAGTTTACAATTCCCGAACGCTGCCAGACCATCATTCTGACTCGCGGAGAAGGACGTACGCCGATGCCTGAAAAGGAAAAGTTGCATTTGCTGGCCCGTTCTCAAAGTACGATGTGCATTTTCCTTTCGGCTGCTATTGTCAGCGAAGTGCAGCGTGAACTTTTGCAGGAATATCCCGAAGACACACCTGTTGCTGCCTGTTATCATCTGACGTGGAAGGATCAGCGCATCTATCGGGGAGTGCTGAAAGATTTAGCGAAGATAGTGCATGACAATAACCTGACGCTCACTACGATGCTTGTGGTAGGTGAAGCTATCGGCAACCGCAAAGAGAAGTCAAAACTCTATGATAAGCGGTTTACGCACCTTTTCAGGCAAGGAAAGGAATAAACTTATTGAAATACTATAGCATATGAAAAGACTGATTTCTATCTCATTATTGGTATTGATGGTCATAACGACTGTCACAGCCCAGACTTATTACACTCGTTCCTGCCACGACAGGAAACTCGTGAAAGAGGCACGTAAGTGGATGAAAAGCGGAGAATGGCGCAACGGATTCATGGCTGCCAAGCCGCACAAAAGTGTGAATGCCGTGGATTTCTATGAACAGTACCAGAAGAATCCCGAACAATGGAAAGCGCTTTTCCGCTGGCTTTCTGAAACGGATGTTCTGGCTATTCCTAAGGGTAAGCATCCCATACCGGGTACAAAACTTGTGGCCAGTGTGGAGGATTCGGAGAATGGGCCCCTGGAAAAGCGCAATAGCGAGAGCCACTATCATCACATTGATTTCCAATGGACAGTGAAGGGAACGGAAGGATTCGGCATCATCGACCATGTGAGCAGCACGCCGAAAGACGAATATAAGCCTGACGTGATACACTATAACTATGACCTCAAGAAGGCCCGTTTCTACGATAGTAATCCGAAGGAGTTCTTCATCTTCTTTCCCTCCGACTGGCATATTGCCAAGGTGAAGACCAAGAAGGAGGATCAGACGCTTCGCGTGATTGTGATAAAAGTGGATTATATAGATTAGGCGGAAGGAATGATCCTAGTATTCGGAGGCACCACGGAAGGACGGTGTGCAGTGCAGGTTCTCGAAGAGGCTGGCAAACCGTTCTGGTATTCTACCCTCGGGCGAGGGCAGGATTTGGAATTGGTGAATGGAATACGGGTGACAGGAGGCATGAACTCCGATGAAATGGGCGATTTTTGCAGGCGGAACGCTATTTCCTTGATTGTAGATGCTGCCCATCCTTTTGCTACGGAACTTCATCATAATATTCATACGGCAGCACAGAAGGAACATCTGTCTGTGATCCGTTACGAGCGGCTGTATGAACCGCATTCGGATGACGTCTGCTGGTGTGAAGACTTCGAGGAAGCGATTGCCCGCTTGAGGGAGCAGGGCATCCGTAGGCTTCTGGCTTTAACGGGCGTGCAGACTATTGGCCGGCTACGTGGCTACTGGAATGACAACGAGTGCTGGTTTCGTATTCTTGAAAGGGATGCATCTCGCGACTTGGCCGTCAGGGAAGGCTTTCCGGAGGATCATCTGGTCTATTATGGGCGTGAAAGCGTGGAATCCTTGATAGCCCGTCTGCGACCTCAGGCCGTGCTAACGAAAGAAAGTGGGAAGTCGGGAGGCTTCGCGGAGAAGGTGGAAGCTGCCCGAAGGACGGGGACGCCCGTTTTTGTAGTAGAGCGTCCGCGCAGCAGCTGGCGGAATGTGGTGAACGGACCTCACGGCCTGAGGCTGAAAATTCAGGAGTTGCTGCCCGATTATTTTGAGTTGCATACAGGATTGACCACGGGTACCTGTGCAACGGCAGCATCAATAGCAGCCCTCACAGGACGGTTGAAGGTGAGCGTGCGCATCCCCGACGGAGAGGACATAGAGGTGGAGGCCGTCCGCATAGAAGGGAATAGGGCTACCGTCGTGAAGCATGCCGGTGATGATCCTGACGTGACGGACGGTCTGGAGATTCAAGCCGCGGTGAAGACTGTGCCCTCCGCCACCCAGGAGGTGATTGTCAGGGGCGGTGAAGGTGTGGGTAGGGTGACGCTGCCCGGATTGGGACTTCCCGTTGGAGCTGCTGCTATTAACGAAGTGCCTCAACGGATGATCCGTGAAAATCTACAGCCTTTATTGCCTGAAGGGATGGGTGCTGAGGTAGTGATATCCGTCCCGCAAGGCCAAGAGGTGGGCAAACGGACATTCAACCCGAGGATTGGAGTGACGGGCGGCATATCCATTATTGGGACTAGTGGAATTGTAAAGCCTTTCTCCCTGGAGGCGAGAATCAGCAGTATCCGTAAGGAAATGGCAGTGGGGCTTGAGGTGGTGAGAAGAGATAGACGTGTAGAGACGGCTGCGCCGGAGATAGTGATTAATTCGGGAGCTAAAAGCGAAGGTTTTCTCCATCGTCTTTATCCTGAGTTGCCGTTGCAAGCGTTTGTGCACTATGGTAATTTTATTGGTGAGACAATCCGCATTGCCTCCCAGCTGGACGTCAGGCATTTAGCGATGGGCGTGATGATTGGCAAGGCGGTGAAACTGGCAGAGGGATATCTCGATACGCATAGCCATCAAGTGACTATGAATCAAGGTTTTGTTCAACAGTTGGTCACAGAAGCGGGCTTGGATGTTTCGAAAATGAAAACGCTCAATATGGCTCGTGAATTATGGGAAATTTATGACGAACAGGAGATGGATCGTTTGGGCCAGGTCGTCATCCGCCATTGCCATAAGCATTGCGACGGTCTCTTGCCCGGCGGTACCTTGGATATATTACTAATTTCAGAAAATGGAAAAATCATATTATAAATACATGAAAAAAGTTTTATTCGCTTTCCTGATCTTGATGGTTATGACAGGGTGTAAGCAACCCAACAAACAGGGAGTAAAAGCAGAAGAGAATCCTCAGGATACTGCTTCAGTGAGACTTAAGTATGCTGAAGGATTCATTGTGGATAACCAGCCGTGGGGAGCATTGGTGGAAATCAGTGATCCCCAGAAAGGCGAAGGAAAGACTGAGGGGAGCTACAAATTCCAGTTGGTCAGGAAAGGAGAGACGGGCGTAGAGGCGTTGGATGGCTATACGCGTATAGAGGTTCCCGTGAAAGGTGTGATTTGTATGACTTCCTTGCAGTTGGCTGGTTTTATCAAACTGGAAGCCTTGGATTTTGTAACAGGCATAAACAGTTCGCGTCATCTCTTCGATGAGGACCTGAAGGCCAGGATTAAAGACGGTAGGATTGTCAAGATTGGTAAGGAGGGAAACTTTGATGATGAGTTAGTGATGGCTGCCAATCCAACAGCTATCCTTGTATCCCTTTCCAAGCGGGGCGGATTTGACAAACTGGAAGATGTGAATATTCCGTTGATTCCTTATATGGGTTATCAGGAAACCGATCCGTTGGCACAGGCTGAATGGATTAAGTTTGTGGGAATGTTGACAGGTAAGACGGCAGAAGCAAATCGTCTGTTTGCCGAAATAGAGAAGGATTATATGGAGGCTAAGGCCCTCATTCCAGCGGATGCCAAACATCCAGAAGTGCTTTATGGCAAGATGCATGGAGATAACTGGTACGCGATGGGAGGTGAGAGTTTCATTGCCCGGATTATCAAAGATGCTGGTGCTCACTATTTCATGGAAGGTGATGAACGCACAGGTGGCGTGAATCTTGATTTTGAAACCGTTTATGCCCAAGCTGATAAAGGAGATTTCTGGGTTATTCAGAATAAAGGCAAGGAGCCGCAGACTTATCAGAATATGGAAGAGGAAAACAGTCGTTATGCCGACTTCCGTGCCTGGAAAGAGCATAGAATTCTGTGTTGTGATATCAGCGAAACACCTGTAAACGAGCTGTCGGCTATGGAGCCGGACCTTATTTTAAAAGACTTTATCTTAGCTTTCCATCCCGAAGCCTTGAAAGATTATACACCGAAATACTATAGAGTGATACGTGATAAGTGAAAATTGATAAGTGAGAAGTGATATGAGGGCCAATTGGAAGTTTCTCTGTATGATTTTGCTGATTGCGCTGTGCTTTTTCCTGAACATAGCTATTGGAACGATTGCCATTCCCGTAAGAGATGCTTTTGGTATTCTTTTGGGGGAAGAGCATCAGTCATTGGTCTGGCAGAATATTATCCTGAAATCACGGCTTCCACAGGCTTTAACAGCTATGGTTGCCGGTGCGGGATTGGCCATTAGTGGTTTGCAGATGCAGACGGTCTTCCATAATCCGTTGGCAGGCCCTTCCGTTTTGGGTATCAGTAATGGTGCCTCTCTAGGTGTGGCTTTTGTCGTCTTGGCCACAGGAAGTCTTGGCGGCGTGGCACTGAGTAGTTTGGGAGCCGTAGGCAATGCTGCCATCTCACTAGCTGCCATTATTGGTTCGTTGTCGGTAATGGCCCTGATAGTATGGGTTTCCCAACGGGTGAGCGGCAATGCTACCTTATTAATAATAGGTGTGATGATAGGTTATGTGGCTACAGCTATCATTGGCGTGTTGAAATATTTTTCCAATGAGGAAGACATCCGTGCCTATGTTGTATGGGGATTGGGCAGTTTTTCACGCGTGAGTGGTAATCAGATGGGGCTGTTTGTCATCATGATGCTGATTCTCATACCATTATCCATGTTGACGATAAAGACGTTGAATATCCTGCTCTTGGGTGAACAGTATGCCCGCAATTTAGGACTCAATATTAAAAGAGCCCGCCTTACCGTTATCGGTTGTTCAGGTGTGTTAGTCGCCATTGTTACAGCCTATTGTGGTCCCATTATGTTCTTAGGATTAGCTGTGCCCCATCTTTGTAGGGCCATCTGGCGCACCAGCGATCATCGTATATTAATGCCTGCCACGATGCTGACAGGTATCGCTTTGGCTTTAGCATGCAATTTGATTGCCCGTATGCCAAGTTTTGAAGGCGCCTTGCCTATCAATTCCGTAACGGCATTAATAGGTGCACCTGTTGTGGCCATGGTCTTATTCAGGCGGAGATAAAGTTTAGGATTTCTTCAATACGTGTTTCTGCCATTTGGCGGCCAATGTGATAAGTCTCCCACATCTCTTCGGGCTTGTGAGAGATATGTCCGATTTTTAGTTTCTCCGTAGGACGTATTACAAATGTCATTCCTTTCTTTTCCTCTTCTTTAAGATACGCCAACTGTTCGTTGTACATAAGGTGACGATTGGCGGCAGCCTCGATGAAATGGGGATATTTTCGCAGAGAATGACGAATTAGGGGCAGGAATTTATTCTTTCCTTTCACGTAACCGTCAGGCTGGGTCGTCACCACCAGGTTTCGCTGATAACCGATGCTTTGGAAGTATTTTAAGGGAATGCTGTCGGTGATGCCTCCATCAAGTAGTTTCTGCCCTTCTATCTCCACAATCCTGGAAGCAAGTGGCATGGAAGCAGAAGCCCTGATCCATTCATAACAGTCGTAGGAACATTTCATCAGCTTCTTATAAACAGGCTGACCTGTTTCCAAATCTGTACATACAGCATAGAATTCCATCGGGTTTTCGTCAAATGCCTTTGTGTCGAAAATATCAAGATGCTCAGGAAGATAGTGGTAATCAAATTCTCCACCGAAGATGTCGCCTGTCTTCAGCAGTGAGCGAACAGAACAAAAACGCCAGTCTTTAGCATATTGGGTGTTGTAGCGAATGGCTCGTCCTGGCTGTCGGCTTTTGTAATTGCATCCATAGGCAGCTCCGGCACTGACGCCGATAATGCCATCAAATTCCACACCATGCTCCATCAGCACGTCCATAATGCCCACGGAGAAAAGTCCACGTAAGGCTCCACCTTCCAATACAAGTCCTGTCTTCATTCTGTAGTGTTTTTCTTTGCCTCTTTCTTTCTGGCTTTGGCTCGCTTCTTGAAAGCCGAGAGCGCTTCACTGCCACCAGGGATTCCATGTGATTTTGCCTCCTTGTAAAAAGTTAAGGCGCGTTCATCATCCCCTAAAGTTTCGTAGCTATCAGCCATATAAAAGAAAATCTGTTGGTTATCGAAGCCTGTACGAAGAGCACTGTCGCCATAAACCACTGTCTTTAATGCATCTTTCTGATCGTAGGCTTCAAAGGCTACTGCACACAAACGTATGAATTCCTTGCGCTTTTGGATGGAATCTTCTGCTGACTCAAAACGGGGTTTAGGCTCTGGGCGTCCTAGCAGATGATCTTTATACCACAGTCCATAATAGTCGCGATCCCCGCCAGGATGTCTGTCAACAGCATTGGCGTCTTGTCTCATTTGGCTGATGTTTGCATCCTGTGCCAAACCAGACATTGCCGTTAAGAGCATGAAACATGTAAAGAGTAACAATCTTGCTTTCATATTTTTTATATATGGATTGGGGTTTCAGTATATATACGCAGAAAAAGACGTATGTTATCTTAAACCTCTCATGATTTTTATTTCTTTAGCATTTCTTTCGAATCAGTGTGAGTCCATCACGGAGTGGCAGTATCACCTGTTCTACACGCTGGTCCTTCATGAGAAAATCATTAAAAGATTCGATGCCCTGAGTCTGGCGGTCGGAAGTCTTTGGCGTTTCCAGCACATGGCCGTCCCATAGCGTGTTATCGGCTAAAATGAAACCACCCGGACGGAGAATCTTCAGCACCATCTCATAGGTTTCCACGTAAGTACGTTTGTCTCCGTCGATAAAAGCCATATCGAACAGAATTCCCAACCGGGGAGCTTCGGTGATGGCATCGCCTATGCGGAATTCTATACGGTCGGAAAGAGAAGAGTTTTCGAGCCATGGACGCGTAAAATCCTCCATTTCATCGTTGATTTCGAAGGTCCACACCTTTCCGCCTTCTTCCAACCCTTCGGCCATGCAAAGCGCAGAATAGCCACTGAATGTTCCTACTTCCAAGATATTTCGGGGCCGTATCATCTGCACGAGCATTTTCAGTAATCGTCCTTGCAGATGACCACTGGCCATACGGCCACGAAGCAGGTGCACATTGGTGGCCCTCCATAACCTGTAAAGATAATCAGGTTCCGGTTCGGTGTGCTTGAGAATATAGTCCTCAAAATTATCTCCACTCATTCCCTAACTTCGTTGGCTTCCTTGTTATTCATTCAGAAGCGCTTCCACGGCCAGCCGGTAGCTGTTGAGCCCGAATCCAGCTATCACCCCTTTGCAAGCGCAGCTAATCATGGATTTGTGGCGGAAATCTTCACGTGCATTCACATTGCTGATATGCACCTCAATGACAGGACATTTCAGCGAGCGGATGCAATCCTGCAGGGCTATGCTGGTGTGGGTATAGGCACCGGCATTCAGCACGATGCCGTCGTAGGTGAATCCCACTTCCTGCATCTTGTTGATCAGTTCACCCTCGATGTTGCTCTGGTAATAGTCAAACTCCACTTGCGGGTAGCGTGACTTCAATTGCGGGAGGTAAGCATCGAATGAACTGCTTCCGTAAATGCCTGGTTCGCGGGTGCCCAGAAGATTGAGGTTAGGGCCATTCAGAATTAATATTTTCATATCTTAAAACATTGAACTTTTTTCTGGGGCAAAAGTACAAAAAATCTTTTATACTTTCCTGATTATTGCGTTTGAAATGTCGCAAAATCTTTATTTTTAGTGCTGATTTTGTTAAAATAGTGGCTTTTTTTTTGGAACTAAAATGTAAAACAATTATCTTTGTGCACTATTTCTATGTAACCAAGTAACCATGATTGAGAGACGATTTCTAACTACACTATCGATTCTAACCTGGACACTGGGTATCTATGCTCAGTTTGGAAAACTGTTTACTTCCGACGATCTCTTGTCGAGTTCGTTGATTAACGACATCAAGCAAGATTGTAACGGCTTCGTGTTGATAGCAACGCAAGACGGTCTTAATGTCTTTGACGGTCACACGATGCATATCTATCAGAAAGGTGACGGCTCTAACCTGTGCAGCAATTATGTCAATTGTGTGTTTCAGGCTTCCGATGGCCGTCTGTTTATTGGTAACAGTTCTGCATTCCAGTTGTTTAATAGGAATGCATATACCTTTGAGAATGTTTCTCCTCAGGATGAGAAAGGGCAGCCTTATAATATCTATACGCAAAACATTATGGAGCGTAAGAATGGTGATGTGCTGGCCAGTACTTCAGGTATGGGAATCATCAAACTTTCAAAAGGGAATCAGGTAAGTGTCAAGGCTAATCTTCCTGGAGGCAATTTTATTCGTCGTGTTACTGAGGATCACAAGGGCCGGCTTTGGATAGCAACCGACAATGATGGCATATATCTTTACGACGAGACGAACAAGCCTCGGCCCTCCTCCCGGCACTTCGTACCTGAAGGCGAGAAAAATACAATTTATGGCGTTTTCGAAGATAAATACAATAATGTCTATGCCGCGAGCATGACCAACGGATTGTATCTCTTTTCTGAAACTGAGGGTCGTTTTTTGCCCATTTCATCGACATCCCGCCTTCGCATTTCCTCCTGCGTGGCAAGCAGTGATGGATTAATCTATCTGGGTACAGACGGAACAGGCATCTTTGCCTATAACCCTAAAGACCGTTCAACTGTCTTACGCTCATTGAACGCTCCCAATGTATCCATATCAGGCTCAAAGATACATGCCATGATGCGCGACCATGAAGGAAATATCTGGCTTGGCCTTTTTCAGAAAGGAGTCTATTTCCAGCCCTTGGTAGAAGAAGGCTTCCGCTATTTTGGAAATAAATCCTCTACGGGGAATGTCATAGGTGATAATTGCGTGATGTCTGTATATAAGGATAAAAAAGGCATTACATGGGTAGGAACTGACGGCGAAGGCCTCTACGGAATTGACGGCAAAGGTTCAAAAATCGCCCATTTCACCGCTCCATCAACAATCCTTAGTATCGCGGAAGACGAGAACGGTAACTTGTGGATAGGTTCCTATTTAGGCGGTTGTGGCAGAATAGATCGGAATACGGGAGCGTATTCTTTGTTGCCTAATGAAGTGGATGCGGCTCGCCATGTGTTTTGTGTAAAGGCAGACCTGCGTGGCCATTTATGGGTAGCTACTCACGGAATGGGAATTTATCGTTATGATTTGGCAACGAAGACAAACCGTAATTTCCGACCCAGTGACTATGTAAATACGCTCTTGCCTTCTCGTGATGGCAAGTTGTTGTACGTGGGCTCTTGCAACGGTTTCTTTATTCTTGATGCCAATACGGGTAAAATACTTTCTTCCTCGTTAAAGGATATGCAGATCTATAGTCTCTTTGAATATCCTGATGGCACAGTCTGGGTAGGTACTCCCGACGGATTGTTTAGAATTTCAAAAGGTGGAAAGGAAATGACCCAGTACACCATGGAGCACGGACTTCCCAATAATACGATTCGTGCCATTCAGGGTGACGGGAAAGGTATTTTGTGGATGAGTACGAACCGTGGACTGTCATGTATGGATACAAAGGCAGGGAAATTCACTAATTACAGTACAGCCAACGGCTTGCAGGGAAATGAATTTTCGAATGGAGCTTCTTGCATGGCAGATGGAGAATATATTTTTGGCGGCAATAATGGTATTACATGTTTCCGTGCCAATGACATCAAAAACAGGCAGCATTCTTTTAAAGTACAATTGGTGAATTTCTTTATTAGACGTGAACCAGTTGTGGCACACATGAAATCAGGTATCTATACAATATGTGATACCACTGTGCTTCACTCTGACCGGTTTGATTTGAGCTATGGCGACAATTCGTTCACTCTGGCATTCTCTGCCATGGTTTTTGGTAATCCCGAACAGATTGTCTATCAGTATTCCATAGACGGTAAACCCTGGGTGTCACTGAATCCTGGAGCAAATGAAGTGTCGTTCAGCAATATGTCACCTGGAAAATATAAGGTTCGTGTGCGCGCGATATATCACGGAGCCGAAAGTGGGATTCGGGAATTCACGATTGTTGTACACGCTCCATGGTATGCCACCATTTGGGCCTTCATCTTCTATCTGTTGCTGGCCATGGCCCTCGTGTGGTTCTATCTGCGGTATCGTAAAACGCAAGAACAGACACGTCTGCGCGTTCAGCAGTTTATCCATTCTGCCCAGTTGAACGAAGCCAGGATTCAAGTCTTGGAAGAGAAAGAGGCCAAGCATGCTTCGGCCAATAGTATGGTAGCCGAAAAGATAGAGAACCTACAGCTGAAATCGCCCGACGAGAAACTCCTTGAGCGTGTGATGTCTGTGATTAACAAGAATATCGACAATCCGGAGCTTAGTGTGGAATTCGTGAGCGACGAAGTGGGTATCAGCCGAGCCCACCTGCATCGCAAACTGAAAGAGCTGACCAATCAGACACCTCGCGACTTTATCCGTAATATCCGTCTGAAGCAGGCTGCCAATCTGCTCGCTTCAGGTAATCAGAATGTCACTGAGGTGATGTATGCCGTAGGCTTTCAGAATCCCGCCTCGTTCAGTACGATGTTTAAGAATTTCTATGGTGTCTCGCCCAAAGAATACACACGAGAGCATCATAAAAAGATGGATTAGGGAAAGTAACATCATGAATATTCAAGCCAAAATGAGTATCTGATACGTTTTCAAAAGTTCATGAGACGCAGAAATACTGCTGCAAAGATAATTATGTCTATCTTTGCAGCAGTTTGTTATTAGTTATTATCAACGGTTCAAAACGACCTTATGAAAATCAGTAGTTTATTTTGTCTTATCTCAGTAGGTCTTAGTGGGGCGCTTCTGGCGCCCCCTATGAATGCACAGACCCTTCCTTTCCAGAATCCAACACTTAGCAATCAGGAACGTGCCAAAGACTTGCTCAGCCGTCTGACACTCGAAGAGAAGGCCCTTCTGATGTGTGACGAATCGGAGGCTATTCCCCGTCTGGGCATCAAGAAATTCTTTTGGTGGAGTGAGGCCTTGCATGGTGCTGCCAATATGGGCAACGTGACGGTGTTCCCAGAGCCTGTTGCCATGGCTTCTTCCTTTAATGACGCATTGTTGTATAAGGTGTTTGACGCTGCTTCTACGGAAATGCGCGCCCAATATCATCATCGAATGGACAAGGGTGGTACGGACGAGAAATTCCATAGCCTTTCCGTTTGGACGCCAAACGTGAATATCTTCCGTGATCCCAGATGGGGTCGTGGACAGGAGACATATGGGGAAGACCCCTATCTGACTAGTCGCATGGGCATAGCCGTGGTGCGCGGTCTTCAGGGACCCGAAGATTCCCGCTACCGTAAGCTCTGGGCCTGTGCCAAGCATTATGCTGTGCATAGCGGTCCTGAATACACTCGCCATACGGCAAATCTGACCGATGTTTCCCCCCGTGATCTTTGGGAAACCTATATGCCTGCTTTCAAGGCTACCGTCCAGAAAGCCAACGTCCGCGAGGTGATGTGTGCCTATCAGCGGCTCGACGATGACCCGTGCTGTGGCAGCAACCGGTTGCTTCAGCAGATTCTCCGTGATGAATGGGGATTCAAATATTTGGTTGTCAGCGATTGTGGAGCGGTCAGCGATTTCTATACCAGCCATAAGAGCAGCAGTGATGCTACCCATGCTTCGGCCAAGGCCGTTGTTGCAGGAACCGATGTGGAGTGTGGTTTCGGTTATGCCTATAAGAGTATTCCTGAAGCAGTACGCCGTGGCTTCCTTACTGAGGCTGAGGTTGATAAGCATGTGCTCCGCTTGCTTGAAGGCCGTTTCGATTTGGGTGAGATGGATGATCCCTCTTTGGTCTCTTGGTCGAAGATTCCTTACAGTAAGATGAATTGCAAGGAGCATCAGCAGATTGCCTTGGATATGGCACGTCAGAGTGTGGTGCTGTTGCAGAATAATGGAATTCTGCCACTGTCAAAGAAAAAGATTGCCGTTATTGGTCCCAATGCCGACAATGAGACAATGATGTGGGGAAACTATAATGGAACACCCAATCAGACCGTTACCATCCTGGAAGGAGTGCAGCAGAAGGTAGGAAAGAAGAATGTAAAATATTTCGCCGGTTGCGATTTGACCAACGACCAGACTCTTGACAGTTGGTTTGATCAGTGCTCTTTTGAAGGCAAGCGTGGCATGAAAGCCACTTTCTGGAATAATCGTACCCGTGAAGGGAAGCCCGTGAGCACCATGCAGGTGACTCATCCTGTGAACGTAACCACCTATGGGGCCCATAACTTCGGGCCAGGGGTGAACATCGTGGATTTTTCCGCTAAATATGAAACTACGCTGAAAGCCAAGGAAACCTGCAATTTGCTGCTTGCCATGACGGGGTGTTCTGATTTTGAGCTTTATGTTGACGGCAAACCCTTACAGCGTCAGCACACATGGCGTACTACTGAGACGCGTAGCGTGATTCCAGTGGAGAAAGGAAAGGAATACAAGATAGAGATCCTTTATGCCGATGTGCAGACATGGAATGCAAACCTCAAATTCGACTTGGGCAAGGAGAGTCCCATTGATTTTCAGGAGGCCATCTCCCAGTTGAAGGGTTATGACGATGTCATTTTTGTAGGCGGTATCAGCCCTGCGCTCGAAGGTGAGGAAATGCCGGTTGAAATCAAAGGCTTCAAAGGAGGTGACCGCACGGATATCGAACTCCCTTCTGTTCAGCGTAATTTCCTGAAGGCCCTGCATGAAGCCGGAAAACGCGTGGTCTATGTGAACTGTTCAGGTTCAGCCATAGCCCTCCAGCCGGAATCTGCAATCTGTGATGCCATCGTTCAGGCTTGGTATGCTGGTGAGCAGGGAGGTACGGCTATAGCAGAGATTCTCTATGGTGATGTGAATCCCAGTGCTAAATTGCCTGTCACTTTCTATAAGAGCAGTAGTCAGTTGCCCGACTTCGAGGATTATTCCATGAAAGGCCGCACTTATCGTTATTTCGAAGATGCGCTCTTCCCCTTTGGCTATGGCTTGAGTTATACCACTTTCGAGTTTGGAAGCCCTTCGTATAATGGGGGCAAACTCAGTGTGGAAGTGAGCAATACGGGCAAGCGTGAGGGTACGGAAGTCGTGCAGCTGTACCTGAAGAATATAGCAGATACTGAAGGGCCTTCAAAGTCTTTGCGTGGTTTCCAGCGTATTACATTAAAGGCTGGTGAACACAAGACCGTCACCTTCTCTCTCAGCGATGAGGATTTCGAATGGTTCGACGAACAGACCAACACGATGCGTCCGCTGCAAGGAGAGTGGCGCGTGATGGTCGGCAATAGTTCAAAAGACGGAGACTTGAAAGGCATAACGATTACGAGATGATATTTACGGCTAAGGGTATTATAAAATGAAAAGATGTCTTTCGTTTCTGCTGCTGATTTTTGCTGCTCTCAGTTCTAAGGCCGCCGGTGTTCAGATTCCTGTTGACGGTGGAGTCTTAAAAGTGTCTTTTGTCTGCGCTGACATCGTACGGGTTCAGTTTTCCCCCGACGGACAGTTCAAGGGAAACAATACGGGCGTTTGCGTCTCTCATTCCAGTCAGGATGTTGCTGAAAGTATTGTTCAGGAGAATGGTTGGAAAAGCATATTTTCTGACAGTCTGGAAGTACGTATAAATACGAGTGGAGCAGTCTCTTTCTTCGACAGGTCAGGATGTTTGCTCTTGACGGAAAACCCTATCCAGCCTCGAAAGGCAGAACGGCGGTGGATAGAAAAGGTGAGCTACGATGAAAACTCGAAGGCCGTAGTGCATACAGCCAACGGAGACGTACAGCAGATGCAGATAGCGCGAAGGGATACAATAGGCTCAACCTGGCGTTTCTTCCTGAATTTCCAATGGCAGAAAGGAGAGGCTCTCTATGGCCTCGGTTCTCACATGGAAGACTATATGAACCTTCGTGGCAAACGGCTCTATCTCTGCCAGCATAATCTCAAAGCCATGGTGCCTGTCCTCAATTCCACGGCAGGGTATGGACTGCTGCTGGATGCCGGATGTGCCATGCAGTTCTATGATGACTTCGATCATGGAGTGATGCTGGATGCCGCCCGTGAAATAGATTATTACTTCATGAAGGGAGCCACGATGGATAAGACTGTGGAGCGTTATCGCTGGCTGACAGGTGAATGCCCGATGATGCCCCGTTATCTGTTTGGCTATACGCAGTCGAAAGAACGCTATGTGAGCAGCGACGACCTGCTTTCTACCTTGAACGAATTCCGTGAAAGGCATATTCCCATAGATATGATTGTGCAGGATTGGAACTATTGGCCCTCTGGGCAGTGGGGTACGATGAAGATGATGCCGGAATATTTTCCTGACAAAAAGGCTTTGGCCGACTCCATCCATCGGATGAATGCACGGCTGATGATTTCTATCTGGCCTAATGCCATGAACAGTCCCCAGTGGGAAGACTTCCGCGACCGTAATCTGCTCTTCCCCGGTACTACTGTCTATGACGCCTTCAATCCCGTAGCCCGTGATCTCTATTGGCAATATGCTGACCGTGAATTCTTCCAGAACGGTTTCGACGCCTGGTGGTGTGATTCATCTGAGCCTATCGATGCAGACTGGAATTCTTTCCCCGACTATTATGATCCCACAAACCAGCATTGGCGCTGGCAACTGAGTACCGATGCCCTGAGTGCGGCATTGGGAGCAGAGCGTAGCCAACTCTTTTCGCTCTATCACGCCATGGGAATCTATGAGCATCAAAGAGCATCAACCTCTGCCAAGCGTGTCGTCAATCTGACGCGTTCATCCTATGCCGGACAGCAGCGTTATTCCACGATTACTTGGAATGGCGATACCTATGCATCATGGAAATCCTTCCAGCAGATGATTCCTGCAGGTCTCAACTTCATGGCAACCGGTTGTCCTTACTGGAGTATAGATGTGGGTGCCTTCTTTACCAAAAGCTGGGATCGCCAATGGTTTCGCCGCGGAGAATACCCTGAAGGATGCAAAGATCCGGCCTATCGTGAGCTTTATTGCCGCATGCTGCAGTTTGCTACGTTTCTGCCTGTGATGCGTAGCCATGGCAGCGATACACCACGCGAACCTTGGCAGTTCGGAAACCCGGGAGAGCCCTATTACGAAAGCATTCTCAGCAGCATCCGCCTCCGCTACAGGCTGCTGCCCTACACGTATTCCATAGCATCACGCGTTTCGAGAGAAGGCTACACGATGACGCGCGCCCTGGCTTTCGAATTTCCTGACGACGCTCAGGTTCTCGATCTCAAGGACGAATTTATGTTCGGCCCTTCCCTGCTTGTAGCTCCAATCACAGAGAGCGCTAATTCCCGTAGGGTTTATCTGCCCAAAGGATGCGGCTGGAGGGATTTTTATACTAACTGTCATTTCGAGGGCGGCCAATGGATTACGGCCGAAGCCCCCATCTCGCGAATACCTTTATACGTGCGCGACGGCAGCATCCTTCCTCTGGGGCCAGATGTAGAATATGCCGACCAATCGCCCGCTCCCGTAGAGATACTCGTCTATCCGGGAGCCGATGCTTCGTTCGCGCTGTATCAGGATGCCGGTGACGGCTATGCCTATGAGCAGGGCGATTTCTCAATTCAGGTTTTCACCTGGGACGAAAAGGCCCAGCGCCTGAAACAAGGTAAGCCTCAGGGACGTTATAAAAAGGCCCATCTGCCAAAGGAGAAAATAACAATAATCAGATAAATCAAAAGCAAAATGAAGAAACTACTCACGGCTTTCGCCTTGCTGATGCTCAACTGTAGTTGGTTGATGGCTCAGAACCCGATTATTCGTGATCAGTTCACCGCCGACCCTACGGCTCGCGTATTTAATGGTAAGGTTTATCTTTACCCTTCGCATGATATCCTGCCCCCGGAAGGACAGCGTCAGGACTGGTTCTGCATGGAGGACTACCACGTGTTCTCCTCCGAGAATCTTACCGATTGGACCGATCATGGCGTGATCCTCACCCAAAACAAGGTGCCTTGGGTAAGATCCAACTCCTATTCCATGTGGGCACCCGACTGCGTAGAGCGCGGCGGGAAATACTATTTCTATTTTCCATCCGCTCCCGCCGGAGGCATGCGAGGTTTCGGCGTCGGTGTGGCCATAGCCGATAGTCCCGAAGGACCGTTCATCCCTGAGCCTGAACCCATCAAGGGCATCAACGGTATCGATCCGTGCGTTCTTCAGGCCTCCGATGGCAATGCCTACATATTCTGGGGGGCAGGACGCTGTGCCAAACTCAAGGACAATATGAAGGAACTCGCTGATGATACTCCGAAGGAAACCGTCAAGTGGGGTGATCGTGAGTTTGAGATGCTTGGAGTGAACTGTCTTAAGGGCTTGCCCAGTCGCCAGGCCGAGGGCCCGTTTGCTTTCGAGTATAACGGCAACTATTACCTTACTTACCCTTACGTACGCGACAGTACCGAAGTCCTGGCTTACGCCATGAGCAAGCATCCGATGGGGCCATACGAGTATAAAGGGCTCATTATGACAGAGCATGCCAATGGCTGCTGGACCAATCACCACAGTATTGTGAACTTCAAAGGTCAGTGGTATCTGTTCTATCACCATAACGCCTATTCGCCTCGCGATGACAAGCGCCGCTCTGTACAGATAGAGAAGCTTTTCTTCAATCCGGACGGTACCATACAAGAGGTGAAACCGACCTTGCGTGGCGTGGGCATTTCCAATGCCTTCGAGCGTATTCAGGTTGACCGCTATTCCGCTATCTCAGAAGTGGGAGCCCGGATTGAATATATCGACGCGGCCAATACCTTCAAGGGATGGAAAACGCAGCTCTCAGACGGAGGGTGGATACAATATAATGATGTTAAGTTCGACGTTGAGCCGCAAATGGTGCTCGTCAACGCTTGTTCAGCGGAAGGTGCCATTGTCCGAATTCTGGTAGGAAAGTCGTGTGTGGCAAAGGTGAAGATACCAGCCCGTGGACGTTTCGAATCCACCATTCAGAAACTCACCACTAAGATTTCGCCTGCTATTTCTGATATACGGTTAGAATTGGAGAGTGGCGCCGCCCAGATAGACTACATTCAGTTTTGCGCCCAGATGCCCGTAGTGCAGACCAAATTCACCGCAGACCCTGCACCAATGGTCTATCAGGATACGGTTTTTCTTTATACCACCCACGACGAGGATGATGCCCGAGGCTATGAGTTCAAGATGAAGGACTGGCTACTCTACACCTCTACCGATATGGTGAACTGGCAGGATCATGGCGCGGTGGCTTCTTTGAAGGACTTTAAATGGTACGATGGTGACAACGGAGCTTGGGCAGAGCAGGTCATCGAACGTAACGGCAAATTCTATATGTATTGTCCTATCCATGGCCACGGCATCGGAGTGCTTGTGGCCGATTCTCCCTATGGCCCCTTTCATGACCCCATTGGCAAGCCGCTTGTCTGGCAGAAAGAGCATTGGTACGACATAGACCCTTCCGTATGGATTGATGATGACGGCCAGGCATACATGTACTGGGGCAATCCCCATACCTATTACGTAAAGCTTAATGAGGATATGATTTCCACTTCGGGTGAAATCCATCAACTCCCTCATATTACGGATTATCAGGAAGGTCCGTGGATTTATAAAAGAGATTCAAAGTATTATCTTGCTTTTGCATCGACATGCTGTCCTGAAGGTATCGGCTATGCCATGAGTGATAAGATTACAGGCCCTTGGCAGTATAAGGGCCATATCATGAACCATACTTACAAAACCCGAGGTAATCACCCTGGCATTATCGACTATAAGGGGCATTCCTATGTGTTCGGACTGAATTATGATTTGCTGCGATTGATTACTGACGAGCATTCGGAGCGTCGCTCGGTATCTTGTGCGGAAATGCAGTATAATGCTGATGGCACCATTCAGGAACTTCCCTATTTCCGTGAGAATGTACTTAATCCTGTGTCAACCTTCAATCCTTACCGGAGAGTGGAGGCTGAGACGATGTCGTGGGGCTGGGGCTTGAAGACCGTTGAGACGGCTACCTTCCCCAAAGTCATTCAGCTCTGCAATATAGATGATGGAGAAACGCTCATGCTCCGCAATGTGGATTTTGGCAATAAGGGAGCAAAGAAATTTATAGCAAGTGTAGCATCCGTTAAAAAAGGCACCGCGATAGAAGTTCGTCTCGACCATGCCGACGGTCCGCTTGCAGGCGTCCTTGTTCTCTCAGGAAACGGGCAATCCTCTTGTAAGTTGAAGGCTCCCCGTGGCATTCACGACCTTGTCTTTGTATTCAAAGGAGCTGCCAAAACCGATCTTTTCCTCTGGGATTGGTGGCAGATGAAATAAATGATAAACGAAAAAGATAAACTAGAAAAATGAAGTATTCCATTAAAAAGTGGGTAGCGCTGTTATGGATGACAGCTGCCCTCGTTCCTTCAAATGCTCAGCCGGGACGGCCTGCTCCCGCACCTTCTCCTGTTGTGAATCCTGACAACACCGTAACGTTCAACTATCAGAATGAACATGCAAAGCAGGTGATGGTTGATGTGCAGTTTGCTGGTCGCCATGAGATGAAGAAAGGCGAAAACAATGTATGGACCGTAACGCTTGGCCCTACTGTTCCCGACATTTATCCCTATTGTTTCATTGTGGATGGTCATCAGGTGATGGACCCTCAGAATGCTGAGTGGTTCCCCAACGAGGGCTTCAAGAACAGTTTGCTTGATATGCGTGGTGACGGAAACCTCATCCATGCGCTGAAGAATGTGCCTCATGGCAAGGTGGACTACGTGAACTACTGGTCGGATGCGATGGGTATGTTTGGCAATGCGATAGTCTATACACCACCTACGTATGACAAAGACTCCCAGAAGAAATATCCCGTGATGTATCTCATCAGCGGTACCACCGATACCGAAGAGGTCTATTTCAAGGTGGGCAAGATGAACCTTATCCTGGATAACTTGATTGCCGAGGGTGCTGCCAAGGAGATGATCATTGTACTTCCCTATGGCAATCCATCCCGTCTGATGGGACAAGGTGATGGCAGTCCCGTGCAGTTTGACCTCTTCAGTAAGGATTTTCTGGATAACCTGATGCCTTATGTGGAGAAAAACTATCGCACGATCAACGATGCTGCCCATCGTGCTATTGGTGGTTTCTCGCGTGGAGGAAACCAGGCATTGAGTATCGGTCTGAACAATCTGGATCGTTTCTCTCATCTTTGTTCCTACAGTTCGTTCACAATGCTACGCCCTGGCCAGCTCGATGATGCAAAGACGCTGAATAGTAAGATCAAACTCTTCTGGCTTGGTGTGGGTACCGACGATTTCCTCTATGGTAATGCCAAGCGCTTCATGGATGATCTTGACCAGCATCACATCAAGAACATTAAGGTATTCACCAACGACAAGCACGGACACACTTGGATGAATGCCCGCTATTTCCTCAACTGTTCACTTCGTCTGCTCTTCCAGGATGATCCTTACAAAGTGGCTAAGAGCTGTCCTGTGGGTAACGAGAAGGTTGAGGCTCCTGCTCCCCGTCAGGATCAGCAGTTCACCCCCGGTGTCATGGCTCGCATGTTCCCCAAACCTATAGTTTCGCCCGAGTATAATAAAGACGGTTCAGTGACCTTCCGTTTCAAGGCCCCCGAGGCTCAGAAAGTGGAACTGGAGTGCCAGATGTTCAGTGGCAACAAGCCGATGGAAAAGGATGCCGAGGGTATCTGGAGTATTACCGTGAAGCCTGACCAGCCAGATATCTATCCCTATAGTTTCATTGTTGATGGTACGCAGATGAACGACCCCAACAATGTGCTTATCTTCCCCAACGAGCATTTCAAAGGTAATCTTTGTGATGTGCGAGGTGAGCAACCATCTGTACAGGACATCCAGCGAGTGCCTCAAGGTAAGGTATCCTATCGTTTCTATCACTCCAACAACTTTGGCATAGACCGTCCGATGTGTGTCTATACTCCCGCCGGATATGATCCGCAGGGCAGTGAGAAACTCCCCGTCCTTTATCTTATCCATGGCATGACGGATACTTATGAGACTTGGTTTAAGGTGGGTCATATGAATAACATCCTCGACAATCTCATTGCGCAGGGCGAAGCCAAGCGGATGATTGTGGTGATGCCGTATGCTAATCCATATCCGGAGTTGATTCTCCAAGGTAAGGAGAAGATGTACAATCCCATGGATACCAAGCGCGTAGCCGATGAAATCACGAAAGACGTCATCCCCTTTATAGAGCAGAACTACAATGTGCTCACCGATGCAGATCATCGTGCGATTGCCGGTTTCTCACTCGGCGGTCGGCAGACTTTGGCAACCGGTTTTGGCAATCCCGATCTCTTCCATTATGTGGCTGCCTATGCTCCTGCCATCTTCGGCAACGAGTATGAAATGAACTTCACTAATGGCACGTATGCTCCCATCAGCGACCTCAAGAGAAAGCTGAAATTCATGTTTCTGGGTACCGGGCGCGATGATTTCCTCATTCAGGCTTCCCGTGGATTTGAGAAATATCTTACCGATCAGGGGCTGAAGCATACCTTCTATAATCCCGGTGGTGGACACACGTGGATGAACTGTCGTGATTATCTGGAACTGACCGTTAAGGAATTGTTCAAATGAGAAAATATGTGTTTATGGCACTGCTCCTTCTGGCAGCAGTGCCAATTTTGGCTCAGCAGACTCGTGTCAACATACAATATGACCCGCAGCGTAATACCGAGGGTATTCTTCCTTTTAGCACTCAGGTGCTCTCTCCCGAGGTGCTTGATGACCATACGGTTATTTTCCGTGTGAAGGCTCCCGAAGCCAAGAGTGTGCAACTCACAGGATCAATGTTTGTTGGTAAGGAGGCTCGTAAGCGCGTTGATTTCACCAAAGGCGACGATGGCGTGTGGACGCTTACCTTAGGGCCATTGGCTCCTGAGATTTACTTCTATTACATCATTATTGACGGTGTACAGAATATTGATGCCAACAATGAGTTTACAGGTCATGCCGCCATGCCTTCTTTCAGTATGCTGTTTGTTCATGGTGACAAACCTACGTGGTATGACCCCAAACCCGACGTGCCTCACGGAAGTATCACCACTCACTATTATTTCTCAAAAGTGACAAATGGGCTGCGCGATATGATGGTCTATACCCCAGCCAACTATAATCCGAAGAAGAAGTATCCAGTGCTTTATCTGATGGGTGGTTCCGGTGACCTCACGGAGACATGGGTGATGCATGGGCGCGCTAACTTCATTCTTGACAATATCATAGCAGAAGGAAAGGCTCGTGAAATGATAGTATGTTTCCCTAACGATCAGATGGTCACCCGAAGTCATCCTAAACACACTGAATTGGCTTTCCCTTTGGTGGAGCGTGAGCTGCTGGAGTGTGTTATTCCTTTCGTAGAGTCTCATTACAGTGTGATTAGGGACAAACATGCACGTGCTTTGAGTGGACTTTCCATGGGCGGACGTATGACGCAGTATGTGGCACTTCGTAATCTGGATGTCTTTGGTTCGCTGGGAATTCTTTCTGCTGCCATCGATCTTTCTGAAACCCCAGTTGTCAATGAGCCTGATGTCAATGATCGTATAGACTATCTCTTCATCGGCGGCGGCACCTACGAGACAGGCTTTATGGCTCGTCATGAACGTTTGCATGAACAACTCGACAAGTTGGGTGTGAAGAACGACTATTATGTTGGTGGCGGCGGAGCACACGACTTGGTTACTTGGCGACATTTGCTATACGACCGTTTCCTGCCAAATTTGTGGCGGAATAATTATAAATGGAAGTAAAATGATACAAACGGGATAAAGAGGCGGGCTACGACCTCATTATTCCGTTCTGTTTTTGTTGGGTTTTCGTTTATTTTTCGTACCTTTGGCTCGGGGAAGTGCGTTTCCTCTCGCTTTGTAGAAATATTAAACATCAATAAAACTGTTTTGACAATGGTAGATTTTAGTTACCATGCTCCTACGGAGGTGGTTTTCGGAAAGAATAGTGAGCAGCACACGGCGGCTCTGGTAAAGAAATATGGCGGCACGCGGCTGGCTGTCAACGCGATGCATGTGGCTAACGATTTTACCAATCCGGAGGCTACGGCCCTGAAAGGCATTGAGGCCATGGAGCGTTTCTTCCGCAGTATCGGTATGCCTACGAGCATCCACGAACTTATCGGGCGCGAGATTACGGATGAGGAAATCAGCGAGATGGCTCGTAAGTGCAGCCATGACGGAAGTCACACCGTAGGTGGATTCCTTGTGTTGCATCGCGAGGATATGGAGAAGATTTATACAATGGCGAAGTGAGAGTGAAGAATAACTATGAGAATCCTGATAATTGGTGGCACGGGTACCATCAGCAGCGCTATTACCCGTCAGTTGGCAGAGAGTGAACATGAGCTGTGGCTGCTTAATCGCGGCAACCGTCGTGATGAAGTGCCTGAGGGCGTGAAGCAGATTATTGCGGATATTGATGACGAGGCTGAGGTGCTCCGTCTGATTGGCGATACGCAGTTTGATGCTGTTTGTGAATTTATAGGGTTCGTCCCTCAACAAGTAGAGCGTGATCATCGTCTCTTTGCTGGTCGTACTCGACAGTATGTCTATATCAGTTCCGCTTCTGCTTACAACAAGCCAGCCCGCAACTATGTCATCAACGAAGGAACCACGCTGGCCAATCCCCATTGGCAGTATTCACGCGACAAGATTGCCTGCGAGGAATTGCTGATGAAGTATTATCGCGAGGAAGGTTTCCCCGTTACGATCGTGCGCCCCAGCCACACGTATTGTGAGCGCTCCGTGCCCTTGAGTGTGCATGGCACGAAAGGCAGTTGGCAGGTCCTGAAGCGTATGATGGAGGGGAAGCCCGTCATCATACATGGTGATGGTAGCTCGTTGTGGACGATGACGTGGAACGAGGATTTTGCCCGCGGCTATATCGGCCTTTTGGGTAATCCCCATGCCATAGGTGAGGCTTTCCAGATTATGTCTGACGAATCGCTAACGTGGAATCAGATTTATGAGGCGGCGGCCGCTGCCCTGGGTGTTTCGCTGAAGCCTTATTATGTCTCTTCCCAGTATCTGAACGACGTGGCTCCGGCGGCTTACGACCTGGAGGGTAACCTGACGGGCGACAAAGCCGTCTCCGTGGTATTTGACTGCACGAAACTGAAGAGGGTTGTTCCCGGATTCAAGGCTACGGTGCGATTTGAGGAAGGCGTACGCCGTTGTGTGGCTTATATCCTGAGTCATCCCGAGTGTCAACAGGAAGATCCGGAGTTTGATCAGTGGACTGACCGTGTCGTTGCTGCGCTTGAGGATGCCAAGCTCAAAATATAGTTTTCGTCATCGTTTATTATGGAGTACGTGAAACTGAATAATGGTGTTGAGATGCCCGTGTTGGGGCTCGGCACCTACGAGGGAGCCGACAAGGGCGTGGCGCTCCGCAGCGTGCGCGATGCCCTCGAGGTGGGCTATCGGCTGATTGACACGGCCCAGTATTACGGCAATGAGCAATACATCGGGCAGGCCCTGAAGGATTCGGGAGTGGCCCGCGAGGAAATTTTCCTGACTTCCAAGATTTGGTTCAACCGGTTCGAAGCGTGCTATGAGGCCGTGCTTGAGTCGTTGCGAACCTTGCAGGTGGACTATCTTGACCTCATATTGCTTCACTGGCCCTTCGGCAATACCTATAAGGCTTATCGCGATCTGGAGCGGCTCCTCGAAGAGGGAAAGGTGCGCAGCATCGGCGTTTCCAATTTTCATGCCGACCGCCTGATAGATATAGCCCGCTACAACAAGGTGGTGCCTGCGGTGAATCAGATAGAGACCAATCTGCTCTGCCAGCAGCGTCAGTGTCATGAATGGATGGAGCGTCTCGGCGTGCGCCATGAGGGCTATGCTCCCTTCGGTCAGGGACTGGCCGACGATATCTATACCGACCCTTGTATGCAGGCTATTGCCGAGGAGCATGGCAAATCCACCCGACAGGTGGCCCTCCGCTTCCTGATTCAGCAGGGCGTGACGGTTATCCCCAAGTCGGCTCGTCGTGAGCGCATGGAGCAGAACATCGATGTCTTTGATTTCCAACTGACGGAAGAAGAGATGCAGCGGCTTGCTGCCTTCGACCGCCGCGTGCCACTCACCTGCGACCCGGCAGAGCCTGGTGCTGCCTGGTCGTCAGATCAATGGAAAGGGTAATACGCTACATTCCGCTCAGAATGTTGCCATAGTAGAGGTACATGGCATTCTGACCGATGGTACATTCGTTCTGTCCCCAGAAGAAAGACCAGTCGTCCTTGTTCTCAATATAGTCGGGCTGCAGGAGCAGCATTCCGGGCACCACGCCTCCGGCAATAAAAGTGAAGTCGCTGCGGTTATTGCCGTAGGCCACATCCTTGGGCCTTACGCCCACGCCCATCACGAATGAGCGGTTGTGGAAGGGATGACAGCCGAAGAGATAACCGGCGGGGCGCAGCACATCGTCGCGCGTCACGATGTCGGGGAAATATTTGTTCACCCAATAGTTGTTGATGCCTTGCGATATGACCTGTCCGTTGCTGCCAACGGATTGCTATACACCATCACGTTCACGCCCCGTCGTTCCAGATAATCCTTACTGTTGAGCTGGAGACCCTGTGCTGAAACGCCAATCACGGCATACGTCAGAGTCAAAAGTGTCAAAAATCTTTTCATACTGTTTGTGTTATAAAATGAGGTTTTCGTTGCAATAATACGGTGTTTCGGCCTAAAACACATGAGCCAATGTATCACACATTTGCTAATTCGTCTCATTTGTATTGCGTTTGTCTTTTTTGTATTATCTTTGCATAGCCTTTGTATTGAGAAAATGAGAAATTGAAAAAATGAGAAAATAAGATATTACGTGCAAACGAAGGCAGAGCCAAGCTTGCTTGAGCTATGCTGAGTGCTGCCGAAATTCATGAACGAAGTTTATAAATAGAGAAAATGAATAAGACACTTTTGACATTGGTGTTGAGCCTCTCCTGCATGATTACTACTGCCAAGGATGTGGTTCTCACTTCACCCGGCGGACAGGTGGTAGTAACCCTGAATGACGAGGGTGGAAAACTCAGTTACAACGTGCGCTATCAAGGTGCTCAAATCTTGGAAGATTCCCCGCTGGGCATCGTCACCGACCGATTGGATCTCACCAAAGGGCTGACCATTGAAAACGCTACCGATCCCCAGACCGTGGAGCGAGCCTATGAGCTGCGCACTATCAAGCAGCGTCATGTAAGCGTGGCTTATCGTCAGGCCGTGCTGACGGTGGCTGGTGATGGCGGCAAGATGGAGATGGAATGGATGGTGAGCGACCGTGATGTGGCTTATCGGTATCGGCTGCTGCCTGTGCGCCGCCGTGATGAGACGCTGGTGGCCGTGGTCAGGAGTGAGGCCAGCGGATTTACGTTGCCTCAGGGCACCACTACCTTCCTCTGTCCGCAGTCGCTGCCCATGACAGGCTTTGCGCGTACTGCCCCTTCCTATGAGACCAACTACACCCTCGATGACCAGATGGGCAAGAACGGTTGGGGACAAGGGTATTCGTTTCCGTGTCTGTTTAAAACCCCTTCTCAGGGTGGTTCGGAGGAGGCTCTTTGGCTCCTCATCAGCGAGACAGGTGTCGATGGCAGCTACTGTGCTTCGCGTCTGCTGAATGACCACGACGGTTGCTATAAGATTGGTTTTCCACAGGAAGGCGAGTGCAACGGCATCGGTTCCGTCACGCCCGCAATCTCCCTCCCCGGCTATACGCCTTGGCGCACGCTGACCGTGGGAACGCTGAAGAATATCGTGGAGACCACGGTGGCCAACGACCTCGTGGAACCGAAATATGAAGCCTCAAAGGAATACACCTATGGTAAAGGCTCCTGGAGCTGGATTATCGGGATGGATGCTTCCTGCAACTACGACGAACAATGCCGCTATATTGATTTCTCCGCCCAGATGGGCTACCGCTCGGTGCTCGTGGATGCCTGGTGGGACAAGCAGATAGGCTATGAGCGCATGGAGCAGCTGGCAGCCTATGGCCGCAGCAAAGGTGTGGGTCTCTTCCTCTGGTACAACTCTAACGGCCATTGGAACGATGCCCCGCAAACGCCCAAGGGCATCATGGACAACAGCCGCCTTCGGCGCAAGGAGATGGCATGGATGCGGCGCAATGGCATCCTGGGCATCAAGGTGGATTTCTTCGGGGGCGACAAGCAGCCTATGATGCAACTCTACGAGGATATTCTCAGCGATGCCAACGACTACGGCCTGCAGGTTATCTTCCACGGCTGTACGCTGCCTCGCGGATGGGAGCGCATGTATCCCAACTATGTGGCTTCCGAGGCTGTGCTGGCCAGCGAGAACCTCCATTTCTCGCAGGGCATGTGCGATGCTGAGGCCCGCAATGCCTGTACCCACACCTTTATCCGCAACACCGTGGGCTCGATGGATTTCGGTGGCTCTACGCTCAACAAATACTATGGCGCCGACAATAAGCATGGCAGTCAGCGTCGCACGAGCGATGTCTTTGCCCTTGCCACCGCCGTACTCTTCCAGAGCAGCGTGCAGCACTTCGCCATGGCTCCCAACAACCTCACCGACGCTCCCTCATGGGCCATCGACTTCATGAAGCAGGTGCCCACCACCTGGGATGAAATCCGCTTCATCGACGGCTATCCTGGCCGCTATGCCATCATTGCCCGCCGTCATGGCGAAAAGTGGTTCGTGGCTGGCATCAATGCCGAAGAGCAGCCTCTGAAGAAGACCATCTCGCTCCCGATGATTACAGCCGGCAGTCAGCTGAAGGTGTATAGTGACGATGCAAAACTCCAGGGCAGCGTGAAGACCATGAAGCTGAACCGCAAAAAGCAGATGACGGTTGACATTTCTTGCAATGGGGGAATCGTAATTGAATGTAGAATGTAAATCAATAAATTACAATCATGAAACAATACCTATCACTTATCTTTTGTCTTTTCTCATTTAGTGCAACACTTCCGGCACAGACCTTGGCCACCGGATTCAAGAGCGGGTCCAACGGTAACCCCATCAGTCCAGTCGTGTTCTGTGCTGACCCCACGGCACTCGAATACAACGGACGCCTCTACGTCTATGGCACCAACGACCACCAGGAGTTCCTGGCCAATGGCAAGAAAGGCGACAACTCCTACGGAAACATCAAGTCGATCGTCATTTTCTCCACTGCCGACATGGTCAACTGGACCTTCCACGGCACTATCGACACGCAGAAAATCTGCTCCTCCTGGGTGAAGAATCCTTGGTATCAGAGCTATGGCGTGTCGTGGGCTCCGTCAGTAACATGGCGCACCAATCCTGAAACAGGCGAGGACGAATTCTTCCTCTATTTCTGCAACTCCAGCCATGGCGTGGGCGTGCTGAAGGCCAGTTCGCCAGTGGGTCCCTTTAAGTCGCCCCTCAACAAGCTGATGATCCACTACGACACTCTGGGAGCTAACAAACAGGGGACCTATGCCAATTTTGACCCTGGTGTCATGATTGATGATAACGGTGTGGGTTGGATTTCCTTTGGTGGTCTCGGCGTGAACGGTATAAATGCTAAAGCAGCTCGCATTATCAAGTTGAAGCCTTCGATGACAGAAGTCGATGGTTCCGCTGTAGAGATTCCTGCCCCCTACCACTTCGAGGCTAACGAACTGAACATGATTGGCGGCAAGTATGTCTATACCTACTGCTCTAACTGGGCCAACCGTGATAATGCTGAATGGAATGCTTACAAGAGCGAGCATGGCATTACTGCCAGTGCACCCGGAGGAGGCACCATGTGCTACATGGTCTCTGATAATCCCATGGACCCCAATTCATGGGTTTACAAAGGTGCTTACGGCCCTGGAGTTGCAGGCAACAACCACTCCCACCTGCAGAAGTTCAAGGGCAACTACTATCACATCTACCACAACCACGGAAGCGTCCTGCTCGACGTGATGAAAAAGGAAGGAGCCGTTGATGCCAGCGCTGGCGATTACCGTTCCATCTGTGTGAACAAGGCCTCGGTCAGCGAGTCGTCGGCCACCGTCAGCACTGTCACGCTCGACCTTGAGGGCTGCGATGCCATCGACAACGTGAATCCCTACGAACTGCAGCAGACGGAAACCTTTGCCACCTGTGGCGGTCTGGAATACGAGGATTTCACGAATATCAAGAAGAATGGCCGTATCAGTACGCTGGGCAACGATGCTTCTGAGAACTTGCAGGTGAAAATGGATGTTAACGACTGGACTTATGTGCGCAAGGTTGATTTCGGCACTAAGGCAGCTTCCCGCTTCATGATTCGTGCCAAGGGAACGGGCACCTTTACGGTTAGCATCGGTAGGAAAGGAGCCAAGTCAGCCGTCTTTGATTTCTCTTCTACCGATATGGAAGACCATGTCGTAGAAGTTGATCCAGAGAAGTTTAAAGGCACGAAGAACCTCTATTTCAGTCTCACTTCAGCTACGGGTGACGTTTATTGGGATGCCTGGCAGTTTATGGAAACGGACGCAGACGGTATCCAGACCATGGAGAGCTGCAAGCCCCTCCGGCGGCAACGTTACGACCTTTCTGGCCGTCCGCTCTCATCCGCCAGTCAGGCTCATGGCATCATCATCGAGCAGACGGTTGATGCCCGGGGCGTGAAGCATCAGCGCAAAACGATGTATCAGTAAGTCAAAGACCGCTTCCGCATATCGGGTCGAGAGCATATCGCGAATAGCTCTCGTTTTACGATGCAAAGATACAACATTACGCTGACCAAAAGGGCTGTTAAGTGAACTTATGGCGACTTATTGGTACCTTACGGGAACTTAGCGACCCTGTTGCATGTTTCCACTCATTGGAAGCCGGACTTCTGTTCAACGGAAGCCCGGCTTCCACCCAATGGAAACAAAGCAAAAACTTTCCGAAATCCTTGCATAAGTCGTTGATTTTTAGTAACTTTGTATCAGCTATGAGTAACTATCGTGAATACGGGCGTACGGAGCTGGCATTACGCTATAATCCAGAACTCAGCTCCAAAGCCGCATGGAAAAAATTAAAGCATTGGATTGATGTCTGCCAACCGCTCAAGGAAGAACTTCTACGACTTGGCTACACAGGCCGCCAGCGCACTTTCACTCCCCGGCAAGTGAACCGCATCGTGCACTTTCTGGGCGAGTTTTAGCAGAGAGAACATCCCAACGTCCCAACGTCCCAACATCCCTAAATTGGTTTTTCAGCTGCGGGGGTCAAGTATATGGATAAATATATATTTATATATATATAAATATATATTTATAATTAATAATTACTATTTTCCTATTCTTCTCCCCTACCTCCAAAACAAAAAAAGGGACGTTGGGACGTTGGGATGTTGGGACGTAAAATATTTTTAGGTGTGCCTCTTTGTTTGCTTGGTATGGGGTGGGGTAACAACTCGGTACTCCATGGAATGTTTTCTGTCCTTGTTGTTAAATACAGTTAAATATAGTACTTTGTATTGCAAGGTACTAATATTTTACCTATCTTTGCACCATGAAAGGTGACTGGTGGCCACAGACTCGCCTTTCGGCAGTTTTCGCGAGACTGCTAAAGTGTTTAATTTCAAATGTTTAAGACCATGAACATTGATAATGCAAAATCACAGATGCGGAAGGGAATGCTGGAATATTGCATCCTGCTCTTGCTCAAGGAGCGTCCGGCCTACGCCTCCGACATCATCCAGCAGCTGAAAGAAGCGGAACTGCTGGTCGTGGAAGGAACCCTCTATCCGCTACTGACCCGACTGAAGAACGACGGCCTGCTGGGCTATGAGTGGCAGGAGAGTACGCAGGGGCCGCCGCGAAAGTATTATGCCCTGACCGACGATGGGCGTCTCTTTCTCAACGAACTCGATCGGGCGTGGACGGAAATCGCCCATACCGTGGGAGTCTTGAAGTCAAAAACCGCGCTTATTAATAGTAAAGATGTATGAAAAAGAACATAACCATAAACCTTTTCGGCCAACTCTACAACATCGACGAGGATGCCTACGAGTTGCTGAACAACTATGAGGAGAGCCTGCGCCACCACTTCAGCAAGCAGGAGGATGGGGCGGAGATATTCAACGACATCGAGGCCCGCATTGCCGAATTGCTCTCGGAACAGAAGGCAAAGGGCGTGGAGGCCATTTCCATAGAACACGTGCAGGAAATCATCAAGCGGATTGGTGCGCCGGAGGAGATTGGCAACGAGGAGATGGATGCCGACGGAAATGGACAGGCCGGCGTGAACCATTCTGCTCCGAAGCGGCTCTATCGGGACGTGGAGAACAAGATGGTAGCTGGCGTGCTGGCTGGTTTTGCCAACTATTTCGGCGGCGACCGCACTTGGTGGCGCATCGGTTTTATCTTGATTTGCATCCCGCTGTTCGGGTTCTTCAAAGTGTTCCATGTCGGAATCATGAACCTGGGCCCCATCCTTGCCTATGTGGTATTGGCCATCCTGCTGCCTTCGGCTGCCACACCCGAAGACCGACTGAAGATGAAGGGTAAGGCAGTCAACCCGCAGACGCTGGCCAGCGAGGTGACCACTGAGGCGCAGCAGAAGATGGATGCTGCCGCGAGTAGCGATTATCATAGGAATAACGTGAATGCCAAGGGCTGTGTGGCGGGATTCTTCAGCATCCTGGTGGCCATGTTCCAACTCTTGCTGATCATCGTCTGTTCGGTGGCTTGTGTGGCCATCCTCATCATGCTGTTGCGGCTATATATCATTCCGCAAGCCGTTATCGGAGAGTATTTCCAGCAGGAGCAACTGGAAATGGCACAGCAGCCCGAGATGTTCTGGACGCTGGGTGTCAGCGCCTTGGTGGCTTGTTTCATTCCCGCCTATTGTGCGGTGCATGCCCTGATGAAAAAGACCGGCAAGATCAGTTCCATGGGAACCCTTCAGCGCGTGTTCTGGCTGCTATTATGGCTGGTTGCCGTGGGCGGTTGCGTCTTTGCCATGAAGAAGATTGCCGATCTGGCAAATACCATCAGCAAGCAGAAATACCAGTCGCATATCCATGTGCAGGACGGAATGAGCGAGGGATTCTATTTCCACGATGAGGAATGGAAGTACTATCAGGACAACCACTGGAAGCTGCTGAAGGCCGAAAACTGTCTCAGCCACCGTTATACGAACAGTGGAAAATACTTCACGGGCGACCGTCGGGCGCGCTATCTGGATGCCTACGACCCCAGCGGTAACTTGCTCTTCCAGGCCGAGCGCACCGAAAAGATGGCTCCTGGCCATTATCGGCTGACGTGTAATGCCAGGGCCGATAACTGGGGTGCTTTCATCTATGCCGAGACGGCCATGGGTCGCGACTCCATCTCCATCACGCCGCTGGGCAATGAGGGCGGAAACATCTGGCAGATGGCCGTCGATTATGTGGCCAAGGTTTCGGAGGCAGAGCTCAACACGACGGAGAACGGACACTTGATGAAGCGAATCTCGGAGGCTAACAACGGCAACGGTTTTGGCTGGACCCAAACCATCCTGAAGGACGTCGAGGTAGGCCCTGACAGCCTGGTGCGCTATGGCGTCTATGCCGACTCCGAACTGTCTGAATCCGATGCCAACAGGTTCCATTGGTTCTCGGCAACCGACTTCAAGTTGGAGCCATTGAAAGAGTAATCAGGCTTTATGCCCAACGAAAATGTATCCCTTACTTTCGTGAATGTCTCATTTGAACGGAAGTAGGGGATTTCTTTACTTTTTTATACGCGCGGATACGAGGGAAATGCTTATCTTTGCATAGCTAAAACCTAAAAGATGATAAAGAACATTTTTGTCGTACTACTATTTCTTGCTCTCAGTACTGGTGTTGAGGCTCAAGAGAAGACCATGACTTCACCCGACAAGCGCATTGAGGTGAAACGTGTGGATACCGGTTTTGAGGTTTTCCATGAAGGGAAACAGGTGTTGAGCATGACGGGGAAGCCCACCCCTGCCCCTCCCGAAGGGAGGGGTCCTATGCTTCGCCTCGGAGAGGGTTCTGGCCCCAGGCATCTTCATGTCAGTTATGATATGGTATCGGGCAAGCGCAGCCATTGTGAGAATGAGGCCAATGAGTACCGCTATCGTATAGGCGGCGGAAAAGAGTTGGTCTTCCGTGTGTTCAACGATGGCGTGGCTTTCCGCTATGAGGGTGGCTCTGAGGAACTTTTGTCCTACAGGATTCCCGAAGGCACCCGCCGGTGGATGCAGCAATGGACGGATTCCTACGAGGGATTCTTCCCGCTCACGACTACCTACAAGGTGGAGCCCGTTCCTTCGTTCAGCGGCATTTCGAAGTCGGCAGAGGGCTACAACAACCGCTGGGGATTCCCTGCCTTGCTCGAACCCGTGAACGGCACTTTCGTATTGCTCACGGAGGCGAATATCGGGCGCGGACAAAGTGCTGCCTGTCTCTTTAATGACGGGGAGAACTACCGCGTGACTCCGGCTGAGAGCGATGGCGGCAGCAAATTCTTCACTCTTCACTCTTCACTCTTCACTCCCTGGAGAGTGGCTATCATCGGAAGCTTGAAAGATGTGGTGGAATCCACGTTGGTGACCGATGTGAGCGAACCGAGCAAGATTGCGGATACCAGTTGGATTAAGCCTGGTACGGTGTCGTGGATTTATTGGGCCTATAACCATGGTTCCAACGACTATGATATCATCAAGCAATACGTGGATATGGCCGAAAAGCTTCGTCTGCCCTACGTGCTCATCGATGCTGAATGGGACACGATGCAAGGCGGCCCTACCATCGAGGATGCCATCAACTACGCCAAACAGCGGGGCGTCAGGCCGATGATCTGGTACAATTCATCCGTGGGATGGGTGGATGGTGCCCCTACGCCGAAATACCGTCTGAACAAGAAAGAAGACCGCGAACGGGAGTTTGCCTGGTGCGAACGGATGGGCGTGGCCGGTGTGAAGATTGACTTCTTCTCCGGCGACAGTCAGCAGAACATGGACTACCAGCAGGATTTGCTGGAATGTGCCGCCCGCCATCATCTGCTGGTGAATTTCCATGGTGCGACGATTCCGCGTGGCTGGCAACGCACATGGCCTAACCTGCTATCGACGGAAGCCGTCTATGGGGCCGAATGGTACAACAATGTGCCGACCTTCACCGCGAAGGCTGCCCGCCATAATGCCACCCTGCCTTTCACCCGCAACGTGATTGGGCCGATGGACTACACACCCTGTACGTTCAGCGATTCGCAGCATCCCCATATCACCACCAATGCCCATGAACTGGCTTTGACCGTGTTGTTTGAGAGCGGTCTCCAGCATCTGGCCGACAAACCCGAGAGCTATTATGCACAACCCAAGGAGGTGCAGGACTTCCTGAGCAATCTGCCCACGGCATGGGATGAGACCCGCTTGGTGGCAGGCTATCCCGGCGAATATGTGGTGATGGCCCGCCGCAAGGGTACCACTTGGTATGTGGCCGGTATCAACGGTAGCGATTCGGTGAAGACCATCCCCCTCCAACTTGACGGCATCGTGAAGGAAGATCGCTTCACAAAAGCATTTCTGGACCCCCCACCAGCTCCCCCGAGGGGGAGAGACGGAGGGGGTTGGGACATCCTGCCCATCGGTGGACGGTTGTCACCGTCTGTCAACTGCCAGCCGCGTGGCGGTTTTGTATTCATCATCGAAGAAGCCGTCCATAATCCGATGCTATGGGCCGACGTCCCCGATCCTGATGTCATCCGCGTGGGTGATACGTTCTATATGGTTTCCACCACGATGCACCTGATGCCCGGAGCACCCGTGATGGCATCGAAAGACTTGAAAAACTGGGAGACCGTGGGCTATATCTTCGACCGTCTGACGGACTCACCGAAATATGACCTGCAGAATGGTACGGCCTATGGCCGAGGCCAATGGGCCACATCGCTGAAATACCATAACGGCAGGTTCTATGCGCTCTTTGCGCCCAACGAGAATGCTCCCCAGCCCGGACCTCAGCATCCCGGCGAAACCTATATCATGACCGCTCCGCAGGCCTCAGGGCCCTGGACACTGGTGTCGCGTATGCGCCATTTCCACGACTGCTCGTTGTTCTTTGACGATGACGGGCGCGTCTATGTCGTCTATGGCACGGGCGAGTTGATGGAGTTGAAGCCCGATCTCTCGGATGTCATCGAGGGCACGCATCGGCAGCTCTTCAAGCGCGAGGCTGAGGAAAAAGGACTCCTGGAAGGTAGCCGCATGATCAAACACCGCGGCAAATACTACCTGCTGATGATTTCGCATACATACGCCCCGGGGCATCATCGGCGTGAGGTGTGCTACCGTGCCGACAACATTGAGGGCCCCTACGAGAAACAAGTCATTCTGGAGAGCGAGTTCGGCGGCTTCTCCTATGAGGCACAAGGCACCATCGTGGATACGGAAGACGGCGATTGGTACGGCATCATCTTCCAGGATCGTGGAGGCGTGGGACGTGTGCTCACGCTGATGCCCTGCCGCTGGATTGACGGATGGCCGATGCTGGGCGATGAGAACGGTAAGGTGCCCGAAACGGTAAGACCGCTGAAAAGCGGACAGCCTGCGGCATCGATTGTAAAGAGCGATGATTTCTCGGCTGAAAGACTCGGACTCCAATGGCAATGGAACCACAACCCAATAGACAAGTCGTGGTCTCTGAAAGAGCGGCCGGGATACCTGCGCCTGAAGACGAACAGGGTGGTCAATACGCTCTATCTGGCACCTAATACGCTTACGCAACGGATGGAAGGCCCCCAGTGCAGCGGTGCCATCGAGATGGACCTCTCGCACATGAAGGATGGCGACTGCGCCGGACTGGCGGCTTTCAACAGCGACACGGGAGCCCTCTGCGTGAAGAAGCGGGGCGGTAAGTTGGTGTTGCAGATGAATGAACTCTCCGTGAAACTCACCGACCGCGACAAGGAGGTCGCAGAGAATAAGGAGAACTGCATCGCAGAGATTCCGCTCCACCAGACGAAGATTTGGCTGCGCGTGGATGCTGATTTCCGTCCGGTGAAAGGCCGTCAGGGCGGTCGTGATGCCGCCAATTTCTACTACAGCCTCGATGGCTCCGAGTGGACGCAGATAGGAACAGCCCGCTATCCCCTGCGGTTCGACTGGCAGCGTTTCTTCATGGGTACCAAGTTCGGCATCTTCAACTACGCCACCAAGCGCACAGGCGGCTACGTAGATATCAATCAGTTCATATATCACAAGAAATAAACTTATAATTATGAAAACCAAATTATCATTTATCATTTGCCAACTATCATTCATGTCAACTGTCGGCTGGGCTCAGCCTCAGGGTGGCTTTGGTTTCGGAGGTCAGCAGATCTCTGCCAGTCAGATGCACTATTCCCAGAAGTTCAGCGACCTTAACTATGCCGGTGACGACAAGGCTTATCACACGCTCGACATCTATCTGCCCGAAAAGAAGGCGGAGCGATACCCCGTGGTCGTACATATCTATGGAAGTGCATGGTTCAGCAACAGCAGTAAAGGCATGGCCGACCTCGGCACCATCTGTGCTGCCTTGTTGAAGGCAGGCTATGCTGTGGTGACACCTAACCACCGTTCCAGTCAGGATGCCCATTATCCTGCCCAGATTCATGATATCAAGGCCGTTATCCGCTACCTGCGTGCCAATGCCGACAAATATCAGCTCGATACCACCTTTGTGGCCACATCCGGTTTCTCTTCCGGCGGTCATCTGTCATCGTTGGCAGCCGCTACTTCGGGTACTTCACAAACCACGGTGGGTACGGAACAAATCGATCTGGAAGGCAGCGTAGGTCCTTATACCGGCTATAGCAGCCGAGTGAGTGTAGCTGCCGATTGGTCGGGTCCCGTGGATTTGCTCCACATGGATTGCGGAAAGGCCATGACGATGAATCCGTCACCTGAACAGGTACTGCTGGGCGGTGTCTCGAAAGAGGAAGCCCCCGACAAATACCGCTCTCTGAGCGTAGCCACCTATTTGGATAAGAACGATCCTCCCATCATCGTTTTCCACGGCACGGAGGATAATGTGGTTCCCTTCTGTCAGGGTGAGCAGTTCGCCGTAGCCCTTCAGGATGCTGGCGTCAAGTCAGAGTTCTATCCCGTTGACGGAGGTGGCCATGGTTTCAATATGTACACCGAGGAGAATCTTGCCCACATGGTGAAGTTCTTCGATGCCGCACGCAATAAGTAACTCTAACGATAACGTTAACCCTAACGATAACTGAAAGATGAAAAGATTTCTATTATCAATCGCATTATTGGCAACCGGCCTGCAGGGAATGCGGGCTGAAGTAGATCCTAACTTCTATATCTACATCTGTTTCGGACAGTCTAACATGGAGGGCAATGCCCAGTGGGAAGCCCAAGATGTGGGCAATGTGGACCCTCGTTTCCAGATGCTGGCCACTTGTAATTTCGATAATCCTAAGCGTACACTTGGCAACTGGTACACAGCTGAATGTCCCATTGTCAGCCCTGTTGGCAAGTTAGGCCCGACGGACTATTTCGGCCGTACGATGGTAAAGGAACTTCCCGACAAGAAAATCGGTGTCATTGCGGTTGCTATGGGAGGCAGTCCTATTGAGATGTTTGATAAGGACCTTTATGAGCAGAAATACAAAGATAATTACAACGAGTGGTGGGCTCAGATAGCCAGAAACTATTATGGGGCTAATCCTTACGGCCGCATCATAGAAATGGCAAAGAAAGCTCAGGAGGTGGGTGTCATCAAGGGCATCCTCCTGCATCAGGGCGAATCGAACTGTGGTGATCCTAACTGGCCTAACATGGTCAAGAAGATTTATAAGGACATGTTGAGGGATCTTGATCTCCGGCCCTCCGATGTGCATATTTATGTCGGTGAGGTAGAGCATAAGGGTGATGCTCCTCAGAGTGGTGGTTGCGAAAGCCATAACGTACAAGTAAACCGTATACCCGAAGTTATTCCTACTGGTCATGCCATATCTGCTGAGGGGCTTCAAGGCAATGGTAAAGACCCTTGGCATTTTTCGGCTGCGGGTTATCGCACCTTGGGCAAGCGCTATGCCGAAAAGGTTCTAGATGTGATGAATCATCCTGAGAATTACACAAAATACTGGACCATCGGCGAGCGCCTTACAGGTGGTTTGTCAGCCTTGACTCAGAAAAACTTTGCTATCGTCAACGAGGCTGAAGGTAAGGCTTTCTATTGTGAATCCGATCAGAAATTAGGCTACGATGACTATAAAACGGCGTTGATAAATATCAACGAGGGTTGCCTCTTCAAGGTTGGCAGAATCAATGGTGGCCGGAGCCTGCGCCTTATTACCACTGATGGTGAGGAATACCAGGTGGATGGCGGCACAGGCTATCTCAACTCACAGGCTCTTACAGGAAGCAGTTGCTTTATCCAAGGTCTGAACGGCCAGAGAGGTTACGTCATTCCTGACGGTGCGGTATGGGATATTCAGTATGTGGAAGGCAAGGGCTGGACGCTGAAGAATGTAGGCACTGGCAAGTATCTCAAGGATGCTACACATCCCGCCATGTTCGATGAGCCCACCTACTTCACTTTCTGTACCCTCACCCCCACGACTGGTATTCAGATTGTTGAAAATTCACCATTGACCAATGACCGTTCACGGTATGGAGATTCTGTTTTCAACCTTCAGGGTGTCAAGGTGGGGGAAAAGAGCAACTGGAACAGTCTGTCTCCTGGTCTATATATCGTGAATGGAAAAGCAAAACTCAAGAAATAAAAATGAAAAGCATCTTTCTTTCCCTATTGTTTGGGGCTGTGGCCATGACGGCTACAGCCCAGAATGGTCTTTATGCTAACGAGTTCCCATTGGGTGACGTAACTCTGCTCGAAGGACCGTTGAAGCATGCCCGTGACCTGAATATCAAAACCCTTCTGAAGTATGACTGCGACCGCTTGTTGGCACCCTATCGTAAGGAGGCAGGTTTGGAACCCAAGGCCAAGACCTATCCTAACTGGGACGGATTGGACGGTCACGTAGGAGGTCATTATCTGACAGCAATGGCTATCAATGCCGCCACAGGCGATGAAGAATGCCGCCGCCGTATGGAGTACATGATCAGCGAGATTGCCGAGTGTGCCGCGGCGAATAGGAAGAATCATCCCGAATGGGGCATCGGCTATATGGGTGGTATGCCCAATAGTGCGAACATCTGGAGTGGTTTCAAGAATGGCGACTTCCGCGTATATAGCGGTTCGTGGGCACCCTTCTACAATCTTCACAAGATGTATGCCGGACTTCGCGACGCATGGGTATATTGTGGTAATGAGCAAGCGAAGAATCTCTTCCTGGAGTTCTGCGACTGGGCTGTCAATATCACATCGAAACTCACAGATCAGCAGATGGAGCAGATGCTTGGCAACGAGCATGGCGGAATGAACGAAGTCATTGCCGATGCTTACGCCATCACGGGTGAAAAAAAGTATCTTGAATGTGCCCGTCGTTTCTCTCATAAGCGGTTGCTCACGCCTCTGTCACAACGGCAGGATTGTCTCGACAATCTGCATGCCAATACCCAGATACCGAAAGTGGTGGGCTTTGAGCGTATCGCTGAAGTAAGTCGTGATGAGGTGTATCATTCGGCTGCCTCCTTCTTCTGGGATATCGTCACCGGAGAGCGTACACTGGCTTTCGGCGGCAACAGCCGTCGGGAGCATTTCCCCGCCAAAGATGCCTGCATGGATTTTATCAACGATATCGATGGACCGGAGACCTGCAATACCAACAATATGCTGAAACTGACCGAAGACCTGCATCGCCGTAATCCTGAGGCACGCTATGCTGACTTTTATGAGCAAGCCATGATGAACCATATCCTCTCATCGCAACATCCTGAGCATGGAGGCTATGTCTATTTCACGCCAGAGCGTCCGCGTCATTACCGTAACTACTCGGCTCCCAACGAAGCCATGTGGTGCTGTGTGGGTACCGGCATGGAAAACCATGGTAAGTATGGACAGTTTATTTACACCCATTCGGGTGATGCGCTCTTTGTGAACCTCTTTGTGGCATCCGAACTGAACTGGAAAGAACGGGGCGTTGTGCTTCGTCAGGAGACCAATTTCCCCTATAGTGAAGAGAGCCGCATCACCATCACCCAGGGTAAAGGCCGTTTCTCCCTGCTGGTGCGTTATCCAGGGTGGGTCCGTCCCGGAGAGTTTAAGGTTGAGGTAAACGGTACACCCGTAAACATCATCACGGGTCCTTCTTCCTATGTCACCATCGACCGTAAATGGAAGCGTGGTGATGTGGTCACCGTTCATTACCCCATGCACGCAAGTCTTAAATACCTGCCCAACGTGCCTCAGTATGTGGCGTTGATGTATGGTCCCATCCTGCTTGGTATGAAGACAGGTACGGAGGATATGGCACACCTCATTGCCGATGACAGCCGTTTTGGTCAGTATGCAAGCGGAGCCAAGCTACCCATCGATCAGGCGCCCATTCTGATAAATAATAACATCGAGGACATTCCCTCGCAACTGACACCCATACCTGGGAAACCGCTCCATTTTACGCTCTCTACGAAGATGATTAACGGCATCTCGGGAGAATTGCAGCCTTTCTTCGAAATCCATGACAGCCGATATATGATGTATTGGCTTGCGTTGACGGAGAACAGTTATCAGCAATATCTCGACCGTCTCGCCCAGGAAGAGCGTGAGCGGCAAGCCTTGGAGGCACGTACCATTGATAAGGTGCAGCCCGGCGAACAACAGCCAGAGACGGACCATAAGATGGAGACCGACGGGAGTTATACCGGTAATTCCAACAATGTGTTCTTCCGTGATGCCCGCGATGGTCATTCGTTCAGTTACCTCATGCAGACTGGCGGTCGCACAGATTTGAGCCTGCGCCTGAAATATTGGGGCGTAGGTGAGTGGAAGACGCATGAGTTCGACATCTTTGTGGATGATGTGCTGGTACAATCGGTCAATAACACCGGTAAGTACCGTATCTCCGAGTTCAAATATGAAACCTACGAACTGCCTGCCACCGTGCTTAAGGATAAGAAGCAGGTGCGCGTGAAGTTCGTGGCAAAGCCTCATCGTCAGATTGGTGAAATATATGAAGTAAGATTAGTACAGCCATAGAATATGAATGAACTTAAAAAACTTTACATTGCCGGTTTACTTCTAACAGCTCCGGCTTTGGCGACAGCACAGAATCCTTTTGTGCAGACGTGGTTCACTTCCGATCCTGCCCCGATGGTGCACGACGGCACAATGTATGTCTATACCGGGCATGATGAGGACAAGGCAGACTTCTTCTGGATGCAGGAGTGGCGTGTCTATTCCACAAACGATATGGTGAATTGGCAAGACCATGGTTCGCCCTTGGCCTTGGAGAGTTTCACATGGGCCGACGACCGTGCCTGGGCTTCACAGTGTATTGAGCGCGATGGCAAGTTCTTCTGGTATATCTGCGCCCATTCAAAATTGTCTAACGGCATGGCTATCGGAGTGGCTGTGGGTGATTCACCAACGGGGCCTTTCCGTGATGCTATCGGTAAACCGCTGTTTGAGAATGGTTCCTGGGATCATATCGACCCCACGGTGATGATCGATGATAGCGGACAGGCTTGGCTCATGTGGGGTAATCCTCAGTTGTATTACTTGAAACTGAATCGCGACATGATCAGTTACGAGGGCGAACTTGGTAGGATTGAGATGACCGAGGAAGCTTTCGGCTCACCTGTTATGAACAAGCGTGAGAAGGGTAAGCAGTATCGGGACAGTTATGTGGAAGGGCCATGGCTGATGAAGAAGCCGGTTTTGCGCCCCTCCAAAAAGAAGGGGAGCGGATATTATCTGCTCTATGCTGCAGGTGGGGTGCCTGAGCATATCTCCTACAGCACTGCTCCTTCACCCTTAGGTCCATGGAAGTATGTAGGGGAGATTATGCCACTTTGCGACACGAATTCGTTTACCAACCACTGCGGTGTGGCAGACTATAAAGGCCATAGCTATTTCTTCTATCACACTGGAAAACTCCCTGAGGGTGGCGGCTTTGGCCGTAGTGTGGCGGTGGAAGAGTTCCAGTACAATAGCGATGGCTCATTCCCAAAGATTATGCCTACCGACGAGGGTGTGAAACCCGTGGCCGCTTTCAATCCCTACCGGCGGGTGGAGGCAGAGACGATGGCCTTTTCCCGTGGGGTGAAGACGGAACAGAACGATGCCATTGGAGTATATGTTACGGATGTGCATAATGGTGATTATATCAAGTTGCAGAATGTCGATTTCGGGGCGAAAGGTCCCGTCGCCTTTTCAGCGCAAGTGGCGAGCGGACTCCGTGGTGGAAGTATAGAACTTCGTATCGACAGCATTGGCGGTAAGGAACTGGTGCATCTGGATGTGCCCGGCACAGGAGGTTGGGAACAGTGGCAGACTCTCTCTGCAAATCTGAAAGAAACTGTCACAGGCTCTCATGACCTTTATCTTTTATTCAAAGGCCGCAAGGGTCCGAAACTCTTCAATATCGACTGGTGGGAATTGCAATTGAATCTTTAAGCGTCTGAAAAGACGGGATATGAGTTTTTTTTACTATCTTTGCAGCGTTATGAGAAAAAATGTCTATCTACTACTAATCGTTGCGCTGATGAGCGCATGGGGCGTGGCCGAGACCTATGCCCAGAATACGGAAGTGATTTACTATTCGCCCAACATCGTCAGAGTGGTGAAGACACCGACCGATGCGAAGGTGGAGCACCATAGTTGGGTGGTGACGGCCACGCCGCAGGCTGGTAATGCGAAGAATGTGCTGGTGAAGAAAGACGATATCGGCCGCCTTACTTTCACGGATAAGAAAGGCAACGTGTTGCTGCGCGAAGGGGGAGCTGCTTTCCGTCCGATTACGGAGGGTGTGGACAAGGGCCGCTATCGTGTGATACAGAGTTTCAGCCTGGAAGGACAGGAACCAGTCTATGGCTTCGGAATGCTCCAGAACGGTAAGATGAATCAGCGTGGTGAAAACCGACGGATGATGCAGTCGAACCAAGAGGACTATGCCCACTTCTTCCAGAGCATCAAGGGCTATGGTGTTTTTTGGGACAACTATTCGCCTACTACTTTGAATGATGACGGGCAGACACTGAAGCTGGAATCGGAGGTCGGTGAACTGGTTGATTATTACTTTATCTATGGTGGCGACGCCGATGGTGTGATCAGCGGTATGCGCTGGCTTTCAGGTAAGGTACCCATGTTGCCGCTCTGGACCTATGGCTTCCATCAGAGTCGCGAGCGTTACGTCAGTTCAAAGCAATTGCTCGATGTGGTGGATACCTATCAGCAAACGGGTGTTCCCCTCGATGGTATCATTCAGGACTGGCAGTATTGGGGCAGCAATTATGTGTGGAATGCCATGGAGTTCGGCAATGAGGATTTTGCCGATTATCAGCAGATGATCGACCGTGTGCATCAGCAGGGAAAGCATCTGAATATCAGTATATGGGCGAGTTTCGGTCCCATGACGAAACCTTATCGCGACCTCTCTGAAAAAGGATTGCTCTATGATTTCCAGACATGGCCGCAGAGCGGTCTGACCTTCTGGCCTCCCCGTATGGATTATCCGAGTGGTGTGCGTGTGTATGATCCTTTCAGTAAGGAAGCCCGTGATATCTATTGGCGCCATCTCAGCCGACTCCATCAGACGGGTATCGATGCATGGTGGATGGATTCCACCGATCCCGACCATCTGGATTTTCAGGAGAGTGATCTTGATCAGGTGCGCCCCATGACCGATCCTGTTTCTGGTAAGGAAGGGCAGGCCTCGTGGCGTTCTATGCGCAACCTCTTCCCGTTGGCTACCGTGGAGGGAGTTTATAATCATCAGCGGGCCGTTGACAAGAATAAGCGTGTGTTTATCCTCACCCGTAGTTATTTCGCTGGTCAGCAGCGCACGGGTGCCAACACCTGGAGTGGTGATGTCAATTCTTCCTGGGATGTGCTCCGAAAGCAGGTTCCGCTTTGCCTGAACTATACGCTGACGGCCAATCCCAACGTGAATACCGATATCGGCGGTTTCTTTGCAGGGGCTTACAATACCAAAGGACGGCTTTCGGGCATGAACAATCTGCAATACCATGAACTCTATGTGCGCTGGATGCAGTTTGGACTGTTCTGTCCGATGATGCGCAGCCACGGCACGGACGTATGGCGCGAACTGAATTACTACGGGAAGCCAGGCGAGCCTGTCTATGATGCGCTGCTCGCTGCCGTCAAGATGCGTTATCAGTTGTTGCCTTATATCTATAGCACTTCGTGGCAGGTACACCGTAATGATGACAGTTTTATGCGCGCCTTGATGATGGATTTCAAGGATGATCCGAAGGCTTGGGACAATAATCGTGAGTTTATGTTTGGCCGTTCGTTGCTGGTGGCTCCCGTGGTGGAGGCTCTTTATACGCCAGAGAAGATACAACGGGAGGTTACAGCCGACTGGACGGCGAAGAAAACTTACGATGTATATCTGCCGCAAGGCACCCCATGGTATGACTATTGGAGCGGAGAACGTCTGGAAGGAGGACAGACCGTAAAGGCTGACGGCACGCTGGCTCATTGTCCTGTCTATGTGAAGGCGGGAAGTATTCTACCGCTCTGCAGGAAGGAGGTGATGAATGCCAATATCGCTGACTGGCAGACGCTTGACTTGCTGGTCTATCCCGGAGCTGATGCCACGTTCACGCTTTATGAGGATGAAGGTGACAATTATAATTACGAGCAGGGGGCTTACAGCACGATCTTGCTGCAATGGAACGACCGCAAGCGCACGTTGACCATCGGTAAGCGTGAAGGAAGTTTCAAGGGTATGTTGGAAAACCGCACATTCCGCATTCAATTGCCAGGAGGTCAACTGAAGACCGTGGAATATGGCGGCAGCAAAACCGAAGTGAAGTTTTAACCTTAACGTAAACCCTAACCTTAACTTTTGCGCTTGATGAAAGTTAGGGTTAGGGCTTTTTCGTTTTCGTTTTCGTTATCGTTAGGGTTTTCGTTATCGTTATCTAATTACTTTTCGCGTAACCGTTTGGCCGTTGATAACCGTACGTTCCAAGTTGAGACCTTTTTGTGGAGCGCTCAGTCTGCGACCGTCGGGTGAGAACCACTGTGTCTCAGTAGCTGTCTGCTCGGCCTCTGCCGAGATGATGCCAGTGGGTTCTGTACAGGTGAATACCAGTTTGTCGAGGTTGAAACCACCATTGATGACATCGATACGCAGCGTCTGGCGTCCATCCTTCAGCTTGTTGCGGATGTTGCCGCTCTTCACTTGATAGGTATTCAGACTGCCGGTATTGGGCAAGGTGATGGTTCCCAAAGTTTTCTTGTTACCGTCGGGTTCTATCAGTGTCATCTTGAAGGACGAACCCTCGACGGCTGAAGATACGGTAGCTTCAAAGGAGTATTTCCCAGCTTCAGTGATGTTGACGGCATATTCTAGCCATTCGCCTGTAGTGGTGTTTCCAAGCACTGAGCCACCGTTGCCGCCGATGACACTGATACTTTCACCGCTGGTAAAGTCTTCTACTTCGAGCGTACCAGGCAGGCTGATGACAGGCAGCGCTTTGAAGGTCATGCTCTTGATGTAGAAACCTCCTTTATCGATGTTCAGGCAGAAAGTATGACGACCAGCCTTCAGAGGCTCCGTCATGGGGCAGCGCAGGGTTTGGAACGTAGTGGCACTGCCTGTATTGGGCACCTGAGTGATATTGGTGTGGAAAGTGAGGTTATCAAACCCGTATTCTGACAGGTGGAACATACCGTTGCTATTGGCGGAGGCAACCTCCACTTCAAGGGCGTAGAGGCCATCCTCTTTCACATCAACGGTGTATTCCATCCACTGACCGTCTTTCATTGCATAAGAGGTGCGTGAAGCATTGCTATACGCTACGCCCGAAAGGCCTTCGTCATATTCTTCTATCTTGATGGTTCCCGGCAATTCTGCTACAATATCGTTGTAAGGTTTGCGCTTGGAGCCGCGGCTCACTTGGATGCGCGACAAGCGCTCATAGGTGGAACCATCGGTAGTGGTGACTATGGCCTTCAGGGTTTTCTCGCCTGCCGAGTTTGCCGTGTATTCTGTTATGTAGGGTTCCTCTGTCATGGTGGCAATCAACTCATCATTCGCATAGAGATCGATTTTCTGGATAGTCTTGGTGGCCATGCGTGCGCGTACCTTGATAGGAAGTGCATCTCCATAAGCCACCTTCAGCGCTGCGGGACGAATATAGATGGAAGCCTCTTTCTTGGTGCCAGGGAATGGGCTCACCGCATTCTTGGCTGCGTCGGTCTGCATATACTCTTTGATCCAGGTCATGGCAGGACGCTCTACACCATTCTTGTACAGTCCTGAGTTATCAACCCATGTGGCTCCATGGATATATCCCCATAAAGTGACGCCAGCGCAATAGGGAGCTTCCCACATTACCGGTAATACTTGCTGATACTGTGCCTTTTGCTGAGCGTCGTTTGCAATATTAATATCCAGTTCCGTGATGAACATAGGCATCTGCAGCGCATTTTGTTGCTTGTCGAGTGCAGCTTTTAAACTGGCAGAACTCATATTGGCCACGGCGTGCGACTGGTTTCCGTAGGCATCGATAGGTGCTCCGGCATCGCGCAGGGTGCGAACAAGGTCGATGTAGGGGTCGATGTCGTATTGGATAGAGTTGTAGTCATTATAGATGAGAATGGCATCCGGCCAGCGTTCGTAAGCCATCTCAAAGGCTTTGATCAGCCAATCGTAACCCGTCTTGCCGCCGCCACCAAGCGTCTCTTTGATCATGGGGTTGCCTGGCTGGTGGGGGTTTCCTTGGATATTCGATACAGCCTCGTTGACGACGTCAATCATCGGTAGTGTCTCATAATGGGCCTTGGCATGGTCGAACCAGTTGGTCATAGCGGAGAATCGTTCACCTGCAGACAGATTATCCAACCAACTTGGATACTGTGAGCCCCACACTAAAGCATGGAACTTATGGGTGAAGCCGTGCTGTTTGGCATAGTTGAAAGCATTGTCTGCTCCAACCCAGTTGAAGTTGCCACGGTTTCCTTCCACGGAAGACCATTTCGATTCGTTCTCACAGGTAATCTGGTTCCAAAGAGTATAATACTGTGGCACGCCACCTCCGGCTTCCACACTTCCTCTGGTCGTAATATTGCCCAAGAATTTGTAGGGATTGCTGGACAATTGGGCATTGGCACTGATGGTTATGAAGCCCATGAATAGGGCTGCAATAATTGCTTTTTTCATTTTAAGTTATAGTTATCGTTAGGGTTATCGTTATTGTTACTTTCTCAGATTCCATTTGGAGTTGTCGCTGTTGAAGTCAAACTCCGCAAGCGTGGGATTGCTGTCGCTGAACGACACCAGTGCCAATGGCTTGTCGCAACCAGGCACCTTCTTAGGCATAATGCGGAATGTGCCGTCGGTGAGTTGGTCGATGCGCCAGAGTTGTTCGTCGGCTCCTGTGAAACCTTCCTGTGCGATGACTTCGCGGCTGGCAGTAGCTGTCAGCGAACGGTCAGTACCGGCAATGGAGATGCGATAGTAGGGCTGTCCCATATATCCACCGGCATTCGGTGCAGCCGTGATGGCCCATTGCTGATGAGGACGTACCATATAGTCACCGCAACGTACGGGAACATCGCCTTTGGGCCAGGCTTTTTCCACATCCTGGAGGGTCTGCATCAGAACGGGTTCGGGAGTCTTGGTCGTATCACGGCGGAACCAACGGCGGGGTTGGTTGATGCGAACGAAGTCAACGGCCATTTCCAAGGCATAGCCGCGGCGTTCCGATTCTATTTCATAGATACCTTCCTTGAAGGCTTCTCCAGCCACGGGCCAGTCGTTTTTCCATAACAACGGACGGATACCCAATACGCTCATGCCTTCCTGATCGAAGTCGCCTTCGAAGTGGCACGACATCTTTTCCACACCTTCTTCCTCAATCCAGCGTCCGAAATGTCCGGGGCCTACCACGCGGTCGTGGGCGGCAATCACCATCTTGCCACCGCCTTCGAGCATGGAACGTCCCACATTATCTATATAGGGACCTGTCACCTTGCGTGAGCGTCCCACCACGATGTTATAGGTGGAGTTCACACCATCGCAGCAGGTGCCGTGAGTGCCCAGCAGATAATACCAGCCGTTGCGATAGATTAGGTCGGAAGCTTCGCAGTCGATACCGATATTGATGGCTTCGTTACCTTCCACGCGCTTTCCGGTCTTGGGGTCGAGTTCTACCAGTCGGATATAACCGAAATAGGTACCGTAACTCAACCACAGTCGTCCTGTCGTGGGATCGAGCAGCAGTCCGGGGTCAATGGCATCACAGTCTTCATTTCCATCCGTGGAAGCCACCTCGATGGGTTCGCTGTATTTGAAATCCGGTGAATTGGGATCAAGAGTCTTGTTCCACATGGTGAGGATGCGGCCGTTATGACCGCCGCCCAGTCCGCCGCCCGTAGCACCATAGGCCACGAGATAGCGGTCGCCGATTTTCAGCACGTCAGGGGCAGCACCGCCACCGGGGCGTACACCTCCACCGTCCCAAGTCCAGCCGTCCTCTGAAATTAGACCGCCTTGTCCGGTACCGAACGTATAGTATTTGCCATCGCATTCCTGAATGGTCGATGGGTCATGAATGAAGGGCTTGCCTGTCTGGGCATAGAGACTCTCTCCAGCTCCCCCTAAGAGGGGAAGGGCAATTACTGCCAGAATCCTTTTCGTATTAACTTGTATTCTATTGATAATATTCATTTCAAATGGATTATTTAATTGTTTCTTTGTATTGCTTAATAGTAATAACTCCCTCCCTAAACAGGGAGGGCAGGGGTGGGTCTCTTTTTTTTATTTAATTGTAATATTCTTGACAGGTTTCCCCTTCTCGTCGAGCAGACGGATGCAGAAGTCGCTCATGCCCGGGCCGTTGATAATGGCTCCGCGGATGATGTTCTGGCCCTTCTTCAGCGTCAGGAGCGGACTCGTGCAGTCGTCAACCACCATACGGCGGTCGCCCGACATCAGCAGGGCTTCCTTGCCGTTCACCCACCACATGGAAGAGGAATTGCTACCTACAGCCAGGCGCACGGTCATGTCTTCCGTACAGTCAACCACGGTCACAGCCCAATAGAGCACGCCATAGAGACGCTGCTTGTATTCTTCACCGAAGCGGAACAGCTTCACGTTGTAGCGGCTGCTCTCCAGCTCATGCCAGGTAAGAGTTTCCTTGACGGTCTTGAATTCTGGTTTCGGGGGTTCCTGCATTCGGGGTCCGCGGCCGAATCCTGGAGGTACCACCTCTTGTACTACGGTGGTCTTCACCTTCTGTCCATCCTTCGGCACGATGGTCATCTGGTTCTTGAAATACTGGGTATTGAAGGCTTCGCGCAGATAAGAATCCGTGAAGACGTTGTTCGAACGTACGGGCCTGCTGATGGGTTCCAGCAGTCGCCAGCGGCGGATGAATCCCTGATCGTCCACGCTCGAAGTGGCTGATGCGGGTTTTGCGTAATAGTTCTTGGCAAAGTCACCATTGGCCAGTTCCACTTTGTCCTTGAACAAACGCTGGGCAAACTGGTAAAGGCTTTCCCTCCATACGGGCCATGTGTGGCCGCCGGGTGTCTCGAAATAAGTGTGTTTGATGCCTATCTTGTCAAAGCGTTCGCGCATGATGCGGCAGTTGTTGAAGGCGATGTCTTCCTGTCCGCCCATCGTGATATAGAACTCGCGGAACTGTCGGTTGTAGTAGTCGGGCCGTGCTGCCAGTTTCTGGTAGTATTGCTCGGCACCCATGGTGCTTTCCATGCCCTTGGGCGTGTTAGCCCACCAGCCACTGCTGAACACTCCTACATAGCGGAACAGTTCGGGGTGGTTGATAGTCGTATTGAGCGTATAGAGTCCACCCATCGACAGTCCGGCCATGGCCCTGTGATCGGCATCGGCCAGCACGCGGTAGTTCTTTTCCACCACGGGAATACATTCCTCCAGAAGTTCCTTTTCAAAGTCACGGCAGTTGGCATCTGGCATCACCACGATAAACTCCTCGGCCTTGCCCTGTGCAATCAGGTTGTCGAGGATGATGTCGGTGCGCCCCTGCAAAGCCCATCCGCGTTCGTCCTCACCGCCGCCGTGCAGGATATAGAGCACCGGATACTGGCGGTCGCGCTGTTGCTGATAGGAAGGGGGAAGATAGACAAACATCCGCCGCCATGCCTGATGCGTCTTGCTGTAATAGCGGCGCATGGCCGTTTCGCCGTGGGCCACGTCGGCAGGCTCAAACCGTTTGTCGTTCGTGTAAGGCACTTCGATACACGAAGCCATCCGGCTGCAGCCGTAGAACGTCTCCGAAGCAGGGTCGCTCACCTGAACGCCATCCACGTACATGAAGTAGTAGTTGATGCCGCTCATCAGCGGATCGGTCGTGGCTGTCCATATCCCGTCGGCATTCTTGCTCATGGGATACTTCTTGCCACCGATATCGACGATGACTTCTTGTGCCTGTGGGGCACGTAGTTGGAACACACCGCGGTGATCATTAGTGATTTGCGGATACTGGGCGCCGCGTATGTTCGTCGCGGGCACTGTGTTTTGTGCACTGAGGTTAGTACAACAAAGCATCATTGCGATGCCGAAGATAAGTTTCTTATTCATGACTGTGCAAAGATAGTAAATATTTACGTGCGTGTGTTCTTTAATTGTATCAAGTATCTTACTTTTTATAACATTTTAGCCGTTTTGTGACGTTGAAAAAGTTTTTTGTATCACCGAAAAAAGGATTTTCCACCTTTTATAAGTATCTTTGCAAATGATTTTCTGCTTACCTTTCAAGGCGAAAGTTTATTACGTTAAAAACCTATGTTGAAAAGATTACTACGCATACTCCTGTTATGTGCGCTGCCTACCCTTCACTGTGCTGCAACGGAGAACACCTTATGGTACGACAGTCCGGCAAAGATATGGTTGGAGGCTCTCCCTTTGGGTAATTCCCACATGGGGGCGATGGTCTATGGCGGTACGGCCGTAGAGGAAATCCAGCTCAACGAAGAGTCTTTCTGGAGCGGCGGACCCCATCACAACAACAGTCCCCGTTCCTTGCAACGCTTGCCTGAAGTACGTCGGCTGATATTCGAAGGCCGCGAGAAGGAAGCCGAGGATATCATCAACAAGGATTTCATCACCGGCCCTCACGGTATGCGCTATCTCACCTTGGGCAGTCTGCGCCTGCGCTTTGCCGACGGGCAAGCTCCCGTCAAGGATTACCGCCGGGAACTCAATCTGGCGAAAGCCCTCTCCACCGTCACTTATGAGCAACAGGGTGTCCGTTTCGAGCGGAAGACCTTTGCCTCGCTGGCCGACGGCATCGTGGTGATGCAGCTCACGGCCTCCGTTCCGGGTGCGCTTTCGTTTTCGCTCCGGCATAATTGTCCGTTGCCTTCCAGGGCTGAAGCCCGTGGAAACACGCTGACGGCCCATGTGGATCCCGTTGACCACGAAGGCATTACGGGCCGTGTCTATGCCGAATGTCTCACCAAGGTACTTGCCGACGGCGAGGTTCAGGCCTCGGGCGATTCGCTCCTCGTGAAGAAAGCTACCACGGTGACGCTGCTTATTTCGGCAGCTACCAATTTCGTAAACTATCACGACGTATCGGCGCAGGCTGCTGCACGCAATGCCGACTATCTCCGCAAAGTGGAGAATCTTTCATTCGAGCAGCTGTTATCTCGCCATGAAACCATTTATCAGCCCCAATATAATAAGGTGAGCCTTGAGCTTCCCGGCACTTCCACGCTGCCCACCGACCGCCGTCTGGCTGCTTTCAAGGACAGTCAGGATATGGGAATGGTGGCGCTGATGTTCAATTACGGACGCTATCTGCTCATTTCTTCTTCCCAAAAGGGAGGTCAGGCTGCCAACTTGCAGGGCGTATGGAACGACAAGGTAAATGCCCCGTGGGATTCGAAATACACCATCAACATCAATGCCGAGATGAACTATTGGCCAGCCGAGGTGACGAATCTCACCGAAACCACTGGGCCGTTGTTTTCCATGATTCGTGATTTGAGTGAGACGGGAGCCACTACGGCCCGCGAAATGTATGGCTGCCGTGGCTGGATGGCCCATCACAATACCGATCTTTGGCGCATTGCCGGACCCGTTGACGGTGCCTATTGGGGCATGTTCCCCCATGGCGGAGCTTGGCTGACCACCCATCTTTGGCAGCATTACCTCTTCAATGGTGACCGCGAGTTCCTGCGCCAGTGGTATCCCGTGATGCGCGGTGCGGCTCTTTTCTATCTCGATTTCATGCAGGTTCATCCCCAATACGGTTGGCTTGTCACCACTCCCTCGGTGAGCCCTGAGCATGGCCCCATGGGTAAGGACACGCCCATTACGGCCGGTTGCACGATGGACAACCAGATTGTCTTCGATGTCTTGACGCAGGCTCTGCATTCCGCTGAAATCCTGAAGACCGACAAATCCCTGCAAGACTCCCTTCGAAAGGCTATTGCCCTGCTGCCGCCTATGCAGGTGGGCAAGTATGGACAGTTGCAGGAATGGCTCGTTGACGGTGATGATCCCAAGGACGAACACCGCCACATATCCCATCTCTACGGACTTTATCCCAGCAATCAGATATCTCCCTACAGTCATCCGGAACTCTTCCGTGCCGCTGCCGTCACCCTGCAACAGCGTGGCGATATGGCCACGGGCTGGAGTCTGGGCTGGAAGATTAATTTCTGGGCACGTATGCAGGACGGTAACCATGCTTTCCGCATCATCCAGAATATGCTGAGGCTGCTGCCTTCCGAGCGCGCTGCCTTCCAATATCCCGAAGGACGCACGTTCCCCAATCTCTTCGATGCCCATCCGCCTTTCCAGATTGACGGAAACTTCGGTGCGACGGCAGGCATTGCCGAAATGCTCCTGCAGAGTCACGACGGAGCGGTTCATCTGCTTCCCGCCCTTCCCGATGCATGGGGCGAGGGCCAGGTGAAAGGCCTTCGTGCCCGCGGTGGCTTTGAAGTGGATATGGAATGGAGTGGTTTAACGGAACACAAAGACACAAAGTCACAGAGTTCTATACCGGAAAGTAAAGGACTCAAGATGAAGGCCACGGTCCGTTCCACCATCGGCGGCGTGCTCCGTCTGCGTTCTGCCGTTCCCCTGAAAGGAAAGGGACTCCGTAAGGCCAAAGGCCAATGTCCCAACGCCCTGCTGAAGGGAGCTGATATACCCTCACTTCAACCTTCGTCCTCCAACCCTCAACCCTCCATCACCGTCTATGAATACGACGTGAAGACGAAGGCTGGAAAGAGCTATGAATTTTTTTCTAACTAATTAATTATAATATTAAAACTTTATGAGAAAGATTGTTTTGACGGCCCTTTGTGCCGTTGCGTTGGCCGCAAATGCCCAGTTTGGCAGGCCGCAGATTCAGCACATCTCCTTCAAGGATGCCTACAAGGATTACTTCATGGTAGGTGTGGCAGTGAACCAGCGAAACATCTCGCAACCTGATCAGATTGCGCTGGTGAAGCAGGAGTACAACAGCATCACCGCTGAGAACGACATGAAGCCCGGCATGATTCATCCCAAGGAGGGTGAGTGGAACTGGGAGAATGCCGACAAGATTGCCAACTTCTGCCGCGAGAACGGTATCAAGTTGCGCGGTCACAACCTCCTGTGGCACTCACAGATGGCCGACTGGATGTTCTACGACAAGAAAAAGAACCTCGTCAAGAAGGAAGTGCTCTTCAAGCGTATGCGTGAGCATATCCACACCGTGGTGAACCGTTACAAGGACGTTATCTACTGCTGGGATGTGGTCAACGAGGCCATCAAGGACGGTCCCGCACGTCCTGCCTTCATGGGAGGCAAGGACCAGCCCCTGCGCGAATCCACATTCTACAAGATTTGCGGCAACGACGAGTTCATCCGCAAAGCCTTCGAATATGCCCGCGAGGCTGACCCCAATGCACTGCTGTTCTACAACGACTACAACGAGTGCGACCCCGTGAAGCGCGACCGTATATATAATATGGTAAAGGAAATGAAGGCTGCCGGCGTGCCCATCGATGGTATCGGCATGCAGGGACACTACAATATCTACGGCCCTTCTGAGGAAGACATGGAGGCTGCCATCTCCAAGTATGAGGAGATTGTGGATCATATCCATATCACCGAGCTCGACATCCGTGTCAATCAGGAGATGGGCGGACAGCTCCGCTTCTCTCGTAACGAGGGTGCCGTGATCACCAACGACCAGAAACTCCTGCAGGAGAACAAGTATGCTGAGCTCTTCCGTGTACTCCGTCGCCACAAGGCAAAGGTGGATTGCGTCACTTTCTGGAACCTCTGCGATGCCGATTCATGGTTAGGCGTGAACAACTATCCCCTGCCTTTCGACAAAGACCTGAAGCCGAAGAACGTACATACCGTGCTCACTCACTTCGATCCCGCTATCGACACACAGGTTATCAAGGAAGATTTCGTGCCTTGCGCCACCTGTCAGCCCCGCCAGCAGTATCCGCAGGTTAACTCTCAGGGCTTCGTCCGTTTCCGCGTGGTGGCTCCCGATGCCAAGTATGTCATCTGTTCTGCCGGTCTCGGCGGTGGCATGTCTGGAACGGTTCTCAAGAAGCAGAAGGACGGTTCCTGGATGGGAACTACGCTGAAGCCCGAGGATGAAGGTTTCCACTATTACACAATCTCCGTGGATGGTGCACAAGTATTGGATCCCGGAACCAACAGCTATTATGGCGGCAGCCGCTGGCAGAGCGGTACCGAGGTACCTGCCCACGACGGTGCTTTCTATGCCGACCGTACAGACATTGAGCACGGATGCGTGCAGAAGATTCTCTTCCCCTCTAAGGTGAATGGCAATCAGCTCCGTCCGGCCTACGTCTATACTCCCGCCGGTTACGGCAAGAACCCCAAGCAGCGCTATCCGGTGCTCTATCTGCAGCACGGATGGGGTGAGAACGAGACCTCTTGGCCCGTTCAGGGTAAGGCCAATATCATCATGGACAACCTCATTGCCGAGGGTAAGGCCCTGCCTTTCATCGTCGTGATGACCTACGGTATGACCAACGACATCGTCTTCGGACAAGGTTTCGACCGCAACAAACTGGCCGATGACTTCCAGAAAGTGCTCGTTGACGAACTGATTCCTTACGTTGACAGCCACTTCCTGACCAAAGCCGACAAGAAGAACCGTGCCATGGCCGGACTTTCCATGGGTGGTATGGAGACTCACGCCATCACGCTGGCTCGTCCCGAAGTGTTCGGCAGCTGGGGTATTCTCAGTGGTGGAATGTACACGCCCGAAGAACTCAAAGGCAAGAAGGTGGATTACATCTTCATCAGCTGTGGTTCGAAGGAAGGTCCCGACCGCATCCGCAAGGCCGTTGACGACCTGAAGGCTGCCGGTTACAATGCCGAGAGCTACATCTCCGAAGGCACCGCCCATGAGTTCCTCACCTGGCGTCGCTCTCTCTACCAGATGGCTCAGAAGCTCTTCAAGAAGTAAATTATTAAGTTAAGAACTTAGAATTAAAAACCCTTCACCCTGGCGCAATGACTCTGTCTCACAGCGCTTTACGGTGAAGGGTTTTTCTTTGGCGAAAAAAACAAAGAAAACATCATTTCTGTAAAGCATCCCTATCATAGGGATGTGTCAGAAGCTGCACACCGCCATCCTGCAAGCAAGCTTGCGTCTGCCGATGCATATCTTCTGACAGTCCTTCAGCCCGTCTTTACAGAAATGTAAAAACCTTAAAAACCCTTGTTTCAAATATAGGGTTTTTAGGTTAAAGGTTAAAGGTTAAAGGTTAAGGATGAAGGATGAAGGATGAAGGATGAAAGATGAAAGATGAAGGTTAACGTTAAGGTTATCGTTTTCGTCATCATTATCGTTCAAAACTACGGTTTTCAAGGTTTTTGCTTTTATGTAAAGTTAGGCCTGTCAAGGCTGTCAGCGGTTGTTCTTCCACAGGATGCAAACTTGTTTGAAGACGGGGGAGGAACGGCCACTGACACATCCGTGTCATACGGATGCTTTACATAAAAGATGTGATCTCCTGTTTTTTTTCATTCCTCCGGGTACAAAGTAATTTAGTTTGTACCTCAAAACATCATCAAACGGAGGTCAAAGTATCATCGGAAGGAGAACAAACTAATTTAGTTTGTAGTCACTCCTGTTATTCAGACGATTTAGATAAGGCATTATTGAACTCTAAATGTACCATTTACGAGGCGTAACTCTATCGTTTACGATGCGTAAATGGCACATTTACGAATGCCCCATTCGCAAGGCTCCCTCCCTAAACAGGGAGGGCAGGGGTGGGTCTCCAGTTGGGCAGGGGTGGGTCTCCAGTTGGGCTGGGGTGGGTCTCCAGTTACCCTTCTTCATAGCTCCCAATGCATCATCAAACGGAGTGCAAAATTTCATCGATTGGATACTTAAGCCTTGGCGTTTTAATAAATAATACTCTCTTTTTTTGTTATTTCGAGAAAAAACATTATATTTGCCGACAAATATACAACAATGGGATTAAGAACAACACATAGCAAAGCAAGAGAAAAACAGGAAAGCAAAATGATATTTGCTTCCTCATGCATTGAATCCGCTGCGCGACAAAGAAATGTCTCTACAACTGAGATGTACAACAGAATGAAACGCGTCGGGTTGATTGACGGTTTTATTCTGAAATGCTATGACGGTCTGCACACACAAAGCCGCCAGCATGTGACAGAAGACGTGCTGGGAGCTTTGGACATCTGGGAAGCCAAAAATGCAATACAACGATGAGGAAAGTCTATCATGGTGCTACACAAGAGATTATTGCACCTTTAGTTACTGTAGGACGCGATAATCTAGATTTCGGCAAAGGATTCTATGTGACTGACATCAGAACCCAGGCCAGGACATGGGCTGAAATAAAAAGCAGATACTTGATGGATGCTTCCGGCGTTATCAATGAATATCTTTTCGACTTAGACAATGCCATTAAGGAGTTTCGTTATAAACACTTTGAAAAATACGACAGTGAATGGCTCCACTTTATAGTGGACTGTAGGGATGGACTAAAGGTATGGAAAGACTATGACATCATCGAAGGAGGTGTAGCCAACGATCGGGTGATTGATACAGTAGAAGCCTTCAAGGCTGGTCAGATTAGTGAAGAAAAAGCACTTGGGGAACTGGCAAAGCATCGCCCCAATAATCAAATATGCATTCTGAAACAAGCCGTGGTGGATAAGTATCTCATTTTTCAGAAATCTGTTTTAATTAAATAGTTATGCTGAGCGATATATTGATGTGGAACAAAATAGGACGTATTGTTACTTTACTTTCGGAGCGTCTTGACATTACGCCGGAAAGGGCTTTGGATATTTTCTACACATCCAAGACCAATGAACGACTCCACGACCCGTCAACCCTTCTTTACACTTTTGGTGATTTATATATCGTAGATGATGTTATCCGCGAAATTCAGTTAGGTTTGGGGAAATAAGCACATTCCCCAACCCTTCACCATAGCTCCCTGTCTTGTAGGCATTTACACCTTGAGGTGAAGATTTTTTGCGTTTGAAAAATGTTCGTAGCAGACACACTGGAATGTGTTTGCTCTGTTGTTATTTCTTTCTTTTATGCCTACAAAAGCAGAACGTTAATCCCTTTTTGTATCATTTTTGTCGCTTATTGTTTATTTGGCGTAGCATATTTGGATTGATTTTAAGTGTGAAACTGACAATAAAGTTTCTGTAACTTAGATTTGTTCTAATTTTAAATAATGTATATAACTTTGCGGTGCAATTTTTTATTTAATAACTAACCTTAATTCCGCAACACTATAGTTTAACATTATTTATAAGTGCCTGAGCAACAAAAAGTTGCCCAGGATTTTGCCATGTCAGAATTTTCACTTACC
>OMWC01000032.1 GCA_900314655.1 uncultured Prevotellaceae bacterium | reverse complement strand
AAAACTAAGGGCAAGTACCTGTTTCCCAGATACTTGCCCTGTATGTAGCTAATTTTCAGCACTTTCCGTTTATTCTTCTACAGCGGCCTGCGCGGCGGCGAGTCGGGCGATGGGCACGCGGAAGGGAGAGCAGCTGGCGTAGTTCATGCCAATCTTGGCGCAGAACTTCACGGAGCTGGGCTCACCACCATGCTCACCGCAGATACCGCAACGGAGATCGGGACGCACGGCGCGGCCTTCCTTCACGGCATACTTGATGAGCTTACCAACACCCTTCTGGTCGAGCACCTGGAACGGGTCAACCTTGAGGATCTTCTTGTCGAGATATACGGGCAGGAAGCTGGCAATGTCGTCGCGGCTGTAACCGAAGGTCATCTGCGTGAGGTCGTTGGTACCGAACGAGAAGTACTGAGCCTCGGTAGCAATGCGGTCGGCTGTGAGGGCAGCACGTGGAATCTCGATCATCGTACCAATCTCGAACTCTACCTCGATGCCGTATTCTGCGAATACTTCCTTGGCAGCATCCTGGATGACTTCCTTCTGCTGCTTCAGCTCGTAGAGCGTACCGATGAGGGGCACCATGATCTCGGGCATCGGGTTCTTTCCTTCCTTCTTCAGTTCGCAGGCTGCACCGAGGATGGCACGTGTCTGCATAGCTGTGATTTCGGGGAAGGTGATACCCAGACGGCAACCGCGGTGGCCGAGCATCGGGTTGTTCTCGGCGAGCGAGTCAACACGGCGCTTGATATCCTCTACGCTGACGCCCATCTCCTTGGCCATGGTCTCCTGACCAGCCAGATCGTGGGGTACGAACTCGTGCAATGGGGGATCCAGGAGACGGATGTTGACGGGCAGACCGTCCATAGCTTCAAGAATGCCCTTGAAGTCGGCCTTCTGATAAGGCAGCAGCTTGGCCAGTGCCTTCTCGCGTCCGGCAGCATCCTTCGAGAGAATCATCTCGCGCATGGCGATGATCTTCTTGTCCTCGAAAAACATGTGCTCGGTACGGGTCAGACCGATACCCTTGGCACCGAAGTTGCGGGCCACCTGAGCATCGTGGGGCGTATCAGCATTGGTGCGCACCTGCAGCTTGGTGTACTTGTCGCAGAGGTCCATCAGCTCCTTGAAGTCGCCAGAGAGCTCGGCTGCCTTTGTGGGAACCTCACCAGCATATACCTGTCCGGTGGTACCGTTGAGAGAGATGTAGTCACCTTCTTTATATACGACGCCGTCGATTTCAACGGTCTTAGCCTTATAGTCCACATTGATGGCACCTGCACCAGAGACGCAGCACTTACCCATACCACGAGCCACCACAGCAGCGTGAGAGGTCATACCGCCACGAGCGGTCAGGATACCTTCGGCAGCAGCCATACCGGCGAGGTCTTCGGGAGAGGTCTCGATACGTACCATCACCACTTTGTGACCATCCTCGTGCCACTCCTTGGCATCATCGGCATGGAACACGATCTGGCCGCAGGCAGCACCGGGAGATGCAGGCAGACCCTGCGTGATAACCTTGGCGTTCATCAAGGCCTTCTTATCGAATACCGGGTGGAGCAGCTCGTCGAGCTTCTGGGGCTCGCAGCGCATGATGGCGGTCTTCTCGTCGATGAGTCCTTCGTGGAGCAGGTCGATGGCAATCTTCACCATGGCGGTACCTGTGCGCTTACCGTTACGAGTCTGGAGGAACCAGAGCTTGCCTTCCTGTACGGTGAACTCCATGTCCTGCATGTCGTGGTAGTGGTTCTCCAGCTTCTCCTGGATACCGTTCAGCTGAGCATAGATCTCAGGCATGGCCTCTTCCATAGAGGGATACTTGGCGGCGCGCTCCTCCTCGGAGATTCCAGCACGCTCAGCCCAGCGCTGAGAGCCAATCTTGGTGATCTGCTGAGGTGTGCGGATACCAGCCACCACGTCTTCACCCTGAGCGTTGACGAGATACTCACCGTTAAAGAGGTTCTCACCATTACCAGCATCACGGCTGAAGCATACACCCGTAGCCGAAGTGTCGCCCATGTTACCGAATACCATGGCCATCACGCTCACAGCCGTACCCCACTCGTCGGGGATGCCTTCCATCTTACGATAGAGGATGGCGCGGTCGTTCATCCAAGAGCGGAACACGGCGCAGATGGCACCCCAGAGCTGCTCGATGGGATCGTCGGGGAAGTCCTTGCCCGTGCGCTCCTTGATGGCAGCCTTGAAGAGCTGAACCAGTTTCTTGAGCGACTCCACGGAGAGATCCTTGTCGAGCTCCACGCCCTGCTCCTTCTTCACGCCCTCGATGATCTCCTCGAACGGGTCGATGTCTTCTTTGTTGACGGGCTTCATCTCGAGCACCACGTCGCCATACATCTGCACGAAGCGGCGATATGAGTCGTAAACGAAGTGGGGATTGTTGGTCTTCTTCACCATTCCCTCAGCCACCTCGTCGTTCAGACCAAGGTTCAGGATGGTGTCCATCATACCAGGCATGGAAGCACGTGCACCCGAGCGTACGCTCACGAGCAGCGGGTTCTCCTTGTCGCCGAACTTAGAGTTCATGAGCTCCTCGATATGTTTCACGGCGTTGGTCACGTCGTCGTTGAGCACTTCCATAATCTTCTGCTGGCCAACCTCGTAATACTCGTTGCAGCAGTCGGTGGTGATGGTGAATCCTGGAGGCACGGGTACGCCAATCAGGTTCATCTCGGCAAGGTTAGCACCCTTACCACCAAGTTCCTCACGCATTTTTGCGTTACCTTCGGCCTTTCCGTTGCCGAAGAGATAGACTCTTTTCTTTGTCATACTGTTTAAAATGTTTTCACTTATATAAATTAGAAATATGTAATCTGTTCAACCGGTAAGTCCCACACTTGAATCCGTTTGGCAAAGGTAACAAAAAAATCCGTAACCGCCAAACCTTTTCACGTATTTTTGCAAAGCCGAGTTTGCATTCCCCGAATCCGTTGAGTTGTGGGCGCAAACAACGCTTCGAATAACAGCATGAACGGACTCCCATTACATTCATTACATTCATTACATGAAATTTTCAGCCCCAACAACTCTTCATACCTATAGTTAATTATAATATATAAATATATTTATATATTATAATTAAATTAAAATAATTATCTTTTATATTAATTATACCCTATATTCTTTCAATCTGCAACCTCGTCAATTATGCACCCTTGAAAAAACAATGTAATGAATGTAATGTATGTAATCGCCTGACCTCAAACATGCAGAAATATCACTTACGACGAGCAAAGATATCACTTATGACGAGCAAAGATATCACTTACGAAAAGACGGAAGCGTTCCGCCACACAAATGCATTGAGAAAAAGACTCCCTGTTTAGCAGATAAGCACCCAAAAGATTTGGAAGTTATTAAAATTTTTTGTATCTTTGCAGAAATTTAAGGTAAACATGGCAAGAAACAAGAAACCGCTCCCCATACTGAAAAACATCACCATCACCGACTTTGCCGCCGACGGCAAATCATTAGTGAGGCATACCGTACCCGCCCACGACGGGCAACCCGAATCACGCGTGGTCATCTTCGTACCGTTCTGCGTCCCGGGCGACGTGGTTGATCTGCGCGTCATCCGCAAGAAGCACAACTACTGGGATGCCGAAGTGGACAGGTTTATCCAGTTCAGCGAGGTACGCCAAGAGCCTATGTGCCAGCACTTCGGCACGTGCGGCGGCTGCAAATGGCAGCAACTCCCCTACCCCGAACAGCTCCGCATGAAGCAGGCGCAGGTGATGGATCAGCTAACGCGCATCGGCAAGGTGGAACTCCCAGAGTGCAAGCCCATCCTCGGCTCCAAAAAGACACAGGAATACCGCAACAAGCTGGATTTCGGCTGTGCCAACAAGCGCTATCTCACCCGCGAAGAGATTCAGCGTCTGCCCAAGGAAGAAGGCGAAAGCTTGAAGGACATTCCCGCCGTAGGATTCCACATCACGGGTGCCTTCGACAAGATCCTGCCTATCGAGAAGTGCTGGCTGATGGACGACCTGCACAACCAGATACGCAATTCTGCCCGCGACTACGCCATGGAGCACGACATTCCATTTTTCGACCTGCGCCAGCAGACAGGCATGCTGCGCGACGTCATTATCCGCTGCTCCAATACGGGCGAATGGATGGTCATCGTGCAGTTTAAGTTTGCGGAGAAGACAGAGAATTTGGAAAATCCGGAGAATCCGGAACTTCCCGAAAAGGCCGCAGGACTGCTCCAGTACTTAGGTGATAAGTTCCCGCAGATCAGCGCTTTACTATGGGTGAATAACCAAAAGTGCAACGACACTTTCGGAGATTTGCCCGTCCACGTGTTCAAGGGCAACGATCACATTTTCCTGGAGATGGAAGGACTCAGGTTCAAGGTGGGGCCCAAGAGCTTCTACCAGACCAACACCGATCAGGCCTATGAGCTCTATAAGGTGGCACGGAGCTTCGCTTTCGAGGATACCTGCGAGAGTTCTAGGGGCTCTAGTGATTCTAGTGGCTCTAGTGACACTAGTAAATCTAGAGATTCTATAGAGACGCTCCCCCTCGTCTATGATCTCTATACCGGAACCGGAACCATCGCCAATTTCGTGGCCCGCAGGGCCCGCAAGGTCATCGGCATCGAATATGTGCCGGAAGCCATCGAGGACGCCAAGGTGAACTCAGAAGTCAACCACATCGGCAACACGCTCTTCTATGCCGGCGACATGAAGGATATCCTGAACGAAGAGTTCGTAGCGGAACATGGCCGCCCCGACGTGATCATCACCGACCCACCCCGCGCAGGCATGCACCCCGATGTGGTGGACGTGATTCTCAAGGCTGAACCGCAGCGCATCGTCTATGTGAGCTGCAATCCTGCCACACAGGCCCGCGACCTGCAGCTGATGGACGGCAAGTATCGCGTGGAGGCCATCCAGCCCGTTGATATGTTCCCTCATACGCCGCACGTGGAGAACGTAGTGCTGCTAACCCGACGCTAACCAGCCAACAATATTTTATTTCAAACCAAAACGAACTAAGAATTATGAAAAGATTATTCATCCTGGCCATCCTCACGATGAGCCTCGCATTGAATGTCAATGCCCAGGAGAAAGAAAAGAAGACCGTCGAACTGCCCCAATGGGTCAAAAACATTAAGTTCAGCGGCTACGGCATGCTTCAGTATCAAGGTGAAGACAAGGAGGATGCTCACAGCAACTCGTTCAACCTGCGCCTGCTCCGTATGATCCTCGATGGCAAGATTGCCGACTTTGACTGGCGTGTCCAAATTCAGGGCACCAACGCAACGGGCCCCGGACAGCCCACCGTTCAGCTGGTTGACCTTTATGCCGAATGGGTCCGCCACAAGGAGTTCAAGGTCAGGGTAGGTCAGTTCAAGCGCGCCTTCACCTTCGAGAACCCCACGAACCCCATTACGCAAGGCTGGTACGCCTATGCCATGGCCATCAACAATCTTGCAGGTTTCGGCGACCGCACCGGTGAGAAATCCTCAGGCGGACGCGATATCGGTATCCAGCTGTCGGGTGACGTGCTCCCCAACAGCAGCGGACGGCCCCTGCTCCACTATCAGGTGGGTGTGTACAACGGCGAAGGCATCAACTCGAAGGATCAAGACAACCGCAAGGATATCATCGGCGGCCTATGGGTGATGCCCATCAAGGGAGTGCGCATCGGAGCCTTCGGATGGACGGGTAGCCGCGGCGGCATGCTTGACCCGACCACAGGGCAGAAGGTCAGCATGAAGAAGAACCGCTATGCCATCTCAGCCGAATACGACAAGGATGAATGGACATTCCGCACGGAGTATATCCACAGCCAGGGATGGGGTGCAGCCAGTTCGGGCAACAACGTGCGCGAGATTGACTTCTCAAAGGGCGACAAGGCCGACGGTTTCTACGTGTTCGGCATTGCTCCCATCATCAAGTCAAAGCTCCATGCCAAGGCCCGCTACAACCTCTATCGCAAGGACAAGACCTGGGGCAACTCAAAGACTATGTATGAAATAGGCCTGAACTACTACTTCAACAAGCGCATGCAGATCAACGCCGAGTATGCACGCGTGAACGATCGCTCCATCGCCAATCCCGACAAACACAACTACAACTTCGTTGACGTGCAGTTCGATTTCCGCTTCTGAGGATAAGCCATTATCGATTTATTCATTATAAAACTTAAATTTTTATCACTATGATTCCTACTGTCTTTTGGATTGTTCCCATCGCTTCGGTGTGCGCATTGGGAATGGCATGGTTCTTCTTCACGCAGATGATGAAGGAGAGCGAGGGAACACCGAGAATGATTGAAATTGCTGAGTATGTGCGCAAGGGAGCCATGGCCTACCTGAAACAGCAGTACAAGGTGGTACTCATCGTGTTCATCGTGCTGGCCATCATCTTTGCCTTCATGGCCTACGTGCTCCATGCACAGAACGAATGGGTGCCGTTTGCCTTCCTCACCGGTGGTTTCTTCTCCGGCCTGGCTGGTTTCTTCGGTATGAAGACCGCTACCTATGCTTCGGCCCGCACGGCCAATGCAGCCCGCGACTCGCTCGACAAGGGTCTCAAGGTGGCCTTCCGCTCGGGTGCCGTGATGGGCTTGGTGGTGGTAGGCCTCGGTCTGCTCGATATCGCCATCTGGTTCCTCATCCTGAATCATTTCTATCATGGTGATTCCATGGCTCTCATCACGATAACCACCACGATGCTCACCTTCGGAATGGGTGCTTCCACGCAGGCGCTGTTTGCCCGTGTGGGCGGCGGTATCTACACCAAGGCTGCCGACGTGGGTGCCGACATCGTGGGCAAGGTGGAGGCTGACATCCCCGAAGACGACCCGCGCAACCCCGCCACGATTGCCGACAACGTGGGCGACAACGTGGGCGACGTGGCTGGAATGGGTGCCGATCTCTACGAGAGTTATTGCGGTTCGATACTTTCCACGGCTGCCCTCGGTGCCACGGCTTTTGCCATGAACGGCGACATGCAGCTCAGGGCCGTCATCGCCCCGATGATTATTGCTGCCGTGGGTGTATTCCTCTCGCTCTTCGGCATATTCCTCGTCCGTACGAAGGAAGGTGCCACGATGAAGGACCTGCTGCATTCATTAGGCTTGGGCACGAACGTGAGCGCCATCCTCATTGCCATCGCCTCGTTCATCATCCTCTATCTCCTGGGCATCGAAAACTGGCTCGGCCTTTCGTTCTCGGTCATCACGGGTCTGGCAGCAGGCGTGATTATCGGACAAGCCACCGAATACTACACCTCTCACAGCTATAAGCCGACAAAGGAAATCAGCAAGGCCGGACTCACGGGCTCTGCCACCGTTATCATCAAAGGTATCGGAACGGGCATGATATCAACCTGTATCCCGGTGCTCACCATCAGCGTGGCCATCATGCTGAGCTATCTCTGCGCCAATGGATTTGACCTCTCGATGACCTCCGACAGCCTTTCTCACGGTCTTTACGGCATTGGTATCGCCGCCGTGGGTATGCTCTCCACGCTGGGCATCACGCTCGCTACCGACGCTTACGGACCGATTGCCGACAATGCCGGCGGTAATGCCGAAATGAGCGAACTGGGTGAGGAAATCCGCCATCGCACAGATGCGCTCGATGCACTCGGCAACACGACAGCCGCCACCGGTAAGGGCTTCGCCATCGGTTCTGCCGCACTCACGGCATTGGCGCTGCTGGCTTCCTATATCGAGGAAATCAAGATTGCCATGACACGTGCCGGAGAGACCCTGACCAACCTCGCCGGAGAGACCATCGATGCCTCTCAGGCTACCATCCCCGACTTCATGAATTTCTTCCAGGTGAACCTGATGAACCCGAAGGTGCTCGTGGGCGCTTTCATCGGAGCCATGGCCGCATTCCTGTTCTCGGGAATCACAATGGGTGCCGTAGGCCGTGCCGCCGGTGACATGGTGGAAGAGGTGCGCCGCCAATTCCGTGAAATCAAGGGCATCCTTGAAGGAAAGGCCACTCCCGACTATGGCCGCTGCGTGGAGATTTCCACCCGTTCGGCTCAGCGCGAAATGATCTTCCCGTCGCTCATGGCCATCATCATTCCAATCCTCGTAGGATGCATCCTGGGCGTGGCTGGCGTGCTCGGTCTGCTCGTGGGTGGTTTGGCCGCAGGCTTCACGCTGGCTGTCTTCATGGCCAATGCCGGTGGTGCCTGGGACAACGCCAAGAAGAACGTGGAGGAAGGCAATTTCGGCGGCAAGGGCTCGTTTGCCCATAAGGCCACCATCGTGGGCGACACCGTGGGCGATCCGTTCAAGGACACCTCTGGACCGTCGCTCAACATCCTCATCAAGCTGATGTCGATGGTAAGCATCGTCATGGCCGGTCTTACCGTTGCCTTTATGTAGAAACAATAAAATTTCGGCTGTAAAGTTTGTAGATTCCAAATAGAATATATAACTTTGCAGCCGAAGTTTTTACTAACCCGCGATATATATATGAGTTCAGATCATAAGTCAAGCAGTCATCATCACCATCATCACCATGTGGATGATGCCACTAAATTCAAGAATCACACGATATCGTTGGCTAAGAGGCGCAAGTTGATATCACGCATTGCGTTTACCACGCTTTTTATTGCGGCCGTTGTCGTCGTCATACTGTGCATCTTATCCTTCTTCGTGGAATACTAAACCGTTATTTCGTCACGCGGAACCAGTCCACGTCCACCCATCCACGGACTTTCTTCCCGGCTGGTTCGGCGGCCATGATGCCTATCTTGGCACCAATCCATTTGCCTTGGCGCATCGTGAACTTATCACCTACGGTCTGATATTTCTTGCCGTCCTTTGACCAGGCGAACTCTACCGATGCCTCGTGCTTGTTGGTGCCGTCGGCATTCTTTCCGCCCAGGTAACTGACTTTCAGCCTCAGATAGGCATCGCAATGAATGGCTGGCTGATAGTCCACCTTATCCTTCGCCGTGGCCTTCAGGGTAGCCAGCACCTTCACTTCCTCGGGTTTCCCCTTGTCAGCATTCTTGCAGGTAATCTGCTGAAGCTGGAACTCATCCCCCACTCTCTTCAATACCAATGCCTGATAATCCATTCCAAAGACCGTCAGGCCGCCATACTGCCCTTCATCCTTGGCCGAAAGGCGAATCTTCGTGGTGGCCGTGAAATTGTCGGCTGGTGTCTTCTGGAGCAGCAGGTTTCCGGCTTCCCACATATTCTTATAGTCCTCGCTCTGTTTGTGGCAGAAAACGCGCATATAGCCGTAGGGCGTGGGCATTCCGAAGGTTTGCTGGTAGTTGGCGTGCCACTGCCATTGCTTGCCCAGCTGAATGGAGTTGAACTCATCGCTCTCCGCGGGATTCTCTATGGGGTATGTCTTGCCCACATTGGGCTTCTTGTGTTTCAAAACGGGCTGACCGCAATAGTTCTTGGCCTTCTCGCCCATTACGGGCCAGTTGTCTTTCCATTCCACAGGCTCCAGCCAGACTACGCGGCCGTAAGCCTCCTTGTCCTGGAAATGGAGGAACCAGTCTTCGCCGCTCTTCAGATGCACCCATCCGCCCTGATGCGGGCCGTTGATGCCTGTATTACCTGTGGCCAGCACCCTTTTGCTCTCATAGGGGCCGAACGGACTCTTGGAGCGCATGGCCAACTGATGGCCTACGGGAACACCACCGGCAGGACACATAATCCAATACCAGCCGTCGCGCTTGTAGAACTTCGGTCCTTCGGCCGTGCGGTCTTCCGTGCCGTTTCCGTCGAACACAATCACGGGATTGCCAATCTGCTTCATGCCGTCGGCACTCATCTCGCGAACGGTCAGCACCGAATTGAACTGACAACGCGAGTTGGCCCAACCGTTCACCAGATAGCACTTGCCGTCCTCATCCCAAAGTGGCGTGGTGTCTATCATGCCCTTGCCGGGAATGACGCATTGAGGTTCCGTCCACTCGCCTTCAGGGTCTTTGGCGGTAGTTACAAAAACGCCCAAATCGGGATCTCCCCAGTAGATATAATAGGTCTGATTGTACTGATTGTAGCGAATGCTGGGTGCCCATACGCCATTACCATGCTGCGGAACATTGTAGCGCTCCAGCGGCGGCAATGCCTTGACAGCATGGTTCACAATCTTCCAGTTCACCAAGTCCTTCGAATGAAGAATCGGCAGACCGGGAATGCTGTTAAACGAGGAAGCCGTCAGATAGAAGTCTTCACCGGAAGCGCCGACACAGACGTCCGGGTCACTATAGTCGGCATTGATGACGGGATTCGTAAAGGTGCCGTCGCCATTGTCCGGGCTCCACACTTGCGATTTGTATTGCGCCTGCATCATGAGCGGGAACAATAGCAGAATAGTAGTTAAGTAATGCTTCATAAAAGGTATTAAATAGTTTGTATAAAATTATTTTCTAAGTCGTTGACTTTCAATCTATAGTTCACGTCGTGGACGATTCTCATCTGCCGTTTGGGAGCCAGTGGCGGTGGCGTGAGTGCCAATGCCACATGCCCCATCGTCCGCCGCATGTTGATTTCCACGCAAGGATGCAGCAGGAAACCCTTGTTGTCCTCGCCAGCCACAATCATCATGTCCACACCAAAAGGCCCCACATAGTGGCTTTCAAACTGGCGGGGTGCAAACTTGACGACGCGCTCGATGACATATTCCAAAAGTGATACGGGCACATAGTGCGAAAGCATCTCGAGCTTCTCCTCGTAGGAAGCCAGCAGACTGCCCGTGTAGGCACCGTTTTGCGTGATGAAAAGCGACAGTCCCTCAAAGCGGATGCTACCGTTTTTCTCGGCATAAAACTCCATGCCGAAATCTTTTACCTTATTATAATACGGCTCTACCATCACGCCACCTTGTTTTTCCATCACTCGATGGACCCAGTTCTTCGTGGCTACGTTCATGTGGCCGTTCACGTATCTGATGCCGCGACCGCTGCTGCTCCAGGGCGCCTTGATCACCACGTTTTGCCATTCGGCCAGAACTCTGCGCCCAGATTCGAGCGTCGTGATATAGGCACTCTTACCGCACGTCTGATCCTCCCGGCCCATCCGCAACATCTGCAGGGCGTTGCTGGTCTTGCGGCGGTTCGACAAGTGGCGGATATCTATCAGAGCGCCCTCGTCAGGCATGAGCCGGCTGCTGACGCCAGCCTCCTCCAATTCGGTCTTGATGGTCAGGTCCCATCCCCATGGCAGCACTTCATCGAACAACAATCCCTTGACCTCTTCTTTTCCAAGGAAAAGAACATCGGCCGTTTTCAATCCTGAACGCTTGGCTGCCTTCACCGCGTATGCCACGTCGTCAACCAGCACAACATCCCCATCGTCTGCCCACAAGGCCGGAATCCATCCAAGATTCATCCGGAGTTCCTGCGCAGCATGTGGCATTGTCTGATGTCGCCGGTTAAAAGCCAACGCAATATCATGCTCGGGATTAAAAACATGCAATTTCATACTGCAAATTTAGCATAAAACTTTCATATATCTATAATCGTCTGCAAAAATAATAAAAAATATTGAGATTTTGCCAACTACACTTTGCAAATTAAGAAAATATTAGTATCTTTGCAAGCGTTTTATAAAACAAACAAAAAAATGATGGAAGCCTTTTTTCGCACACACGCCTATCTGGTGGAACATACGAACGCTCCTGTACGTCGACTCCTCATGGATGAAATCGATTGGAACGACCGTATGATCGGCATCAAGGGCACTCGTGGTGTGGGAAAAACTACATTCCTCCTTCAGTACGCCAAGGAGAATTTTGACATATACGACCGTAAGTGCCTGTATGTCAATATGAACAACTTCTATTTTCAGGGCCGTGGCATTGCCGATTTCGCCGGTGAATTCTATAAGCGAGGCGGTAAGGTGCTGCTTGTTGACCAGATTTTCAAGGAGACTGATTGGAGCAGCCAGCTCCGCAGATGTCACGACCTCTATCCCGACCTCAAGATTGTTTTCACGGGTTCGAGCGTAATGCGCCTCAAGGAAGAAAACCCCGAGCTCAACGGTATCGTCAAGAGCTACAACCTCAGGGGATTCTCTTTCCGCGAATTCCTCAACCTGCAGACAGGCAACCACTTCAAGCCCTATACTCTTGAGGAAATCCTGCGCAACCACGAGCACATCGTGCGCCAAATTCTCCCCTACGTTTCTCCGTCCAAGTATTTCCAGGATTATCTCCATCATGGGTTCTATCCCTTCTTCCTGGAGCACCGCAACTATTCGGAGAACCTGCTCAAGACCATGAACATGATGACCGAGGTTGACATCCTGCTCATCAAGCAGATCGAGCTGAAGTATCTCACCAAGATCAAGAAACTCTTCTATCAGTTGGCCGTAGAGGGTCCCAAGGCTCCCAACGTATCCCAATTGGCACAAGACATTCAGACCAGTCGTGCCACGGTGATGAACTACATCAAATACCTCACCGATGCCCGCCTGCTCAACATGATCTACCCCTGCGGTCAGGATTTCCCCAAGAAACCGTCCAAGGTGATGCTCCACAACTCCAACCTGATGTATGCCATCTATCCCATTGAAATCAAAAAGCAGGAGGTGATGGAGACATTCTTCGTGAATTCCCTCTGGAAAGACCACCGCGTGAACCAGGGCAACAAGGAGAGCTACTATATCGTGGACGATGACAAGCGGTTCCGCATATGCGATGCAGATGCCAAGAGCAAGATCCGCCTGAATGCCGACACCATCTACGCCCGCTACAACTCAGAAATAGGCAAGGACAACCAGATACCGCTATGGTTGCTGGGATTCTTATATTAAACATAGTTTTAACATTATATACATTAACATTATTAACAAAATGGCAAAAGAAAAAAAGTTTATCACCTGTGATGGTAACGAAGCTGCTGCTCATATCTCCTATATGTTCAGCGAAGTTGCTGCCATCTATCCCATCACTCCGTCATCTCCAATGGCCGAGCACGTGGATGAGTGGGCTGCCAAGGGTCGCAAGAACCTCTTCGGACAGACCGTTAGCGTTCAGGAAATGCAGTCAGAGGGCGGTGCTGCCGGTGCCGTTCACGGTTCGCTTCAGGCTGGTGCCCTGACCACCACCTTCACGGCTTCTCAGGGTCTGCTCCTGATGATTCCTAACATGTACAAGATTGCCGGTGAGTTGCTTCCCTGCGTATTCGATGTTTCCGCTCGTACGCTGGCCAGCCACTCTCTCTGTATCTTCGGTGACCATCAGGACGTGATGGCTTGCCGCCAGACCGGTTTCGCCATGCTTTGCGAAGGTTCTGTACAGGAAGTTATGGATATGACCGCCGTGGCTCACCTCGCCTCTCTGAAGACTGAGGTTCCCTTCGTGAACTTCTTCGACGGTTTCCGTACCTCTCATGAGTATCACAAGATTGAGCGTCTCGATAATGAGGATATCCTCCCATTGGTTGACTGGGACGACATCAAGCGTTTCCGTGACCGTGCACTCACTCCTGAGCGACCCGTTACACGTGGTACAGCCGAGAACCCCGAGACCTTCTTCACACACCGCGAGGCATGTAATCCTTACTACGACAAGGTGCCCGAAGTGGTTGAGAAGTACCTCGGCGAGATCTCCAAGATCACCGGCCGCGAGTATCACCTCTTCTCTTACTACGGAGCTGAGGATGCTGACCGCATGATCATCCTCATGGGTTCTGCCACCGATGCAGCCCGCGAGGCTATCGACTACCTGAACGCTCAGGGCCAGAAGGTTGGTATGATCTCTGTTCACCTCTATCGTCCGTTCAGCGTGAAGCACCTGCTCGCCAGCGTTCCCAAGAGCGTGAAGCGCATTGCCGTGCTCGACCGCACCAAGGAGCCCGGAGCTAACGGTGAGCCTCTCTATCTCGACGTGAAGGATGCTTACTACGACGTAGAGGATCGTCCTCTCATCGTGGGTGGCCGCTACGGTCTGGGTTCTCACGATACCACTCCCGCACAGATCATCTCTGTATTCAACAACCTCGCCCTGCCCGAGCCCAAGAACCACTTCACCATCGGTATCGTTGATGACGTGACGTTCACTTCTCTGCCCGAGGTTCCCGAGATTGCTCTCGGCGGCAAGGGTATGTTCCAGGCCAAGTTCTTCGGTCTCGGTGCCGACGGTACTGTAGGTGCCAACAAGAACTCCGTGAAGATTATTGGTGACAACACCGACAAGTACTGCCAGGCTTACTTCTCTTACGACTCTAAGAAGTCGGGAGGTTTCACCTGCTCTCACCTGCGTTTCGGTGACACACCTATCCGCTCTACCTATCTGGTGACCACACCTAACTTCGTGGCTTGCCACGTACAGGCTTATCTCCACATGTACGACGTGACCCGTGGTCTGCAGAAGAACGGCCAGTTCCTGCTGAACACCATCTTCGACGCTGACGAGCTGGAGAAGTTCATGCCTAACAAGGTGAAGCGCTATTTCGCTCAGAACAACATCACCGTCTATACCATCAACGCTACCAAGATTGCTCAGGAGATTGGTCTCGGCAACCGCACCAACACCATCCTGCAGAGTGCATTCTTCCGTATCACAGGCGTTATCCCCGTGGAGCTCGCCGTTGAGAAGATGAAGGCTGCTGCCCTGAAGTCTTACGGTGCCAAGGGTCAGGACGTGGTTGACAAGAACTACGCCGCTATCGACCGCGGTGGCGAATACCAGCAGCTCACCGTGAAGCCCGAATGGGCTAACCTGCCTGACGACGAGGAGAAGCAGGACGATGCACCCGCATTCGTGAAGGAACTCGTTCGTCCTATCAACGCACAGGCCGGTGACCTCCTCAAGGTTAGCGACTTCGCTAAGCACGGCACTACCGACGGTTCATGGATGGTAGGTACCGCTGCCTACGAGAAGCGCGGTGTGGAAGCCTTCGTTCCCGTTTGGAACAAGGAGAACTGTATCCAGTGTAACCAGTGTGCTTACGTTTGTCCTCACGCTGCCATCCGTCCTTTCGTTCTTGATGAGAACGAGATTAAGGGCTTCGCAGCCGCCGAGGATACCATCGAGATGAAGGCTCCTAAGGCTATGGCCGGTATGCACTTCCGCATCGAGACCTCTGTGCTCGACTGTCTGGGTTGCGGCAACTGTGCCGACATCTGCCCGGGCAACCCGAAACTCGGCAAGGCCCTCACTATGGTTCCCTTCAATCCCGATGCAGAGGATATGAAGCAGGAAGCCAAGAACTGGGAATACCTGGTGAAGGACGTGAAGAGCAAGCAGGACCTCATCGACATCAAGAGCAACGTGAAGAACTCTCAGTTCGCACAGCCTCTGTTCGAGTTCTCCGGTGCATGCTCTGGTTGCGGTGAGACTCCTTACGTGAAGCTCCTCTCCCAGCTCTTCGGTGACCGTCAGATGATTGCCAACGCTACCGGTTGTTCTTCTATCTATTCAGCATCTATTCCTTCTACTCCTTACACCAAGAACGAGAAGGGGCAGGGTCCAGTATTCAACAACTCTCTGTTCGAGGACTTCTGCGAGTTCGGTCTCGGTATGGCTCTCGGTAACAAGAAGATGAAGGAGCGCGTGGCTAAGTTGCTCAAGGAGGCCGAGGCTAACGCACCCGCTGAGTTCACTGCCCTCGCTGAGGAGTGGATTGCCAACAAGGACGATGCCGACAAGACCAAGGAGATTGCTCCGAAGTTGCGTGATGCCATCGCTGCCGGCGCTGCCAACGGTTGCGAGTTCTGCAAGGAGCTCCAGACCCTCGATCACTACCTCGTGAAGCGCTCTCAGTGGATCATCGGTGGTGACGGTGCATCTTACGACATCGGTTACGGCGGTCTCGACCACGTGATTGCCAGCGGTGAGGACGTTAACATCCTCGTGCTCGATACTGAGGTTTACTCTAACACCGGTGGTCAGGCCTCTAAGGCTACTCCTCTCGGTGCTATCGCTCAGTTCGCCGCCCAGGGTAAGCGCATCCGCAAGAAGGATCTCGGTATGATTGCTACAACCTACGGCTACGTATATGTTGCTCAGATTGCTATGGGTGCTGACCACAACCAGTGTCTCAAGGCTATCCGCGAGGCTGAGGCATGGCACGGCCCATCCATCATCATCGCTTACGCTCCTTGTATCAACCACGGTCTGAAGGCCAAGGGCGGTATGGGTAAGAGCCAGGCCGAAGAGGCTAAGGCCGTTGAGTGTGGCTACTGGCATCTGTGGCGTTACAATCCCGCTCTCGCCGAGGAAGGCAAGAATCCGTTCTCGCTCGACTCCAAGGCTCCGCAGTGGGATAAGTTCCACGACTTCCTCCTGGGTGAGGTTCGTTACCTCTCTGTCAAGAAGGCATATCCCAACGAGGCTGAGGAACTCTTCGCCGAGGCACAGCGTATGGCTAAGCTCCGCTATCAGTCTTACGTCCGTCAGACCAAGATGGACTGGAGTGCTGAGGAAGAAGCATAAGCATTCATCCATTCTATATCAAGAGGAGCATCCGTCATTCGGGTGCTCCTTTTTCTTACTTCTGTTAAAAACAGATGTCACCTTTTGCTTCCCAGAACTGTTATTATAGTGAATCGGTTCAAGAAAACAAAAGTTTAACAATAAAAAAAGAAAGAATTATGCAAGAGTTAGTTGACATTTTAGTGCCCATCGCCTGCGGATGCGTACTGCCCATTATGGTAGTATGGCTTGGTATCCGCCAATCAATGAACGAGACCAACCAGCGCACGCAAATCATGATGGCCGCCATCGAGAAGAACCCCGATATGGACATCGAGGAACTGATGAAGAAGATTTCGCCCAAGAAGAAACTGCTGAAGGAGAAACTGCTGTCAAAACTGCTGTGGGGTAGTATTATTACTTTCCTTGGTATTGCCTTGATAGGTTTCTGCATCGTTCAGGCCTTTGTTGGCGGAATGCCAACTGCAGCCCTTCAACAATTCAGCCTATTCGGAGCAGTTCTTTCGGGCATAGGCATCGCTTTCCTTGTCAACTATTATGTAGGCAAGCGGATGCTCGCCAAGGAGATGGAGGCAGAAGAGCAGTTACTGGTAATGCAAGCCGAGAACAAGTGACACGCGAGCAGTTCATCACCCTGGTGGAGCATGAGCAGGAGGCACTTCGCGGCTTTCTGCTCGCCCTCTGCTGCGGCAATAAGGGCGATGCCGACGATCTGGCGCAGGACGCGCTGGTGAAGGCCTACCTCTCGTCGGCAGGCTATCAGGACCGAGGGCGGTTCCGCTCGTGGCTCTTCAAGATTGCCCACAACACGTTCCTCAACCACAGGGCAAGTCTGCGAACAGCCGCGACGCTCGACGAGGCGCGGACACTCGTCAGCCCCAATTCCGCCGACAGCAGTTTCGAGCATCAGAGCCTCTACCTCGCCCTGCGCACACTATCGCCCAAAGAGCGCTCGGCCATCACACTCTATTATCTTAGCGATTACAGCATCAAGGAGATTGCCACCATCACCGACGCCTCAGAGGACGCCGTGAAGAAACAGCTCTCACGAGGCCGTGACAAACTAAAAGACAAACTCATGTTATGACAAAAGACAAAAAACTCGAGGAACTGTTCCTCTCTCAACAGCCGCATTTCAACGATAATGCTGATTTCATGGCCACGCTCACCCGCCGGTTAGATGCCGTGGAGTATGTCCGTCAGCACCAGGACGCCACGCTTCGCCACTACCGCATGGCAATGATTGCCGCTTTCATCGTGGGTGTCATCAGTGGAGCCATCAGTTTGACATTTGTCATGTCCATGCCAGCAGACGTGCCTCTGTTCACCTTCCACGTGCAATCGGACTTTGTGCAATGGCTCGCACAGAACTCCCGTATTATTTCAGCAACCGTCCTTCCCCTTTTGCTGTGCATCGGTACGATGAGCATCATCCGCAATATACACGAAATCCAACACTTCAGACATACCCTTTCGCCTAATTAAATATAAAAGGTGGGAGCGAAGCGAACAATTCTCTCAAAAAGGTTGTATATTTGCACACGAAATATGAACTTTTCGTCAATATACAAACGATACGCAAAACAGCATTGCAATAAATGAAACAACAACACGCAGTATTAGTGCTTTTCGCACTCATTATCACATCAAGCCTGACGAGCCTCGGCAGCTATCGCTCCACAAGTCAGAAGGTAATCAAGGACATGGACAGAGCCTTGGCCATCACGATGCAAGAGCAACAGAGCGACGTCATCAGCCAGGATACCATCCGCACCTTCAACAGCCACTTGCAGATTGCAGCATTGCGAGGCAAGGCCACGCTGGCGGTGGATACTCGCAATAGGCAGTTCAAGGCATACGCCCACTGCTCCGAAGCGACTGTCTTCAGTCTTTCCGACCAGCGGCCCGCAGCATTGCTTTGGATGCTGACCGGATGCTGGGCAATATTCCTTTTTTTAAGTGAAAAGTTAAGAGTGAAGAATGAAGAATCACTCTTCACTCATCACTCTTCACTTCCTCCTTTCGGTGGCTTGACCTATTCAGAAACAGAAGGGCGCTTCTATGCTATTGATGGTAACGAGGTACAACTCACTCCCATGCAGCACCAACTGCTCACGATGTTCTTCCTCTCGCCCTCCCATTCCTTGTCGAAGGCAGAGATTTGCGATGCGCTCTGGCCTAAGAAGCCCGATGCCAGCGACACGCTCTATACGCTCATACGCAGGTTAAAGCCTGTTATAGAACGATATTCTGACCTCAAGATAGAGTCCGACCGCAGCAAGGCATACCGCCTGACAGTCAATAAGATAGAAAACTGACATCGACTCTGGCAATAATGTCAGACAAATGTCAGACACTTTTTTAAGCCCGTTCAAACCTTTGTTGCTATCTTTGCGACACAATTATCGCAAAGTGATATGCAACAAACAACTTTCCATCGACTCAACACCTTGCTGGCATGGCTGATGTTTGCCATTGCCGCTACGGTGTATTGTATGACCGTTGAGCCTACAGCCAGCCTGTGGGATTGTCCTGAATTCATTGCCTGTGGCTATAAGCTGGAGATTGGTCATCCGCCCGGTGCTCCCTTCTTCATGCTCGCCGCCAACCTCTTCTCTCAGTTTGCCAGCAGTCCGTCGCAAGTGGCGCTGATGGTTAATCTGCTGTCGGCCCTGTTGAGTGCGGGGTGCATCTTCTTTCTGTTTCTTACCATCACCCATTTAAGTGAAAAGCTAATAGTGAAGGATGAATTCACTCCTCACTATTCACTTCCACAGGTTATTATCATCGAGGCTTGCGGCGTGGTGGGAGCATTGGCCTATACCTTCAGCGACACGTTCTGGTATTCGGCCGTAGAGGCAGAGGTCTATGCCTTCTCCAGTTTCCTGACGGCCCTGATGTTCTGGCTGATTCTGAAATGGGAAAGAGAGTGCAACGAGTCAGGCAGCGACCGCTGGCTCATCCTGATAGCCTATATCACGGGTCTGTCCATCGGTGTGCATCTGCTCTGCCTGCTCTGCTTGCCTGCCATGGCGCTCGTGGTTTATTTTCGTACGGCCAAGCAGATCACCCGGTGGGGCACGCTGAAGGCATTTGCGGCAGGATGCTTCTTGGTGGGCATCATTCTGTATGGCCTCATCCCGGGCGTAGTAAAGTTAGGCGGATGGTTTGAACTGTTGTTTACCAACCTCATGGGATGTCCCTACAACACGGGACTCCTTTGCTACATCGTCGTGCTGACAGGCGGACTCATTTTCCTTTATTATAAGACAAAACGGAGATTCGTCAAACTCTCTCTGGCTTGTCTGCTGATGATACTGGCGGGCTACAGCAGCTATGGCGTCATCTTCATCCGTGCCAATGCCCATACGCCGATGTGCGAGAATGCGCCAGACAATATTTTCTCTCTCGGCAGCTATCTGAACCGTGAGCAATATGGCTACACGCCGCTTCTTTATGGACCGGCCTACAGCAGCGAACTTGACCGTGAAATCCAGGGCGACTATCTAGTGCCCAGACAGGAAGAAGGAAAGGCCATCTACCGACCTTCGGCCGATTCCACGAAACGCCACTACGACGTGGTTCGTCACGACATCAAGTACCTGCACAAAGAAAACATGCTCTTCCCCCGCATGCACTCCCAGAGCCACGCCAAGGCATACGAAGACTGGATGGGGGGCGTAGAGAAGAAAGACAACCTGCCCACAATGGCCGAGAATCTGCGGTTTTTCTTCACTTATCAGGTTAACTTCATGTACTGGCGCTACTTCCTGTGGAACTTCGTGGGCCGTCAGAACAACATTCAGGGACACGGCGAGGTGGAACACGGCAACTGGATAACGGGCTTCCGATGGATTGACGACCTGCTGCTCAGCTGCGACACGTCGAAATTGCCGTCAGACCTTGCCCACAACAAGGGCCGCAACGTATTCTATGCCATGCCCCTGCTGTTAGGGCTGGCAGGCATCTTCTGGCAATGGCGGCGCAAGCACGAAGGCCGTCAGCAGCTCCTCATCGTCTCCTTGCTGTTTGTGATGACAGGCCTTGCCATCGTGGTCTATCTCAATCAGACACCACTCCAGCCTCGTGAGCGCGACTATGCCTACGCCGGCTCCTTCTACGCCTTTGCCATCTGGATAGGATTAGGAGTAGCGGGAGTATATAAGACCCTGAGACCCACCCCCTGCCCCTCCCTACAAGGGAGGGGAGTGAATACTCTCAAGACGGGAATGCAGCAGACAAACTATCTACTCCCCTCCATACAGGGAGGGGATAGGGGGTGGGTCTGCTTGGGGGTGGGTCTCTTGTGTCTGCTCGTCCCTCTCCAGATGGCCACTCAGACATGGGACGACCACGACCGTTCCGACCGCTACACCTGTCGCGACTTCGGTGCCAACTACCTGGAGAGCATGCAGCCTGAAGGCAATCCCATCATCCTGACCAATGGCGACAACGATACGTTCCCGCTGTGGTATAACCACGAGGTGGAAGGCCTCCGCACCGACACGCGCTGCTGCAACATGGAATACCTGCAGACCGACTGGTATATCGACCAGATGAAGCGGCCGGCCTACCACTCGCCTGCCCTACCCATCAGCTGGCACCACGATGACTATCAGGAAGGACGAAGAGAGGCCATTCCCGTTCACCCAGAACTGAAAAGCGAAATCTTGGAATACATGGCGCAACAGCCAGAAGAAGCAAAGCAATTGCTGGGCGACCAACCCTTTGAGCTGAAGAATATCATCCGCAACTGGGTGCTCAGCGAGGATTCCAGCATGCAATGCATACCCACCGACAGCATCACCATCACAGGCGACAAGGGCACGATGCATATTTCCCTCAGCGGCAAGCAGGCCATCTATAAGAACGAGATGATGGTCTTGGAGATGCTGTCGCACGCCCGCTGGGACCGTCCCATCTATGCCTCCATCAGCATGGGACCCGATCAGTTGTCGTTCCTCCGCGACCACTTGGTACTCGAAGGGCTGGCCTATCGTATCTCACCAACGGCCACCCACAAGCAAGTTGACACCGAGCGTCTCTACCACAACGTGATGCACCGTTTCCGCTTTGGCGGTCTCAACACCCGAGGCATCTACGTAGATGAAGACGTGAAGCACATGGCCAACACCCACCAAGTGGTGATGGGCATCCTCATCGATTCGCTCATGCAGCAGGGTGACACCAAGCGAGCCCTCGAAGTCTGCCGGAAGTGGCAGCATGAGATGCCTGTGGAGAATGTGCCCTACACCGATGCAGCCCTGTCGATGGCCCGCTGCTTCTACCAGACTCAGCGGGCTCAGGAAGGCGATAAGATTGTCAGCCATCTGCTTCGCCGTTCCGATGAATGGCTCTCATGGATCGAGACCATCGCCCCGTCTCGCCGCTCGGGCTCACTCTACTCCCAATACTCCTGGATTCAAACCATGCAACAGGCTCTCTCCATAGCCGTACAGTATAACCGAACCAAAATTTACCTTCAATACAGCAAGCAATATGAACACCACCTCCAGCAATACCCCCAAGCGTAATCACCGCATCACCCACCGCCACATCCTCATGGCAGCCTGCGCCCTCATTGCAGCAGGCTACCTCCTGATGACCGGTCCAGCCACAACGCAACAAGCTTTCTGCCCCGACATCTTCTCCACCTGTCGCATCGGCATAGCCCCCCTACTCTGCCTCGGCGGCTATCTGCTCATCATCGTTGGAATCCTGCGGAAGAAGGAAAATGTTAAAAATCAGCAACGAGACTAAAATATTTACGATATAATTTGGTTTATATTATAAACTTCTTTATCTTTGCTGCGTGAACCGGACACAATTGGCTTTTGACGTGCTTTCTGCAGGAGCACGGACGAAGCCAGAGAGTATTAATCAGAAGTAGAACATCATTAAAAATGGAACAACAATGGAAGATCATAATAACATGACTGCCGAACGCAGTCTGGAAATCATCACGGAGCAGATAGAGCGCAGCCGACGGGCTGTTTCGAAGACCACGGGGCAGTCGCTCTACATTTCAGGACTCTGCACGATGGTCATGGCTGTCGTCGTGGCCATTGTCAACTTGTTGCTCGCAAATACAGAGTTCATGGCTTTGGGCCATTTACTATGGTTCGCGTTACCTGTCATTATTTGGCTGGCAATGCGCAACATCCACAAACGAAGTGAGCCTGTACCAACGACGCTCATCGGGTCGCTCGTAGGGAAGACATGGTGGACGTTTGCGGTCTTCGTGCTCGGCTTCTTTCTGATGGCCTTTCTGTGGAACAAGATTCTGGCCCTTTCGGTGGATGATCCGACGGCCTACCTTGCCCACCGTGTGAACATTACGCCCATCATCATCCTTTTGATGGGTATGGCTATCACCATAACCGGACACATCTTGAAAAGCAAGTGGTTGGTTTGGTTTGGCATCATAGCTGCCCTGGTGGTTTCCGTTGGCGACTATGCAGGTCTCGGCTTGACGCTACTCGCGCGATTGGGAGCGCCCTTAACAATTGTCGGCCAAGCGCAGTTTCTCCTTCCCTGTCTGTCAGTTTTCCTCTTTGCATTTGTCGGTTTAATGCTCCCAGGCATGAAACTAAAAAACTCGTAGCCCATGTTCAAGCCATTAGATCCCCTATTGCACTCGGAGTTGCGACTGGCCGTGATGTCGCTGCTCATCAGTGCCGAGGAAGCCGAGTTCCCATACATCAAGGAGCAGACGGGAGCTACGGCGGGCAACCTGAGTGTGCAGATAGACAAGCTCTCGGCGGCAGGCTACATCGAGGTGGAAAAGACCTTCAAGGGCAAGAAGCCCTGCACGCTCTGCCGCATCACGCCCGCAGGCCTGAAAGCCTTTGAGGAATATGTGGAGGCGCTGAAGAGTTATTTGGAAACTGCTAAACATTAAAGAACAAGCGATGTAGCTCCTAAGCCACATCGCTTGTTCTTATACTGAATACAACAAAAAAAGCGCAACGCAGATTTGTATAATTAGAATATTCTTGCTATTTTTGCATTCCGATATCTTTCAATCACTGAAACCATGAATATTACCTATATTTCAAAAGACAAACGAGGCGAACACTTCCAGCGCATTCCGCTGGAGCAATTCGTAGAGGAAGTACGCTCACAGAAATACCTGTCGGCGATTGAGGTGGTCAATCTCTATTACCCGGGCGCCAACGACAGCCGCAATGCACGCGGCGACATCGACCTGCTCACGGTCCGACTGCCGCAGGTGTGCTTCGCCGCCGAATGGGAGAACCGCCGCGGAGAGCGTATCGCCAAGAACGTCAACCGCCTGGTACTGCTCGAAATCAACCATCTGCGCGACCAGCTGCTGGCCACCGAGGTGCGCCGCATGGCCGCACAGCTGCCTTACACCTGCCTCACCTTCCTAACACCCGACGGTCGCGGCGTGGGCATCGTGTGCAAATACACCGAGCGCTCACCGCAACTCTCAGACAGCACCGTCACCACCGGAGCCGAAGAGCGCCTGCTGGCAGCCGCCTACGCCCGCCTCTCCTATATCTACAGCTCACAGCTGGCCGTCACCGTGGACGCCAAGGAGCCCACGCTCGCTGCCAGTTGCCTGATGACGGTGGATGCCGATCTCTACTACAACCCCGACGCCGAGCCGTTCCGCACCACAGCCGACAACAATCTGACGCCCCAGGCCATCGCCGACCAGCAGAGCGTGAGCGACTACATGCTGTCCGAACAGCTCGACGACGAACGCACGGGCTGGCGCCGCCGCTACTACGCCTGTCTGGAGGCAGCTCAGGAAGAATGCCGCGCCATGAAAGATGACGACGACTACGTGGAAGCCGTGCTCACGCGCCTGGCCCACGGCCTCTGCCAGATGGGCATTCCCGAAGACTACGGCGTGAAGGTGACCAGCTACAATCCTATCTACAACGCTGACCACACGCTCATAGAGGAAATCTTCCGCACGCAATACAACGAGACCACTTTCGGCTCGGCACCAAAGAAACACCTGAAGCAGGGCCAGCTGCTCACCTACAAGACCGAGCAGTTCATCAGCCGCCACTATCTGATGCGCAAGAACGTGATGACCGGCGTGGCACAGTTCTGCGAACGCGACGGCTACACCTTCGCCTTCCGCGACCTCACCCCCGAAGCCTTCAACACCATGTCGATACGCGCCCTCAAGGCCGGACTCGAATCATGGGACAAAGACCTGCGCCGCTACGTGGACTCCACGCTCATCCCGCAATACGACCCCGTGGCCGACTATCTCTACCACCTGCCCCGGTGGGACGGCAAAGACCGCGTCAGCGAATTCGCACGGCGCGTGCATACCAAGGATGCCCATTGGGCCGACGACTTCCACGTGTGGATGCTCTCCATGGTAGCCCACTGGCTGGGCAAGGACCGTCGCCACGGCAATGCCATCGTGCCGCTCATCATCGGACGGCAAGGCGGAGGCAAGTCGTCGTTCGCCGAAATCATCCTTCCGCCGGAACTCAACGACTATTACGACGACCGCCTGTCGATGAAGAACGACAACGACGTCAGCATGGCCCTCTCGCGCTTTGCCCTGATCAACATCGATGAGTTCGACGCCCTCTCCATGGCCAAGCATCCGCTGCTGAAGTACATCCTCTCCAAGCACGACGTCAAGTTCCGCCCACCCTACGGAAAGGTCATCGTGCAACGCCGCCGCTACGCCTCCTTCCTGGCCACCACCAACAACATCCGCCCACTCACCGACCCCACCGGCTCGCGCCGATTCCTCTGCACCCAGGCCGACGACATCGACGCCACGCCGAACGTTCCCTACCGTCAGCTCTATGCCCAGCTGATGGCCGAGCTCAACGAGGGCCGCCGCTACTGGTTCAACGACGAAGAGAATGCCCGCATCCAGCAGCAGAACGCCCGCTATCAGCGCGTGGCCGACTTCGAGACTATGATTCGCCAGACATTCCTCCCGCCCCAGCGTATCGCCGCGGCTCCCCAATCCCCGATGATGCCGCTCGCCGACATCATCGACCTCCTGGAGCGCCGCTACCCCACTTTCCGCCGCACCCGAGGCATCAACGAGCGCCTGGGCCGCGTGCTCACCCAGATGGGATATGAGAAGAGCCACAAAACAGGTGGTGCGTCTTATTACATCCGATTGATAGAATAACCGTCATCCGTCATAATATACCCATAACATACAATATTTCAGACGTTTACACCTATGACGGTTTGTTTCAAACCGTCATAAACCGTCATAATGACGGAATGATGGTTTATTCAGCAATTGGCTATTCATAGAATTGCCCGCCACGCATGCTGATCAAGACTTCATTGTATCACAGTTTGCAGACAGTCTGAAGCCTCGTACTAACAGTTTTTCCTCGTCGTACTGTTAGTACGAGCCTTTTGTACTGTTAGTTTTTCCCATTAGACAAATTCCGAACAATAATCGAAAGTTCAATAGTCATCCTAATATTTGAATGAGTACACTCATCAAAGGAAATGATGGTTTATGATGGTTTATAACAAACCATCATATATTTATCTTGCTGATTAAAAATAATTTATGGTTCAAATATGACGGATGACGGTATATATAACATATTAAATAAATGAGTATGAACAATCAAAGAAACAAAAATGGGAGACGTGTTGTTGAGCGACAGCGTAAAAATCCCAAGTTAGACCCAGCAACAAACCGCTATACCGTGAACTTCAGCAGCGAGGAAGAAGTGACAGAACTGACAGACGAATATCAGGAAAAGCTTGCAGAAAGAGTGGAAATAATATTTAAATGTGATTGTTTGCTAAATATCTTAGCATAATGTGCTCTGTTTGGATAAAAATGAGTAACTTTGTAGCATTAACAACAGAATATCCATCATGGACAAAGACATTAATCGCATCAAAGTTGTGCTTGCAGAGAAGGGAGGTGCCGCGAGACTATTAAGTGTCTCGTGGAGGGATACCAAAGAACCAATAAGTGGTTGGCAGAACAGTTGGGATGTGCCCCTACTACGGTATCCAAATGGTGTATCAATGATTGCCAGCCAACAATGGATACATATCTAAGAATTGCAGATTTGCTTGATGTGGAACTAACAGAATTAGTAAGAACAAAGAAAAGTCAAATAGAACACCCTTCTTTTTGAGCTCTTTGCGAGCAAAGCGGCAAGCCGAGCGAGTGGGTAACTATAATACACTTAGTGAGTAACTCGGGAAAGTTAGTGGGTAAGTCGAAAACAACATTTACTTAGAAAGATATGGCAAGCAAAAAGAATCACAGCATAGAAGAATTGGTTGAACAATGGGCTAAGGAGCAATTGAAAGGGATTAAGCTCTATCTCAAAACTGATTTCATTAATCCTCAGATTGAAAAGGCTCTCAAAACGGCACCTTCGAAGAAAGGAGGAAAAGGACCGAACTATCCAGATATCAAGTGCATGATTCCGACTGGTGAGGGCGATATTCCCGTGATGATTGAAGTTAAAGGAACAAAAGGCGCACTTATAAAACTTGATGAAGAAACAGGGTTACCAGCAAACACAACAAAAAAAGGTGATCCGAATTATACTAACATTGATAAATATGCAGTCAATGGAGCTGTACATTATGCTAATGCTATCGTGCGCCATACGAACTATAAAGAAGTACTTGCCATAGGGGTAAATGGATATGAGGAAGAAACTGGCGAAATATTTTATGAAGTCAGCGCATGGTTTCTCTCCAGACGGAATCTTTTCATACCAAAAGAAATAGGACGCTACAGTGACTTGTCTTTCCTGCTGGAAATGTTTCGTGAGGAGTTATTTAAGCATCTTGCTGAGATTAACCTGACCGAAGCAGAAATAGAACGCCAGAAGTTCAATTTGGAAGATGACATTGAGTGTAAGTTAAAAGCCCTTAATCAAAAAATGCAGGACGAATTGCATATTGTGGTTAATCAGCGGGTTCAGCTTGTAACGGGGCTGATTATGGCAGGGTTAGGTGTGAGAAATGAAGATGGCTCTTTCAAGGTGCGTCCATTACAAGAAGACGAATTGCTCGGTAACACCGATGCGGATAATAACGATGGTGCTGTCATTATGGGTAGAATCAAATCTTATCTGAAAAATAAAAGTCTGCCTGAAGAGAAGATAGATATGATTTACGGAATTCTTAAGGTGGTGTTCCTAAACTCGCATCTTGAAGTTCCTGTAAATGGCGAGAGTATACTAAAAACACTTTACAATGACATCAAAACAGACATAATCCCATTCCTTACAGGCGAGTTGCACAATCTGGATTTTACTGGCAGGCTTTTTAATGTGCTCAATGCTTGGGTTTCCGTTCCTGACGGTGACAAAAATGATGTGGTACTCACTCCCCGTTTTGTTACAGAATTAATGGCTAAACTCTGTCAGGTGAACAAAGATTCATACGTGTGGGACTTCGCAACGGGTTCTGCAGGCTTTCTTATTTCAGCTATGCACCAGATGATTGCCGATGCCAATGCTAAGATTGTGAATCCTGATGAAAGGACAGAGAAAATTCTACATATCAAAACAGAGCAACTTTTAGGCATTGAAAAGTTGGCCGACATATATTTGTTGGCAGTATTGAACATGATTCTGATGAAGGATGGTTCTGCAAATATTATTCAAGGCGACTCTTTAACAGATTTCAAAGGCAAATACGAACAAGGCAAGTTGAAGGGCGAGCCTTTCCCTGCCGATGTTTTTCTGCTCAATCCCCCATACTCAGCAGCGGGTAAGGGTTTCGTGTTTGTGAAGCGTGCACTTGGCATGATGACACATAAGGGTATGGCTGCTATTCTTATTCAGGAAAACGCAGGGAGCGGCAAAGGATTACCATATACTAAGGATATACTACAAAACAATACACTTGTAGCTTCCATTAAAATGCCTTTAGATCTATTCATAGGCAAGTCAACTGTGGAAACTGCTATCTTTGTTTTTAAGGTTGGTACACCACACAATCGCAAGGCAGTCGTAAAATTCATCGATTTCTCCGATGATGGCTATTCAAGGATGAACCGCCGTCATTCCAGTCAAAGCGTTAATTTGCGTGATACTGGCGATGCACAAGGCAGATATGCAGAAATTGTCAATTTAGTGAGGTATGGCCGAGGAGTTAATGACGAGAACCTCAAATACTATCACGGATTATATGTCGAAGACTATATAACCTTAAAAGGCAACGACTGGACTTACGGACAGCATAAAAAAATTGAGACTATACCAACAGAAGAGGATTTTCGCAAAGTAGTGAAAGACTATCTCGCTTGGCGAGTATCTGAGATTATAAAACAAGAAGGAGAAATTATTTCACCAAATATTGAAAATCCTTTTTCGACAAGGAGAGACCCCCAAGGCGGATATAAAAGTTTCAAGATAGGAGATCTTTTTAGCATTCAGAAGGGGAAACGCTTGACAAAGTCCAACATGATTCCCGGAACAACCAATTTCATCGGTGCTACTTCAATTAACAATGGCTTAACCGCAAAAATTGGCAATATTGGGCATGTTCATCCAGCAGGAACTATTACGATTACCTATAATGGTTCAGTTGGTGAAGCATTTTATCAAAGAGAACCTTTTTGGGCCTCTGATGATGTGAATGTCCTATATCCTAAATTTCCTATGAGCGAGCTTATTGCTCTTTATTTTTTAGCTCCGTTTATTAAGAAAGGAAAAGCTTACGGGTACAGCTATAAGTGGACTAAGGAAAAAATGAAAAAAGACAAAATCCTTTTACCGATTACTTTGGATGGTAAAATAGATTTTGATTTTATTGAAAAACAAATGCGTGAATACGAAGATAATCGCATATTAGAACTAGAAGCTGAACGTAAGTATGAGATAGAAACATATCGTAAAGTTTTACAAATGCAGTCAACGGAGATGATGAAACCAGAATTCCCAGAACAAGATGCTGTTTATTCGGAGGACGAGAAATTAATACCTCTGCTGGCAGCTGAACCATTTGGCCGTTACAAATGGGAAGGCTTCGACAAGAGCATTCGTGAATTCTTTGGCAACGACCAAACTATTCTTGTGGGCTGCTATAAAGGGAAAGATTATCGTGAATGGATAGACGCTCATCGCCTTTATAATATAAGGATGGGAAAGACGAAAGGCTCTATGGAGGCTAACCGAGAACTTTTTGATAGTACATCTTTGCTGGTGCTCTATGAAGTCGGCAAGCCTGACAAGCTGAGTGCATACAAGATTGTCGGCCATCAAAAAATAAACAAAGAAGAGTTGATAGAGATGGGCTATCCTAATAAGAAGCCAAGGAAGAACTATATGTCATTCTCTCTAGAGCCTCTTGACATGGATTTGACTTTCCTTGTCGAGCACCATCTAATAGAAAGGATTATCGAGCTGGATGCAGACCATGCGAAAGGTACACCTATCTTTATAGAACCGTAAGTATTAGATTAACAAACGTACTAGGATATGACAAAACGAGTATTATGTAATATTATTAACATAGCAATGGCATGAGCAAAAAGTCTATCCGTTTTTTTAACGACCGTGAGGTACGCGCCGTTTGGGACGAAGAGCACAATAAGTGGTGGTTTTCGGCTACGGACATTGTGCGGGCCATCAACGATGAGGAGGATTATGTAAAGGCCGGTAACTATTGGCGCTGGCTGAAAAAGAAGTTAAACACAGACGGCATTCAACTCGTGAGTATCACTCACGACTTCAAATTCGAGGCTCCTGATGGCAAACAACGTAAGGCCGATGCGCTGGATGCGGAGGGTGTGCAGACATTGGCCACCCGCTATCCTAACAATCGGGCTAATGCCTTTCTCAATTGGTTCACCTATAGCGACAACAGCATTGACGGGCAAAGCAAGAAGAAAGCATACACGCTGATAGAGAGTGGTTTGCTTGACAGTATGGAGCCGGGAACAGTGAAGTGCCTACAACAGATTCATGCCTACCTCTTCGGCGGACTCTATGACTTTGCCGGGCAAATACGCACCAAGACCATCTGGAAAGACGGTACGCTGTTTTGTCGTGCCGAATATCTGATGCAGAATCTAAGGCTCATTGAACAGATGCCTGAAACTTCTTTCGATGAAATAGTCAATAAGTATGTAGAGATGAACGTGGCGCATCCCTTTATGGAAGGCAATGGGCGTTCTACTCGCATTTGGCTGGACTTGATGTTTAAGAAACGCTTGAAGTTGTGTGTTGATTGGAGCCAGATAGACAAGAAACGCTATCTGGAAGCGATGCGGAGAAGTACCACTGACGCGACATACATTAAGGCTTTGCTTAACGGGGCAATGACAGATGAGATTGATGACCGTGAGATTTTTATGAAAGGCATAGACTACTCTTACTATTACGAGCAGGAAGAATAGCGTATGGAACTATTGCAATACAAATATCATAATGCCTATGTTATCCAAGCCAGCAGCACGGATATAGGGTTGTCGTGGCGGAAGTTCAAGGTGAGAGCCAAGCAACTTCCACCAGAGCGGTATTGCAATTATGTGAATGAGGATTTGGTGGAAGTAGGCTATCAGTATTCGTTTGATAGAAAAGGCGATGAATATGAGATGCGTTCTGCCACGACTGGGCAGAGGCCCGATATTGTGATGCACATTCACAAGAACGAGCGTGACATCACGTTGACGTATCTCTACGATGCGAAGTATAGTGTCCGTGGTGATGACGATGCAACACTGGGCAACGTGCAAGACGAGCCGAAGCCTGAGACCATCAATGCGATGCACCACTACCGTGATGCCATCTATTATGGTAAGCGTGGTGAACAACGTTTCTCGAAAGAAATCATAGGTGGCTACATCCTCTTTCCTGGGCGTATGAACGAACAACGGCTATTGGAGCAATTGAAGGATCACGATGAGCAGTTGCCTTATTTTCTGAAATCCATTGAAGAAGTAAATATTGGTGCCTATCCATTGCTGCCAAACGAGGAAAGCGGATTGCTCTTAGAGAATCACCTTCGTAAAGTACTCCTTGACGAAAGCATCATTGAACAACTTGAAGCGAGTGTACCGCAAAGAGGGTTATATTATACTGATACTCGGCCAAAGTCTGTTGAATCAAAGAATGTGTTTACTGTTACTGTCAGAAAAACGGATGCAGATTACCAGACATTCATTGAGCATAAGGCAAAGAAATACGTCATGGAAACCTTGCCAAAGGTGAACATTCTCGAAGCAGTTTACCTTCTTCCGATGGTAGGCGGTGAAATTGACGGCTATTATAAAATAACACGATTAACCATCGAGGATGGCAAGATGTGTCTAATACTGGGTGAGTTTGTGTCACTTGGTAACGAGAGGGTGAACATCTTCCAAAATATGCATCATGGTGAACTTATTACTATGAATAATGTTTTGAAGTTGTATGGATAAAGCTATTATAGTTGAGTATTAACACGAACAATGAATCGAGTAGAATTTGCAAAACGGCTTGAAGGAATCCAAATAAAAGAAGGTACAGACCCTAAAATTCTTTATGACAGCGTGTTGCCTATTAGTGACGCGCTAACACTGATGATGCCCCAGAGTCTGTTTCGTTATAGGTCTTGCACTGAGAAGCAAATAGATGCATTTCAAAAAGATATTATTTATGCAGTATCTGCTGACCTGTTTAACGATCCCTATGATACTCTAGTTAGGTATGACATTGATGGTATAAAAGATTACGTGAATGCCTTATTAGAATCGAATACCCTTGTTCAGTTAAAAAAATATCTTGAAGAAGGAAATGATTTCGCAAACAATATGAAAGATTCATTTCCTAAGGGCATGGTAGAGAATATAAAAGCGCAAATATTGGCAACAGACTTTGAAGAAAAGAAAGATTTTCTTACTGCTTATAAAACACAAATGCTGCAAATGATTGATTTCTTATACCCTCTTTTAGCAGATGTAAGTAAACGGTTTGTTTCTATTGCGTGCTTTTGCGAGTCCGTACAGTCTATAACAATGTGGAGTCATTATGCTGATTATCATAAAGGATTTGCATTAGAATACGAAATGCGTCCAACACTAACCAAAGGAATTAAAGAGGGGGTTGGGTTATATCCTGTAATATATGATGATATACGTTACGATGCTTCTCAATACATGGCATGGGCTTTTTTAAAAATGTTTGGTATTAATGCACCTAATCCAGATGTCCTTTCTCATACAAAATGTGCTTTGCATAAATCAAGACGATGGGAGTATGAAAATGAATGGCGCCTGGTAGATTACTCCATGAGAAACTATTTAGTGGAAAATGTCACATCCATCAATTACAAACCTACGGCAATTTATTATGGAGTACATATTGCCAATGAGAATAAAGAACGGTTGCACTCGATTGCCAAGGCAAAGGGTATTGCAGAATTTGATATGTACATAGATTATACATCTCCTAAGTACGAGATGATGTATAAATCACACAAAAGTTCTACGGATTAACAAGCATTTCCTGAGAATTAACAAATGAAGGAATCATATTCTGCAGGCAACAAGCGTTATATATAAGGCCAGATTAACAAACGTACAAAGAATGACAGAACAAGCATTATAACAATACCTCATCAAGCAATACCCCAAAGAGGATGAGGGTTGCGAGTGGAAGGAATGGTTTTTGCGTAATCTGATAGAAACCGATTAAAACGGATAATCAAATGAACAAGGAGAATAAACTATCAGCCTTCATGTAGGTAACATTTACCAAGACAAGGAGTTTGACGAAGGGGGAACTCGAAAGTAATTCTTTCTAGTTCGCCAGGAAGGTAAATGTCAAGTACGAAGAGAGATTGATCATTATAATCTCGACAAGATGCACTATGCCGTGCATGAGCATACGGCTGCTGAACTTATATATGAGCGGGTAGATAACGAAATCCTTTCGTGGGAATGACTATTATATATGTAGAATCGATGATTAAGCCTATGTAGAAGGATGAAGGATAAAGATTGATTCCATTACCAATCATAGTCCTTTTCCTCACGGTCATAGACCAGTGGTCCCTGCCAGCCGTGATTGCGGACAGTTTGCTCGATGATGCTTTGGAAGGCGGGTGTGATAGGACGGTCTCCACGGCGACACTCGTAGTAGTTGGTACGTTTCAGATTCTGCTCCAGGGCGTGGCGAATGGCCTTGGCCTTCGGTTCGGGGATTTCTTCGTAGAAACGGGTCATTCCGTAATAAACGGTCACCTTCTCCCGCTGGCGGAACATGTTGCAGCTGCCGTCGCGAGTCATGGGGTTACACGGATTGATAATGGTGAGCGTGCTGGTATCGCTCGGCGCATACTGCCCCACCAGCCAACGGAGGCATTCTTCATGTCGCGGACAATGGTCTGCCAAACATACGAGATAGCTCTCCGCCTTATTTTTGAAAAGTTCCTGTTCGTTCATCTTTGTAGTTTTTTGCATAGTCTATCACTTTACATTATTTGTACAGTTCGCACATATCCTTAAATTTCATGCAGCAAAGTTAGCAAAATAATGTTAGAGTAACAGAATTATTAAAGGAAAGTTATCAGTTTTATAAGATTTTGGCTTTACAATGCATTTTACTCATCAAATGAACGGAGACGGTTCCCCGTCCACATGTTCTCCAACGTCCTAACGCTTCTACACGGCAGAGGCATGCTAAAGCGTGAGTTCCGCTTCCCTGTATCAGTAATGTATGTTTTATATCTATTTGCAAAGGTACAACAAAACAAACGATCAGCCACAGACTATTGAATAAATTGGTCACGCTCATCCACATTTTTCGGGACTCAGCCCAATCGCAAGTCCCGTATAGCAGAAATATTTGCAAGAAATCGCCGCATTTAATAATATTTTCATAGTTTAAGGCGTGAGAATTAAAGAATATTATGTAATTTTGCCTCGCTATCCGAAAGGAGCGCAAAGACATATTGCTCGATAGCCACACAATCACCACCGTAGGAATACGAGCAAAACAAATGTTATCGGAGCTGCACCCATAGGGCGCAGATTTCCCATATACATTTGTGGTTTGTGGTGAACCGTGTGGCGTATGGCGAAAGTCTGCGTCTCTTGTTTTAATAACCAGCTAAAATTATTCAATATGAAGAAAGCAATCTTGTCATTTACTTCTTTACTATTATTGCTATCTTGTAGTAACAATAATAGACAGTCTTTATCAACGCAAAACGAAGATACCATACCATTTGAAATAATTGATACAATATCTGAAAAAACAGTATCCAAAGATTGTGCAGAATCTACTGGCAGATCCATTTTACCTTCTGGGTACTCAAAAAAGAAATATACAGAGTATATTCCCAAAAATGATATTGAAAGACATTTGTTTGCTGATTTGAAAGAAATGACTGATAATAGCATCGAAGATAGTTATGGTATTCTTGGAATTAGTTTTAGCAGGCATGCAATTGATAAAGTTTTAACGAAAGATTGATATGAATACAACAGTTATCGTATTGCTGATATTGGCTGGTATTGTGGCTGCAATAATGCTTAATGCACAGAATAATGCTTACAAATCATCAGGGAAAGAATCAGACAAGGTTGGAACAGGTTCTGTTATTTTATGGATTATTGCCGCATTAATATTTGTTTTTGTCTGCTTTGGTAATTTAGTAGGGGCTTGCGGCGGAGATTTAAGTAGAATCAGTGGAAGGTGAATTAAGAAAAGTTTTTTTAATTGGAATACATTATGGGAGTATTTTTTACTATCGTTATAATAGTGTTTGTTGTTATGTTCTTTTTGTCATGGTCTCAAAAAGGGAATGATGCAAAAGATGGATTGTGGAGTGGAGGCTTTTGTGCTATAGTACTACTTGTGGGAGCATTCGTACTTTTATTTGCTTTTAGCGAAATGAAAAGTTGTTCTTCTCATAGTTCTTCCGTTGATTATTATGACGCCCCAAGAAAATAGCGTGCATATAATAGTTAAATTGAAATCTATATAAATACTGTACATATTATGAAAAAGAAAAAGTATATAATTGGGACCATTCTCCTTATCGTTATTACCAATTTGATTTCCTTTGATATTGCCCATGGAATTGGATATGACGAAGGTCAAAAAGAGCAAAAAGCTTACATCAGAAAACTACAAACAAAAAATGAAAAGATGGAGAAGGTTTCAAGACAGGTTTTGTCTGAAACCATCGTTGCTTTCAGGGGTGAAGCAAACAAACAACTTAATTATGGGAACTATGATGCCTATATTAAATGGCATGAAACCATTAAACTATATCAGATGGCATTGGATTCTATTGAATCCTTTTCCCTATATGGAGATTTAGAGTATTGATTGGGAAACTCTAAATTGCTCTTATATAAATTAGCTGGAAATCGTGCCGATATCCGTCGGACACAGCTTCCCGCTCTCGCTTTAGTTCTACACCTAATGCTATAGAGTCTCGATTTCCTCTGCCGTCAGTCCTGTTATCTCTGCTATGTCCTGAATGGCATAGCCCTTGACCTTCATCTTACGGGCAGAATCAACGGCCTGCTTATAGGCGGCATTATCCATCTCAGAGTATGGGTCTTCGCCTTTCTGCCAGTCTTCCCAGTCCGTGTCGGAGAGATAGCGCTGCACCTGCTCACATAGAGGCTGTATGTCGTTAGTAGCGGTCAGCCAGAGATCTGCATCGGAAACTTGGGCATAACCATGAACCAGCACATTTCGCATGCTGACAATCTGTCGCCAAGGAAGTTCGGCATGGGTTTCACGGAAATGGCGGGTCAACATGTTGGCAGCCTCGCCAATTACCTCTATATTCTTCATCACGGAGTAATAGATGCGTATGTCTTGCGTGAATTCCTCGTATGAAATACCGCTGACGATGATGCTCACGTTCTGTGCATACTTCACTATGTCCTCCAGACGGCCACGGTCTCTGCTATGTTCTCTCATAAATCAGCCTCCTGTCTCTGTTTACACTGTCAACGGCCCATGGGCGGAGCATACCGTCCTCCACCAGGTCGACCTCACAGTTGAGCAAGTCTTCCAGATCAACTTTCATTCCGGCAATCTTCATCAGTCCTATGGGTTGCCGACGGTCGTACTGTACCAGAATGTCGACATCGCTCCACGGTCTCTGCTCGCCACGTGAATACGAGCCAAAGAGCCATGCCTTCAGGACGGGTTGCGTCTTGAAGTATTCGGCTATCGTCTTCTGCATCATCTGTGTACTCATAAGCGTATCATTTTATAATCTCGTGACAAAGATACGAAAAGTTTTTGAAACTTGATGCAATTGGTAGCGAAATGTGCAAAAGGAAAGCTCTTTTTATCTTTATTTAATCACTCGTTATGCGACAGTTTTTGGCAAGCATCGGTGGCGGATTCGTCGGAGACGGCAAAGCATCTGCCGAGTTAGAGTAACCGTTATAAATACGTTTGGTATAATATTAACTGAACACAAAGACTCAAAGCCACAAAGATATTTTCATGGCACCGCGAGTAGCCTAATTCTTTGTGCCTTTGAGTCTTTGTGTTTCATAATATCTCTTTGGCGAACTCTATTAGAAACTCGGTTCGGCATCACCGCGAGTGTAAATAGTCTCGCCGTTGTCGCCGTTGCGAACATAACCGCCCCCAAAACAAAGTGTCGATTCATCGGCATTGATAAAGAGCGCGTTCAGGCTATAGGCCATAAAAGTTGTCCTGTCATAAACTCCGTCGAAACTTGCGTTAAGCACAAGGCGGTTGCCACTGAAAGAAGCATCCGGATCACGGCTCCACAACAGTGTCCAAGTTCCCGTGAATGTAGCATTTTCTTCGTGCTCTTCCACATCTACCCAGTCGGTGTACTGCTCTTTGCCCTCAATGGTAACAAGTTTCCGGCTTTGCCATTTGCGCATTCCTTTCAACGTCCCGTCTGCATTGAATGTCAGGCGCTCAAAATACCGCTGCTTTTCACCAATTTTCTCGATATGCCATGTGCCTGCTATGATCGGTCCGTACTGTTTCTGCAACTGTTCCGTCTTCTCGTGTGCTTCTGGGTCAGCCCATTCCGGGTCGCTGCTGCAAGAGGCGAGGGAGAAAGCAGCAAGCATCGCAAAGGCAAGTCTCCAGAGTTTCGCTGTTTTCATTTTTTTTGATATTGATTTCGTTATTATTTCTTTTTCGGGTGTT
>OMWC01000028.1 GCA_900314655.1 uncultured Prevotellaceae bacterium | reverse complement strand
AGAGTGTCGCCTACACAAACCCAACTCGTTGGGTCAGCGTGCTTGCTCGTCTCAAGTGCTCTTATTTGGTGTTATCCTTAAAAGCGAGTGCAAAGGTACAACAATTTTCCGAACCACCAAAACTTTTTCGAAGTTTTTTCATAAAAATATCGAAATTATTCAAGACAAGTCATCACATGCAACTAAACACCTTATTATATATATAAATAGAGATTCATCTTTTTCAAGATTTATGGGAAAGGAAACCGCAAGAGATAGAGCATAAAGTCTGTTTTTCGTAACCTAAAGAACATTTTTTGATGATGTTCTTCGCTAAATCAAAAAATTGCATTAACTTTGCAGCATGAAGGTATCTCAATTCTTCGGAAAGTTCCTCAGCAAGTATCTCTGGGGCAACTTACTGGCGATGATGCTGCTCGTGGCTGCTGTATGCATTGCAGTCAAGTATGGCATTGACGTCTATACACATCATGGTGAAAAAATCACAGTTCCCAACGTTGTTCACAAGTCATATGCCGATGCTGAACACATACTGAAAAGCCTTGGACTAGGGGTGGAAATCAGCGATACAGGCTATGTCAAAACGCTGCCCCCTGATTGTATTTTGGAACAATCAATAAGGGCGGGAAGTATTGTAAAGTCGGGACGCATCGTTTATCTTGTAATCAACGCCTCGAATACGCCAACTATTGCCATTCCCGACGTGATTGACAATAGTTCCTATCGTGAAGCCCGAGCTAAATTGATTGCCATGGGATTCAAGGTGAGTGAACCGCAGATGGTGCCCGGTGAGAAAGACTGGGTTTACGGCATCAAGGTTCGCGGAAAGAACGTGACCAACGGACAGCGTGTATCAGTTGAGGCCATATTGACCCTTCAGGTTGGAGACGGTATGATAAACGCTGCTGACTCAGTAGCTTTCGCTGACCCGGTATATGAAGAGGAAGAAGATGTCTTTGAGGAGATAGTTGAAGAACCTGCGGCTGAAGAAACCGAAAGCAAGCCTTCTGCTGCTCCATCACAGTCAACTACTCCCGCAAAGCCCTCCCCCACTACTCCTGCCACGCCGGAGAAAGATGAATTCGAGGTGGTAACCGGACCCTGACAGTTTGAAAGACAAATCGTTTAAATCTCAATGACTGATGAGCAACGAAATCAATGAGATAGAAGAGCAGGAACTCTATGAGCGTTTGCGTATGGAGGTGGATGCCGGTCAGGTGCCTTTGCGTGTCGACAAGTATCTTGTTGAGCATATGCCTCACCAGAGCCGCAACCGCATCCAAACTGTAGCCGATGCAGGAATGCTCTTCGTAAACGACCGTCCGGTAAAAAGCAACTACAAAGTTCGTCCTGGCGACATCATTTCCATGATGATTGACCATGCCCCCTACGATGATAAAATTGAGCCTGAAGAGATTCCGCTTGACGTGGTTTATGAAGACGACCAATTGCTGGTCATCAACAAGCCCGCAGGGATGGTTGTTCACCCTGGCTGCGGCAATTATCATGGTACGCTTGTCAATGCCATAGCCTGGCATCTTCGGAACAATCCGGCCTACGATCCCAACGACCCTGAAGTAGGACTTGTCCACCGGATTGACAAAGACACCAGTGGACTTCTGGTGGCAGCCAAGACACCGATGGCAAAAACCGATTTGGCAGCACAATTCTTTAAGCACGAGACTCACCGTTCCTATAACGCCTTGGTTTGGGCGAATTTCACAGATGATGAAGGACGCATCGAAGGTAATATAGCCCGAGATCCACATGACCGTTTGCGGATGTGCGTTTTCCCTCCTGATTCCGGAATCGGCAAGCCTGCTGTTACGCATTGGCGTGTATTGGAGCGTTTCGGATACACTACACTGGTAAAATGTGTGCTCGAAACAGGACGAACTCATCAGATCCGTGCCCACATGAAACATATCGGACACCCCCTGTTCAGTGATGATCGCTATGGCGGTGACCAAATATTGCGTGGAGAACGCTCGGCTTCATACAAAGCCTTCATACAGAACTGTTTCAGTCTCTGTCCTCGTCAGGCCTTACATGCTAAGACACTCGGCTTTGTCCATCCTGTTACCAAACAACAGATGGACTTTAATAGCGAATGGCCTGCCGACCTACAGTCCGTCATTGAGAAATGGCGTACCTTCATTCAGGGCACGACCCGTGATACATTTGAAAGTTAAAAACAAAAAGATATGAAGAATTTGAAAAGAAACATTGCCATCGTTTGCGGTGGCGACTCTTCGGAGCACGACGTTTCGTTGCGCTCCGCCCAAGGACTCTACTCCTTCTTCGACAAGGAGCGTTACAATGTTTATCTCGTTGACGTGAAAGGCATGGACTGGCATGTCAATCTGCACGATGGCACCACAGCCCCCATCGACCGTAACGACTTCTCCTTCCAGGAAAACGGCAAACTGGTCATGTTCGACTACGCCTATATTACCATTCATGGCACACCGGGCGAGAACGGTATCATGCAAGGCTATTTCGAATTGATTCATCTGCCTTATAGCACTAGCGGGGTGCTGGTGGAAGCCATGACATTCGATAAGTTCGTGCTGAACAACTACCTGAGAGGTTTTGGCATTTCCGTGGCCGAGAGTCTGCTGATTCGCAAAGGCTACGAAGAACTAGTCAGCGATGATGAGATAGAGGAAAAGATTGGTATGCCCTGCTTCGTGAAACCTGCTGCTGACGGAAGCAGTTTCGGAGTTTCAAAAGTAAAGAACAAGGATCAACTGGCTCCTGCCATCCGCAAGGCGATGATGGAGAGTGACGACGTGATGGTAGAGAGTTTCCTCGAAGGAACAGAAATCACCGTTGGCTGCTATAAGACTAAAGAAAAGTCCGTGATTTTCCCTATTACTGAGGTTGTCACCAAGAATGAGTTCTTTGACTACGATGCCAAGTATAATGGTCAAGTTGAAGAAATCACACCAGCCCGAATCCCTGAGGAGACTGCTGAACGAGCTCGCAAACTGACCTCCTACATCTATGATATTCTTCATTGCAACGGTATTATCCGCATAGACTATATCATTTCAAAGGATCAGAAGATTTCGATGCTCGAGATCAATACTACACCAGGAATGACCGCCACCAGTTTTATTCCACAACAGGTTCGCGCTGCCGGCCTCGACATTAAGGATGTACTGACTGATATCGTTGAGAATCAATTTGTGTAAAATGTATAAGGAGGAGATTAAACAGTTTGACGAGATCAGGCCGTACGAACCTGAGGAGATGCAACAGGCTTTCGAGGATCTGATCAATGACCGCCAGTTCGCTTTGGTACTCAAGGGCTTTGTCCCTTGGATGCCGAAGGGTCTGCGCAATGGATTGCTGCGGTTGGCATTCAAAGGCGTAAAGACCCCTCTGGATTTCCAGAAGAGGTTTATGAAACGCATTGTAAGCTATATCATCAAACGCAAGACAGATGGAGCCACCTTTGATGAAACGGAATTGCCCCGCGACAAATCCTTACGCTATACTTTCGTGAGCAATCATCGCGACATCGTGCTCGACTCTGCCTTCCTAGACCTTTTCCTCGTTGATGCCGGTTATCCTACAACCGTGGAGATTGGCATCGGAGACAACCTGCTCATATATCCATGGATTAAGCGTTTGGTAAGGATGAACAAGGCTTTCACCGTCAGGAGGGGACTTTCCCCAAAAGAGATGCTGCGCTCCAGCCAATTGATGAGTAAGTATATCCATTTTGCCGTCAACGAGAAGAAGGAGAATATCTGGATAGCTCAACGTGAAGGACGCGCCAAAGACAGCGACGACCGCACACAAGATTCCGTTCTGAAAATGCTTGCCATGGGTGGGGATTTACAGGATTTGAATATTGTTCCATTGACAATTAGCTATGAATTTGACCCTTGCGACTACCTGAAAGCGCAGGAGTTCCAACAGAAGCGGGATGACGTCAGATTCAAAAAGAGTCGTCAGGACGATCTCGACAACATGAAGACAGGCATCTTTGGCTACAAAGGACGGGTGCATTACCATTGTGCCGCCCCCATCAACACCTGGATAGATGAACTTAAAGATTTGCCCAAAAAGGATTTCTTCAGTCAGCTCAGCGAGCGGATAGACCACGAGATTCACGCTAATTACCGCCTTTATCCCTGCAATTTCATTGCCCTGGACGAACTTGAAGGAAACAAGAATCATTCTTCCGAATACACGGATGCCGATATCAAACGCTTCAATGACTATCTGGCAGGACAACTGGCCAAGATTAATCTTCCAAATAAAGACGAGGCATTCCTCCGTGAGCGGATGCTGACAATGTATGCCAATCCGTTACGCAACTATCTGAACAGTAAAAAATGAATACGCCCCTATTTCTAAGCAGAATCAGCCTGAAAAGCGTTGCACTCATAGCCATCGCTTTGTCGTCATTGGCCTATTCGTCTTGTACGCAAGAATCCTATGAATCTGGCGACGGGGAGTATTCTCTGATGACGGCTGAGTTTGTGGAAGCACACACCAATGGGGAATCCAAGCTGGTGAGTGTGATGACCGACGAAGGTGATTCACTTTTACTGACCACTCCCGTAGAACGCAAGTGGGCAACAACTGCAGACTCCACTTATCGCGCCCTCTTATATTATAATAAGGTGGGCGAGAAAGCAGAACCCATGTCCATTTCCAACATCCCTACTCCAGTCATCCACCAAGCATCAGATTTGAAGAAAGAAGTGAAGATGGATCCCGTGAAGTTTATTTCCAGTTGGAAAAGCCGCAACCGGCGCTACCTGAACCTGGGACTGATCCTGCTTACCGGTTCGACAGAGAAAGAGATCACACATACAATTGGATTGCTCTGCGATTCCATCGTAACAAGCGACAGCGGACAACAGCATGTTTACCTCCGCCTCTATCATGATCAGGGCGGTGTTCCCGAATACTACAGTATGGAAGGGTATGTAAGCATTAAAGTGTCCTGGCTGCCTTGCAAACTAAATGATGGCGACATCGTTAATGTCGCCATCAATACCTATGACGGTATGATTAACCGTCAGTTTGTGTATTAGCCTCTTAAAGACTCTCCAACATCCGCTTGACAACTACCGAAGCGGAGATTTCACGGTTGGCAGCCTCTGGGATAACCAGCGAATTCTGACTTTCAATCACATCGTCGGTCACAATCAAGCCACGGCGCACAGGCAGACAATGCATGAATTTGCCATTGTTGGTCCAGCTCATGTGCTCCGCATCAACCGTCCACGACATATCCTTTGAGATAATTTTACCATAATCTGCAGGATTGGTCACGCCTGGACAACTCCAATTCTTGGCGTAGATGAAATCGGCTCCCTCAAAAGCCTCACGCTGGTTGTAGGTCACCTTTGCATTACCTACGAATTTCGGATCCAATTCATACCCCTCGGGCTGTGTTATCCATAGGTCAACATCCTCTGCAGCATTCATCCACTGGGCAAAGGAGTTGGGAACAGCCTGCGGCAATGCACGGCAGTGAGGAGCCCATGTAAGCACGACTTTCGGGCGTTCTACGACCTTATGTTCCTCGATAGTAATCAAGTCGGCAAAAGCCTGTAGCGGATGAACCGTTGCCGTCTCCATGGCGAATACAGGACGCCCGCTATATTTGATAAACTGGTTCACGATGGTCTCAGCATAATCATATTCACGGTCGGTAAGTCCGGCAAACGAACGTACTCCAATAAGGTCGCAATAACAGCCCATCACGGGTATGGCCTCCAGCAAGTGTTCGCTCTTGTCGCCGTCCATGATAACACCGCGCTCGGTTTCCAACTTCCATGCTCCGGCATTCACGTCAAGCACAATGACATTCATACCTAGGTTCATAGCAGCCTTTTGTGTGGAGAGGCGGGTGCGCAGACTGTTATTGAAGAAAATCATCATCAGCGTCTTGTTCTTTCCCAGATGCTGATATTTGAAACGCTCTTGCTTAATCTCTTGTGCTTCGGCCAATGCTTTGTCAAGCGGACCGATATCCTCAACGTTTATAAATGATCTCATATCTTACTATTTTACGATTAATCTTATAGTCAAATGGGGCGAATCTGTCCTTCGCCTTCAATCAGCCATTTGTAAGTACACATCTCTTCAAGGGCCATCGGGCCGCGGGGGCCCAGTTTCTGGGTAGAGATACCGATTTCGGCTCCCAGTCCGAACTGCGCGCCATCAGTAAAACTGGTGGGAGCATTCACATAGACGCAGGCAGCATCCACCTCTTTCTGGAAGCGGCTTGCATGATCCTTATTGTCAGTAATGATGCTTTCACTATGTCCGCTGCCAAACATGTCGATATGCTGCAAAGCCTCATCCAAAGAAGAGACGGTCTTCACGGCCATCTTATAATCCATAAACTCTGTACCGAAGCTCTCCGCCGTGGCATGCTGCAACAAGTTTTCGGGATATTTACCATTCAGGGCCTCATAGGCCTTTTCATCGGCATATAAGACGACATTTTTTTCAGCCAGCTGTTGGCAGAGCTGTGGCAGGTCGGGCAGTCGTTTCTCGTGGATGATCAGGCAGTCAAGTGCATTGCAAACCGACACGCGTCGCGTCTTGGCATTGAGAATGACGGGGACACCTATCTTCAAGGAACCATCTTCGTCGAAATAAGTATTCACCACACCCGCACCGGTTTCAATTACAGGCACCTTGGCGGTGTCGCGCACAAACTGAATGAGTCTCTTTCCGCCACGAGGGATACACACATCAATATAGCCCACGGCATTGAGCATCTCGCCCGTGGCTTCGTGGGTGGCAGGCAGCAGTTCTACTACGGAAGGGTTCACGCCTTCGCGCTCCAGCACCTCGTGGATCAATGCAATGATAGCCCTGTTGGAATCATCGGCATCCCTACCTCCTTTCAAGACGCAGGCATTGCCGCTTTTAAAACACAGCGAGAACACATCGAACGAAACATTGGGACGCGCCTCATAAATAACACCTATCACTCCGAACGGAACAGAGATACGCGTCAGCGCCAGCCCGTTTTCCAGCGTTTTGTGCTTCTGCACCTTGCCCAAAGGATTCTCCAAGGTTGCCACATGGCGCATGTCGGCAGCAATACCCTCCAGCCGCTTGTCAGTCAACTGTAGTCGGTCATAGAGCGGATTACTCTTGTCCATACGGCTCAAGTCCTTCTTGTTTTCTTCCAGCAGTTCACCTTTCCGCTTGATAATGGCGTCGGCTACGGCCAGCAGAATTTCATTCTTCCGGTCGTCACTGATTAGCGCCAATTCCTTGCTGGCAGCCTTCACCTTCTTAAAAACATCTTCCAATACCATAATAATTGCATGTGTAAATATCCGTGCAAAGATACTCTTTTCTTACGAATTATCCAAAAACGTTCCGTTTTTCTTAGCATTTTGTTGAAGGAATCGGGCCATTTGTTGAATTTATTATGTATTTTTAGGGAATCTCTTTACCTTTGTCTCAGCATAACAGAATTAAACAACATAATTGAAACTTATGAAGAAGACATTGATGATTCTACTGTTGGCACTTACCGCCATCACGGTGAAGGCCGACGATTATGACTATCTGGTCATCCTGGACAACAGTTCCAATGCAACGTCATTCGTCAGCGATGGCCTGACGCTGACTTACAACGGAACGACCCTTATCGTAACTCCTGCTTCGGGCAATGCCGCGACCTTCGACACGAAATCGCTTTCGAAGATGTATTTCAGCAGTACAGCCACCGGCCTGGTATCTATTAATGCGGAAGTGGACGGCGAGTCTGTTCTGGTGTACGACATGGGAGGACGCCCTTATGGTTCCTACAACTCTGTAACCGAAGCTTTAGGCAAATTGCCCAAAGGCATTTACGTGATGAAAGGCAATCAGAAAACCATTAAAATGACCGTAAAATGAAAAAGATACCTGCAGTCCTATTTGTTGCGCTCTTCGCTATCAGCGCAACAGCCCAGACGCTTGACGTGAAGATGCCGGGCGTCACTTACCGCTTCAACGCTGCGGACTGTGGTGACATGACCTATGGTGATAACGGCACCACGCTGACTATCAACGGGAAAACCTTCACCGTAGATGGCAATAGCATCACGATAGATCCTACTGGAACGGCCCTGAAGGACCATTGCGTGGAAGTCGCTTACGACGGAACATCGGCAAGCATCGTGGCTGCCGGTGACTTGATCGACAGCCTGACGGTTTCCGTTGAAGCCGCAAAGGTGAACATCAAGCAGCATGACGACTTGGCGCAAGAGATAACCTATACGCTCTCCGGCAATTCCAGCGACGGACAGTTCTATATGGCCGGTTCCTATAAGGCCACCGTAGAACTGAACGGACTCAACCTGACAAACACCACCGGCGCACCCATCTATATCAACAACGGTAAACGCATAGATCTCAGCGTGAAGAAAGGCACGGAGAACACCCTCACAGATGCTGCCGCCAGCACCGACAAAGGCTGTCTCTATTGCAAAGGCCACCTGGAGATGAAAGGCAAAGGCTCACTCACGATTTATGCTTATGGCTCTAAAGCCCACGGTATCAAGACAGGCGAGTATTGCGAGATGAAGAACTGCACGGTCAGCATTCTCGCGGCCACCAAAGACGGCCTCAACTGTAATCAGTATTTCACGATGGAGAGCGGCACGCTCAACATCTCGGGCGTGGGCGACGATGGCATTCAGGTGAGCTATGAATACGATGACGACGAAGAAACCATCATTACCGCCGATGAGGAAAACACCGGAACCTTCACGCTGATCAGCGGTACCATCAACATCAGCGTTACGGCGACTGCAGCCAAGGCCATCAAGACCGACAATGACGTGATCATCACCGACGGCACCATCATTGCAACCACCAGCGGCGACGGCGAATGGGACTCCGATGAACTGAAGACGAAGGCAGCAAGTTGCATCAGCGCCGATGGCAACATGACAATCGACGGTGGCACACTGACGCTGACCAGTACCGGCAGCGGCGGCAAGGGCATCAACGTGGACAATACCCTGACCATCAACGGAGGCACTATCTCGGTAACGACGAAAGGCCATGCCTGCGTCTATAAAAACGGAACCCTCACGAATGGATATACAGACAACCTTGAAAGTATAGACAGCGATTATAAGTCTTCACCCAAAGGAATCAAGGCCGGAACAAAGACCGAAGTCACTTCATCCGCTGCCAAGTCTGAAATAGAAGGAGCAGGAGGTCCTGGCGGATTCCCCGGCGGTCCTGGCGGCAACAGCTCCAACTATACTTACTCCGGTGGTATCGTCATCAATGGCGGGTCAATTACCGTGAAGACATCAGGCAACGGCGGCGAAGGAATCGAGAGCAAGAACACCCTGGACATCACAGGAGGCGAGATTGCCGTCGAGTCATACGACGATGCCATGAACTCAGCACAAGATTTCACCATCAGCGGCGGTACGGTCTATGCATGGGCCAAGAACAACGATGGTCTGGATGCCAACGGCAACTTCTATATCAAGGGCGGCACGGTCTATGCCATCGGTGCCTCCGGAGCAGAAAGAGCCATAGATGCCAATACTGAAGAACGTAAACAACTCTACATCACGGGCGGCACGGTCATCGCCATTGGCGGACTGGAGAACGGGGCCAGCGTCAGCACCAAGAAGTCCACCCTGTCATCCTGGAACAAGAATATCTGGTACAAGACCACTATAGGCTCTGCCAACTATTATTTCAAGACTCCGTCGAGCGGCGGCAACGGCATCACCGTGTGCGGTTCAAGCACGCCATCCATATCCACGGGGGCCTCAACGGCAGGAACAAGTTATTGCAACGGAGTGCTCTATTACTAAGGCTCTAACCATTGGGCCGACTACAAACTAATTTACTTTGTACTCGTGTGGAAGAGTGAAGTGAATAAAAAACGCGTGCAGAACTTATGATTTTCTATAAAATAGTAGCAGAATGTCAGAAATAATAAGTAATTTTGCAGCCGTATTATAGAAAGTGACAGTAAGATGAAACTATTTGACGTATATCCCCTGTTCGATGTGAACATCGTGAAAGGCAAAGGCTGCAAGGTATGGGACGATAAAGATCAGGAGTATCTGGATCTTTATGGCGGACATGCTGTGATCAGCGTGGGGCATGCCCATCCCCATTATGTAGAGAAGGTAAACGAACAACTGAACAAACTCGGTTTCTACTCCAATTCGGTGAAAAACGATCTTCAGGTGCAGCTTGCAGAGCGGCTGGGCCGAATCAGCGGCTATGATGACTATCAGCTGTTCCTGATCAACAGTGGAGCTGAGGCTAATGAGAATGCGCTGAAGCTGGCTTCGTTTACGAACGGGCGTACTCGGGTGCTCTCAGCAGAGAAGGCTTTCCATGGCAGGACAAGTCTGGCCGTAGAGGTGACCAACAATCCGAAGATTATTGCCCCGATCAATGATAATGGCCACGTCACTTATTTGCCAATGAATGATCTTCCAGCATGGGAGGCTGAACTGGCTAAGGGCGATGTATGCGCTGTCATCCTGGAGTGTATCCAGGGCGTGGGCGGCATCAAGATGGCCACGGCCGAATTTGCACAGGGATTGGCTGCTGCCTGCAAGAAATACGGCACCGTGTTGATTTGCGACGAGATACAGTGCGGCTATGGCCGTAGCGGAAAGTTCTTCGCCCATCAGTGGCTGGGCATCCGTCCGGATATCATCACAGTGGCAAAGGGTATTGCCAATGGCTTTCCGATGGGTGGCGTGCTGATCGCTCCTGACTTCAAACCCGTCTATGGACAGCTGGGCACTACGTTCGGTGGCAATCATCTGGCCTGTGCTGCTGCTCTGGCCGTACTCGATATTTTCGAAAATGAGGGTCTCGTAGAGAACGCTCATCTGGTGGGCGAGTATCTCATGGAGCGGCTGAAGGAATTACAGAAAGATTACCCGGTTATTCAGGATGTGCGCGGACGCGGACTGATGATTGGTGTTGACTTGGCTTTGCCCCATAAGGAAGTGCGTGGACGTCTGGTTTACGAGCAGCATTGCTTCACCGGTTGTGCCGGCACGAACATCCTGCGCCTGCTTCCGCCACTCTGTCTGACTAAGGATGATGTGGATGACTTTATCGAAAGACTGAAGAAAGCGTTGTGAAATTGAGAAATAGAGAAAGCTCATAAACTAAAAAAAATATAGTTATGAAAATAGCAGTTATTGGTGCGGGCGCCATGGGCGGAAGCACCGTGAAAGGACTGATAGCCACCGGGCAAGAGAAGGCTCAGGACATTACCGTGAGCGATCCTTCAGAGAAGGTGCTCCAACAGTTTGCCCAGATGGGAACGAGTGTCACCTCCGACAATTCGGCCGCCGTGATGGGTGCCGATGTGGTGATGGTGTTCGTGAAGCCTTGGTTGGTGGAGCCTGTGTTGAAAGGTATCAAGGACTCTATGGATTATGAGAAGCAACTGCTCGTGGTGGTGGCTGCCGGAGTGCCTTCGGCTAAGATCAAGGAATGGATGGGAGCTCCTATTCCTTTCTTCCTGGTCATACCGAATATCGCCATCGCACAGTTGTCGTCGATGACCTTTATCGTGCCCATTGATGCCACGACCGAGGAGACCGCGAAGATTATCGACCTTTTCGACGAGATGGGCGAGACGCTGATTACCGACGAACAACATCTGGGCGCCGGCACGACGCTGGCTTCCTGCGGAATTGCCTATGCCATGCGCTATATCCGTGCTGCCGCTGAAGGCGGTGTGGAACTGGGCTTCAAGGCCGACGATGCCAAGCGAATCGTGATGCAGACCGTGGAAGGAGCCGTGAAACTGCTCGAAGCCACAGGACTTCATCCTGAGGCTGCCATCGACATGGTGACCACACCTGGCGGTGTTACCATTAAAGGTCTCAACGAAATGGAGCATGCAGGCTTCACTTCGGCTGTGATTCGCGGTCTTAAAGCAGGGGCGAAGTAGTTGAGAAAATGAAAGAATGCAATATTGAGAAAATGAGAAATATCATACGTATGGAAATGTGGAACAAGTGGGTCGTGAAGGCGCTTCTTGTACTTGTCACTTGCCATTTGTCACCTGTCACTTCGTATGCGCAGGATAACTCCAATTCTCGACAGGCAAAGCATATATTCCAACGGGCATACAACCACTTCTTCGGCAAGGACGGTGTGGCTTTCACCTATAAAATCAGTATCCTTGGCGTCTATCACGAAGAGGGTTCGGCGTGGTATAAAGGCGATATGGCCAAGTCAATCCATGGGAACACAATTCAATGGAACGACGGGAAATTGCTCTACAAACTGAAGACGAACAAGAACATTGTGGAGATTCACGACCCGAAAGTGAACAAGGACGACCAATTGCTGCAGAAGTTCAAGTTCTATCCCGATGAATTCAACTACCACATCTCTAAGGTTGGCAACGACTACTTGGTGGAACTCAAGGCCAAGCCTGATGCCAAGAACACGAAGATGAAGCAAGTGCGTGTGCTGATAGCACCAGGTACATACTATCCCAAGGAGCTGAAGATCAAGATCCTCAGCCTCTTTTGGGCCAAGATTACCTTTGCAAACTTCAAGGCTGGTAATATCAGCGATACGATCTTCCAATTCCCGAAAGCCAAATACGCCAATTGCAAGATGGAAGACCGTCGATGATGGGTGTTGGTGGATACTTGAAACCTGATAAAACTTGAAACTTAAATAAATATGGAAGAAGCAATCAAACAAATAGGCGAACGCCTGAAAGGACTGCGCGATGTGCTCGACATTCCAGCCGAGGAAGTGGCTGAGACATGTGGCATTCCGCTGGAGAAGTATATGAAGATAGAGAGCGGAGAGGTGGACATCACAATCTCCAATCTGATGAAGATAGCCAAAAAGTACGGTGTCTCGGCAGATGCCTTGATGTTTGCCGAAGAACCCCGTATGCGCAGCTACTTCGTGACTCGCAAGGGGCAGGGACTTTCCGTGGAACGTACCAAAGCCTACAAATACCAGAGTCTGGCCAGTGGCTTTGCCAATCGCAAGGCAGAAGTGTTCATCGTCACCGTGGAGCCCAAGCCCCACGCACATACCGTCTATAAGAACACCCATCCCGGACAGGAGTTCAACATGGTGCTTGAAGGCACAATGGAACTTTACATCAACGGCAAGACCATCATCCTTGAAGAGGGCGACAGCATCTACTTCGACTCTTCGAAACCTCATGGCATGCTGGCTAGAGGCGACAAGCCCGTCAGATTCCTGGCCTTCACGGTAGAATAAAAAACGTAATAGATACCATGGTAGAAAGATTTTTAAAGCAGACAACGTTTTCCTCGGTGGAGGATTATAACAAGAATCTGGAGTTCATCATTCCCGATCATTTCAATTTTGCCTACGATGTGATGGACGAGTGGGCCAAGGAAGCACCCGAGAAACTGGCGCTGCTCTGGACCAACGATGAGGGAGCGGAGATTCGCACCACCTTCGCGCAACTGAAAGAACAAAGCGATCAGGCTGCCAGTTACCTGCAGTCGCTGGGCATCCAGAAGGGCGACCCCGTGATGCTCATCCTGAAACGCCGCTATGAGTGGTGGCTATGCATGCTGGCTCTTTGCAAACTGGGTGCCGTGGTGATTCCTGCCACCCACATGCTGACCAAGCACGACATCGTGTATCGCTGTACCCGTGCTGATATCAAGGCCATCGTCTGCGTGGATGATGAATACGTATGCAAGCAGGTGCAAGCCGCCATGCCTGAGTGTTCGACCGTGAAGACGTTGGTAGCCGTTAACGAAGCAGCCCAAGGAAAGAGCAATCCTGTACCCGAAGGTTTTCACGATTGGGAGAATGAATGGCGGAAGACACCGAAGTTCCAGCGCCCAGAACATATCAACGACAACAACGATACGATGCTGATGTATTTCACCAGCGGTACCAGCGGAGAACCAAAGATGGTTGCCCACGACTATCTCTATGCCATGGGACATCTGACGACCGGTGTGTTCTGGCACAATCTGCACGAAGGTTCGCTCCATCTTACCGTGGCCGACACTGGCTGGGGCAAGGCTGTTTGGGGTAAGTTCTATGGCCAGTGGTTTGCAGGTGCTACCGTATTCGTGTTCGATCACGAGAAGTTCAATGCCGACACGATGTTGCGCCAGATGGCCAAATATCATGTGACGTCATTCTGTGCGCCTCCCACTATCTACCGTTTCATGATTCGCGAAGACTTCTCTAAATATGATTTGTCGTCGCTGGAGTATTGCTGTACCGCCGGCGAAGCTTTGAATCCCGCCGTATTCGATCATTTCAAACAACTGACAGGCCTGACCATCTATGAAGGATTCGGACAGACAGAGACCACGATGACGCTTGGCACGATGCCTTGGATGAAGGCAAAGCCCGGTTCGATGGGTATGCCTAATGCCCAATACAATATCGGATTGGTAAAGGCTGACGGCACGCTCTGCGAGGATGGTGAGAAAGGTGAGATTGTGGTCTATGCCGATCATGACAAGAAACCCGTGGGACTGTTCAAGGGCTACTACCGCGACGAAGAACTGACGGAGAAGGCCTGGAACAATGGCGTCTATCATACGGGTGATATGGCTTGGCGCGATGAAGACGGCTACTACTGGTTTGAAGGCCGAATAGACGATGTGATCAAGTCGAGTGGATACCGTATTGGCCCGTTTGAGGTGGAGAGTGCGCTGATGACGCATCCCGCTGTAGTGGAGTGTGCCATCACGGGTGTGCCCGATGACATCCGCGGCATGGTGGTGAAAGCCACGGTGGTGCTGGGCAAGGAGTGGAAAGACAAGGCTGGCGACGAACTGGTGAAAGAGCTCCAGAACCACGTGAAGCGCGAGACGGCTCCTTACAAGTACCCCCGCATCGTGGAGTTTGTGGACGAACTGCCCAAGACCATCAGCGGAAAAATACGCCGAGTGGAAATCCGCAACAAAGACAATAAAAAATAGAAGGATGAAAAGAATCGTAGTAAAGGTAGGCTCCAACGTGCTGACCCGTAAGGACGGCAAGCTCGATATGACGCGCGTTTCGGCGTTGGTTGACCAGATTGCCGCTTTAAGGAAAAGTGGGATTGAAGTGATATTGGTTTCTTCGGGTGCCATGGCCAGTGGCCGTGGTGAACTGAAAGTGGATCATGATCTCGACTCCGTGGAACAGCGCCAGTTGTTCTCTGCCCTCGGGCAGGCCAAGCTTATCGGCCTTTATTACGATCTCTTCCGTGAATACGGCATGCATGTGGGACAGGTGCTCACGATGAAAGAGAACTTTGAGCCCGGCGAGCAGTACGAAAACCAGAAAGCCTGTATGACCGTGATGCTCGAAAATGACGTGATTCCCATTGTGAATGAGAACGACACGGTGAGCGTGACTGAGCTGATGTTTACGGATAACGACGAACTTTCCGGACTTATCGCCCGCATGATGCAGGCCGATACACTCATCCTGTTGAGCAATATCGACGGTATCTATACGGGCAATCCCGACGAACCGGATTCGGAACTGATCACTCGGGTAGCACCGGGTACCGACCTCTCTCAATACATACAGCCTGAGAAGAGCGCCTTCGGACGTGGTGGCATGCATTCGAAATACACCACAGCCAGTCGCATCCAGCAGGCTGGTATCCGTGTCATTATAGCCAATGGCGAGCGTGACGACATTCTGATCCGGCTTGTAGAGCGTCCTGCGGAAACGCCGCATACAGATTTCCTGGTATAAACCATGAGGGTATGTCATTTTCGGCATACCCTCATTCATTTAATAGCCAACTCCCCGTTTATGAATAGACAGGGGACAAACTAATTTACTTTGTACTTCACGCAGCCATTGGAAACAATCCTTCCAAAGTTTGGAAGCGGAACAAAGTAAATTAGTTTGTAGGGCACGCAGGCTTTAGACGACCTGCATCTACCCATCAGAAGCGTTACAAACTAATTTACTTTGTTGTCTAAATCTTTTCTACGTGCAAGACCTGATCGCAATAATCGACCACGGCGGGACGGTGGGTAATGAATATGATGGTCTTGTCGTGATTGGCAAGGATGTTTTGCAGGAGACGTCGCTCCGTTTCCGGGTCTAATGCGCTGGTGGCCTCATCGAAGAGCATCACGCTGCCTTCGCGCAGCAGCGCACGGGCAATGGCTATGCGTTGCGCCTGCCCTTCGGAAAGTCCTCCACCCGATTCCGAGCATGGATTGTCGAGTCCTTGCGGCAAATCTTTCACGAAGTCGGCACAGGCCAGCTGTAGGGCGTTTCCCATTTCCTCATCGGTTGCCGTCACACGTCCGAGTCTGAGATTCTCGCGGATGGTTCCGCTCAGCAGCGTATTGCCTTGTGGTACATACACCAGATTGCAGCGATGACGCGGCGACAGCGTAGCGCTGTCTTTTCCATTGTATATGGCGACCTCACCTCCTTGTGGACGGATGAGCGCCAGAATCATACGCACCAGCGTAGTCTTACCGGCACCTGTCTCACCGAGGATGGCTGTGCAGGACCCGGGTTTGAAATCGAACGAAAGATGATTGATGACCTGGCCTTCTTCTTTCTCATAAGCGAAAGAGACATCATTAAAACGGATGCCGCAGGGAGCCTCCATCAATAGCGGATCGCCCTGCTCTTCGAGCGGGTTCTCTTCGAGTTCCATGAGTCGCTCGGCTGCCGTGAACACGCTCACGAACTGGGGCACCAGTCGGGTGAGCGAGCGGGCAGGGCCCTGGATTTTGTTCACCAGCTGGAGGAAAGCCGTCATGCCGCCGAAGGTTAATGTGCCTGCCGACATGCGCATGGCACTCCAAAGGAAAGCAATCAGATAGCCCAGGGCAAAGCCGAAGTTCAGAATAAGGTTCGAGAACACGGAGAAGGCCGTGCGCTTCACCACTTTCTGCCGCAGTTCGCTCTGTGTATTCTCCAGCTTATCGACCATCATCGAATCACTCTCAAGTGTCTTGATAATCATCCGGTTCTGCACGGTTTCCTGCAATACCGACTGCACCTTGGAGTCACTGTCGCGCACCTCGCGCGTAAGGAAACGCATGCGGTTGATATAGAGTTTGCTGAACAGGATGAAGATAGGCAGCATCACGATGATGACCACCGAGAGCAGCTTGTCCATAGAGAACAGGTAGAAGAAAGCACCGAGGAAAAGCGCAAGCGTGGACACCGTGCTAGGAATGGTCTCCGTGAGGAACACCACCACGTTGCCCACATCCTTTTCCAGACGATTGATCACGTCGCCGCTGTGCAGCCGTTCGCGGCCCTGCCACTCGGAGCGCAGGATGCGGTCGAGCATCTTCTGCTGCATGCGGTTCTGCGCCTTGATGCCCAGAATGTTGCGCACCCACACGGCACTGATGTTGATGGCGAAGTCGCAGAGTATCAGTCCGCCCATCAAAGCCACCGCCCAGTAGAGGCTGCCCTCCACCGCATGCGAAGCCACGTCGATGGCATGCTTCACCGCCCACACTTGAGACAGGCTTACGACTACGCTCAGCAATCCCAGCGAAGCATTGATGATGGCCTGCAACCGATTGCCGCGCCATGCCCTCCAAAGCCATTTCATAATGACCTTGGCACCGTAGCGGCTGTCTTTCGGCTTAAATATCTCCTTCAGGTTCATTCTCTCTATCTGTTATCCAGTCCCCAGGCCATCTTCTCACGGAGCGTGGAGAAATAGGTCTGGCCGTTGCGCTTCACGATCTTAATGCTGTAAGGAGCCTTGCGGATGGTCAGGCGCGTGCCTTCCTCGCATTTCTCCGAACGGCCGTCGATGGCTATCAGGAAATTATGTGAACGGCTCTCCACCGTCAAGGTTATCTCCGCATCATCGCGGATTACGATGGGGCGGATGTTCAGTGAATGGGGAGCCACCGGTGTCAGGCACAAGATATCCGACTCAGGCACGGCAATCGGACCGCCATTCGAGAGCGAATAGGCTGTGCTGCCCGTCGGCGTGCTGACTATCAGACCGTCGGCCTGATAGGTCACCAGATATTCGCCGTTCACATTCGTACGGATACTGATCATCGATGCATTGTCGCGCTTCAGCACGGCAATATCGTTCAGCGCACAAGGACAGGTGTCGAATGTCATTCCATCGGCCTCCACCTGTATCACGGCATGCTCTTCCAATTTGTAGTCACCGGCAAGCAGCATCTTTAGCGACCGTTCTATATTGCTGGGTCCCACATCTGCCAGGAAGCCGAGACGTCCCATGTTGACACCCATGATGGGAATATTCTTGGATCCCACGTAATGGGCGGCTTTCAGAAGCGTTCCGTCACCGCCCATGGAGATGACGAAGTCTGCCTCGAAGTCATGTCCTTCAAACACCCGGGTGGCCTTCACCTCCAGATGCTGTCCTTCGGTGAGGAACTCATAGAACTCTTTCTCGATGTATATGTCTGCTTTGTTCTCAGAGAGAAACGACAGAATCTTCTGTATCGAAACCGACTTCTTGGCCTGATAGACATTGCCAAAAAGGGCAAAGCGGAGTTTGCGTTGTGCCATAATACCTTAATTATATATGCTTTTGGCTGCAAAGATATAGAAATAAATGAAGAATGAAGAATGAAGAATGAAGAATTTTCTGATTTTTATGAAATGCCACAGGACTGATTTGCATATTTCAAAATTATATCTTATCTTTGCCCTCAGAAAAAACACTAAAACCATCAAAACGTATGAAAGCAAAGGTATATCAATTCATGGCTGACGGCTTCGAAGACATCGAGGCGCTGATTCCCGTTGACGTGTTAAGAAGAGGCGGTGTTGACATCAAGACCGTGAGTATCATGGGCCGGTTGGAGGTAGAGTCTGCGCACGGCGTAACCATCAAGGCGGACATGCTCTTCGAGGATGCCGACCTGAGTGATGCCGACCTGCTGATGTTGCCCGGAGGAATGCCTGGCGCATCCAATCTCGATGCCCACGAAGGACTGAAGGCCGCCTTGGTGAAACAGGCCGAATCAGGCAAGATGGTGAGTGCCATCTGTGCCGCCCCGTTCGTGCTGGGCAAGCTGGGCATCCTGAAAGGCAAGCGCGCCACCTGTTATCCCGGTTTCGAACAGTATCTGGATGGAGCCACCTACACGGCATCCCTCTTCACTATCGATGGCAACATCATCACAGGTGAAGGTCCCGCCGCTGCGTTCCCCTACGCCTATTCCATCCTGGCTCTGCTCACCACCGAGGAGAAAGCCACCGAAGTGGCAACCGGCATGCGCTATGTACATCTGATGATGGGTGACTACGAGGAGTAAAGATCGTGGATTATGCAATTATTTTAGGCGGAGGCAAAGGCCTGCGCATGGGGGCGGATGTTCCCAAGCAGTTCATTGAGGTGGGTGGTCTGCCCATCCTGATGCGCACCATCAAGCGTTTCCGGGAATACGACTCCTGGGCAAGGAGTAATCATAACTCTCAACTCTCAACTCTCAACTCTCAACTCAAAATCATCCTCGTATTACCAAAGGATCAGCAGGACTATTGGCACCAGCTCTGCCAGAAGCATCATTTCGCCGAAGACTACCAGATAGCCGACGGCGGCAGTGAGCGCTTTTTCAGTATCAAGAATGCCCTCGCGCTGATACCCGACGATGCCCAAGGCGTGGTGGCCGTTCACGACGGCGTGCGTCCCTTCCCTTCGGTGGAAGTCATCGCCCGCTGTTTCGAAACCGCCCGTCAGACAGGAACTGCCGTTCCCGTAGTTCCAGTAGTGGAGACGTTAAGGAAAACCCACCCCCAACCCCTCCCGAAGGGAGGGGAGTTTGATGCAACTACTCCCGGGACGACCACCACATCCACAAGTCAAAATCCCTCCCTTCGGGAGGGACATAGGGTGGGTTCCATTACCGTCCCTCGCTCCGAATACCGCTTGGTACAAACCCCACAAGCCTTCGACATCCAACTCCATAAAGCAGCCTACCGCCAGCCTTTCAACGACGGATTCACCGATGATGCCTCCGTAGTGGAAGCCTATTGGGAGACCCCCCACCAACTCCCCCGAGGGGGAGAGCAGGAAGCCTCCCCTCGGGGAAAGGCTACGGGTAGGCGAGCTTGCTCGGGAATGGCTTTGGAGGGGGTCGGTATCACCCTCGTAGAAGGCAACCGCGAGAACATCAAGATCACCACACCCTTCGATCTCATTGTGGCGGAGTCCATAATACTCCACGCCGCCACCCAAGATGTCTCAGGCACAGAGTAATCATAACTCTACACTCTCAACTCTACACTCTACACTCACTCATGTATAACATCCTTTCTCAAGACATCAAGTATCTGCCGGGCGTAGGTCCCAAGCGGAAGGATCTGTTGCAGCGGGAACTGGGCATCGAGACCTATGGTGACCTGCTGCAATACTTCCCCTATAAGCATGTGGACCGCTCCAAGCTTTACGCCGTCAACGAACTCTCCACCGAGGCTTTCGTTCAGGTGAAAGGCCGCATCTTGAGTTTTGAGGAATATCCCATGGGGCCGCGCAAAGTTCGTATCGTCGGACATTTCACCGACGGAGCCGGCATTTGCGACCTCGTGTGGTTCCTACCCAAAAAGCCAAAGAATTTCTATCAGGTCAATACCGAATACATCATCTTCGGCAAACCCACCATCTATGGCGGGCGCTACCAGTTTGCCCATCCCGAAATGGACAAGGCCGACAGCCTGCAACTCTCCGAGATGGGCATGCAGCCCTATTATATCACGACGGAGAAGATGAAGAAGGCCGGACTCACCTCGCGCTCCATCGAGAAACTCACGAAGACGCTACTCCAGCAAATCCGTGAGCCGCTGCCCGAGACACTCCCGCCCTTCATCGTCAACCGCCTGCATTTCGTGAGCCGCGACTCGGCTTTCCGCCATATCCATTATCCGAAGTCAGCCGACGAACTCTCCCATGCCACGGAGCGCCTGAAGTTTGAGGAGCTGTTCTATGTACAGCTCAACATCCTCCGATATGCCCAAGACCAGCGGCGCAAGTATCGCGGCTACGTGTTCCAGCACGTGGGAGCCATCTTCAACGATTTCTACAACAATCACCTGCCCTTCCCCCTGACGGGAGCGCAGAAGCGCGTCATCCGCGAAATACGCCAAGACATGGGCAGCGGACGCCAGATGAACCGGCTTTTGCAGGGCGATGTGGGCTCCGGAAAGACACTCGTTGCCCTCATGTCGATGCTCATCGCCTTAGACAACGGCTATCAGGCCTGTATCATGGCACCCACGGAAATCCTGGCCGAACAGCATCTTCAGACCATCCGCCAGTTTCTGGGTGACATGAATATCCGCGTGGAACTGCTCACCGGCATCGTAAAAGGCAAACGGCGCGAAGCCGTCCTTCAGGGCATTGCCGACGGTTCCGTCCAGATTCTCGTGGGCACTCATGCCGTCATCGAAGACCCCGTACAGTTTCTCCGGCTCGGATTTGTAGTCATCGACGAGCAGCATCGCTTCGGCGTAGCCCAGCGCGCGAAGCTATGGAACAAGGGAGTCAATCCTCCCCACGTCCTCGTGATGACCGCCACTCCCATTCCCCGCACTCTGGCCATGACCATCTACGGCGATCTCGATGTGAGCGTCATCGACGAACTGCCACCCGGCCGCAAGCCCATTTACACCGTTCATAAATACGACTCTGAGATGACCTCGCTCTATCAGGGCATCCGCCAGCAAATCCGGCAGGGCCGTCAGGTCTATATCGTCTATCCGCTGATTCAGGAAAGCGAGAAGATGGACCTCCGCAATCTGGAAGAAGGCTTCGAGACCATGTGTCAGGTGTTTCCCGAATTCCGGCTCAGCAAGGTGCATGGTAAGATGAAACCTGCCGACAAGGAAACGGAAATGCAGCGGTTTGTGAGTGGTGAAACGCAGATTCTTGTAGCCACCACAGTCATCGAGGTGGGCGTCAACGTGCCCAATGCCTCCGTCATGGTCATCCTCGATGCCCAGCGTTTCGGTCTTTCCCAGCTCCATCAGTTGCGCGGTCGCGTTGGCCGCGGTGCCGATCAGAGCTATTGCATCCTCGTCACCAAGCCCCAACTGGCCGAAGATACCCGCAAGCGCATCGATATCATGTGCGACACCAACGACGGTTTCCTCATTGCCGAAGCCGACCTGAAGCTCCGTGGCCCTGGCGATTTGGAGGGGACGCAGCAGAGCGGCATGGCCTTCGACCTGAAGATTGCCGACATTGCCCGCGACGGACAGCTCGTACAGCTGGCCCGCGACGAAGCCCAGCGCATCATCGACGACGACCCCACCTGCCAGAAAACCGAGAACCAACTCCTCTGGCAACGGCTTGCAGAACTCCGCAAGACCAACATCAACTGGAGCGCCATTTCCTGAGAGATCATGCTTTTACAACTTTACTTCCGGCACCACCTGACCATCGAGCAGATTCACAATGCGCTGGGCGTAGCCGGCATCGCGCTCTGAGTGAGTAACCATCAAGACGGTGGTGCCCTCCTGGTTCAGTTGCGTGAGCAGTTGCATCACTTCCAAGCCGTTCTTTGAGTCGAGGTTACCCGTGGGCTCGTCGGCAAGAATCAGTTTCGGGTTCATCACCACAGCACGGGCGATGGCTACGCGCTGCTGCTGACCGCCGCTGAGCTGCTGGGGGAAGTGGTGGGCACGATGCGAGATGGCCATGCGGCGCAACACTTCTTCCACGCGCTGGCGGCGTTCCTTCTTCGGCACGCCGAGGTAGGTCAGCGGCAGTTCCACGTTTTCCTCTACGTTGAGTTCGTCAATCAGGTTGAAACTTTGGAACACGAAGCCTATCTGCCCCTTGCGCACTGCCGTGCGCTGGCTTTCCTTCAGCGTGCCAACCTCCTGTCCGTCGAGCCAGTACCGGCCGCTGGTGGGGTTGTCGAGCAGGCCCAATATATTTAATAAGGTGGACTTGCCACAACCCGACGGCCCCATGATGGCCACGAACTCACCTTTGTTCACTTCGAGCGATACACCGCCCAGTGCAACGGTCTCCACCTCTTCCGTGCGGAACACCTTCTGAATGTTTTCTAACTTGATCATAATATATGGTTTTTAATGTTATACGTTTTTTATTGAATCGCAACGAGCCAGCCCTGAATATTGACAGTCTACATTGGTTTTAACCTTGTTAACCGCCGTCATAGTCTGGCCATACAAGCAACTCCCGTTGTTCCAACAGTTAATGATGAAGCAGGTAAAAACATGATGCGTACATGAAAACACAGGAACTGAGCTCGATGCGAATGATGCATGTTATTCTGTCTTGAGATAATTCACGGGATTACTGGTCGCCACACGATAGGTCTGCAGCAGCACGATGGCGGCAATGACGAGCAGCTCGAACAGTGCACAGGCGGCGAAGACGAGCCATGAGAACTGCACTTTCTCGGCAAACTGCTCCATCAGCATGCGGCTGAAATACCAGCCCAAAGCGATGCCAACGATGATGGACGGAATGGCTATCAGCGCGATGCTCCGCAGGAACAGACCCTGCAGTTCGCTGACGGTCGCCCCCATCACCTTGCGGATGGCCAGTTCGCGCGAACGGCGCTGCACCTCGTCGCGCACATAGCCTATCAGCCCGATGAGCGTGATGAGCAGCGATGCCAGGCAACCTATCATGATGAGGTCGCGGGTGTGCTTCGTCTCTTGGTAACTGTCGGCCAGTTCGTCGGAATAAAGTTTCACATTCAGTTCGGCGTCAGGATAGAGGCGGTCGCATACTTGCTGCACGGCCTGCAGGTTATCTGGCGTGATGCTTTGAAGCTTTATCATGATATAATGCGTAAAGACATTGCCGTTGGCAACCATCATGGGGCGTTCCTCGCCAGATACCAGCGAACCCAACTTAAAGTTCTTTACGATGCCGACAACAGTCAAAGGATACTCGTCGCCAACAGAAGAGTTGATGAACTGCTTACCAACGACGTCATCGATGCCAGCCACTTCTTTCATTTTTTTTGCAAACTTCTCGTCCACCAGCATCTCCTGCGTCCAGCCTTTATGATTCAGGCGTTTGAAGTCGCGGCCGCGAACAATCTTAAGTCCCATTGTTTCCACCAGTCCACCCTCGGCAAAGAACAGATTGACGCTATTAAACAGTTCCTGTGGATTGCCTGGCACCAGCACATTGTCGCCGCTCTGCCTCTCGCAAAAGAGCGAATAGGCGGCTGCCGCTTTCTCGACGCAGGGCTGATTCTCTATCTCACGGGCCAGCGAATAGATGGAGTCGCCGTGTAAGGCACTGACGTTGACGTAGGCCACGCGGTTATACTGATAGCCCATGTCTGCCTGCAGCATATAGTTGTATTGCCGATAGATGGTAGATAGCACGCAGAGCAGCATCGTGCTCAATACGAACTGAAAGGCCAGCAGTGACAACTTCCACGCGCGCTTACTTTCGCTGTAGAGCCGATAGGCGTAGGTGAGTGGGATGTGCGAATAGATGATACCCGGCAGAATGCCGCAGCACAGTAGCACGACGAGGCATACGGTAGTGAGCACGGCGAAAGTCTGCGCCGAGAAGAGTGTGCCGACGCTGACGCCTAAGAGGTCGCGCACCCAGTCCTGTCCTGCCCAGAGCAGCAGGGCCATGACGGCCAGTGCCGTCAGCAGATGAACGGCAGACTCCTTCAGCGCCGTCAGATAGAACTCCCGATGCGGCGCACCCAGCACCTTGCGCAGGGCTACTTGTCGCGCCCGGCCCACCATCGTACTGAAGACCACAAGGATATAGTTCATCACAGCCGTAAAGAGCATCACCCCTGCCACCACCGAGAGAATGATGCAGGTGGTGCGCACGGTCGTGTCCTTCATCCGCTGCCCTGTCACGCTCACCAGTTCGATGCCGGCATCGGTATAGCCGCCCTCCTTCAGGTCTTCCCAGGGGAGTATGCGCTGCAGCAGTTCTTTGATTTCCTTTCTTACCTTATCCATATCGGTGTCGTGCCTAAGGCGCACATACGAATGGTAGCGGTCGTTGCCTATCAGGTTTTCCGTGCCGTCCCATGCGTAGGTGCCAACGGAGGGCATTGACATCAGAATGTCGAAACTGTTGTAGGCGGAGTTCTCAGGATAATCGTCAAACACGCCGCTGATGGTCATCGGCTTCTGCGGGGCAGAAGCAAAACAGAAAGTCTTTCCTACCACTTCTCCGCCTATCTTCTCACTCAGGCGCCGGCTAATCATGCACTGTCCGGCCGTGGAGAGAATCTGCTTGGCATCGCCCACCAGCACCGTTGTGGCGAAGATGTCGAAGAAACAGGAGTCGGCAAACACCGCTTTTTCGAAGTAGTGGCGGCTTCCGTCCTCAAACGTCAGTTTCTCCTCGCTGAACTGTCCTGTGTAGCGCGTGGCACTTTGTATCTCAGGTATTTCACGAGCCAGCACGGGCGCAATACCTCCCGACGTGGCGCCATACTGCTGCCTAGCTTCGCCCTTGCGCTGGAAAGTCTCCTGCAGTTCATACACGTGTTCCTTGTCCACGATGCAGCGGTCGTAGTTCATCTCCAGCTGCACCTTGGCTATCAACACCAGCCCGACGGTCAGGCCGACGGCCAGTGAAATGACTTTAATGAGGGTTCCTTGCCCTCTGTAATTACTCTTCATAGCGTTTTCTTTATTCTGTTTTGATACTGTTGATGGGATTCTCGTTGGCGTTCTTCCAACTTTGATAAGTCACGGTCAGCATGGTGATCAGCGTGACGAGCAGGAAGGACACTACGAACAGCAAGGGCGAGATGGCGGTGCGGACGGCGAAGCCTTCGAGCCAGTGACGGCCCAGCAGGTAGCCGATGGGAGCCGCCACCACGAAGCAGCCCAGCAGGATGTAGAGGTATCGCTTCCAGAACATCATCAGGATCTCCTTCGTTGAGCTGCCGAACACCTTGCGGATGCCAATCTCCTTGCGGCGGTACTCGCTCTCGAACATTGTCAGGCCAAACACACCGATAATGCTGATGAGGATGGCCAGCAGCGAGAACAGCAGAATCTGCTCGGTGAAGAGCCTTTCCTGATGGTACGATTTCTCCAGTTCATCGTCCACGTAGCGCAGGTCGCTGATGTCGGGCTTGTTCTCGTGCTCGTATTTCAGCACCGTCTCCAGCACTCGTCTCTTGGCCTCGCGCTTGTCCATGCCCTTCGCCACACGCACTAAGAGGTGGTTGCGCCAGAAATCTCCCTTAAAGTAACCGTCACGGCTGGGCACCACGAAGGCGATGGGCTGCTGGCTGTCGTCTACGCGCAGGGTGGAATACTTGATGTCCTCGCAGAAGCCGACGACGGGCATGTCTTCGTCGTTGATGGGCTTGTCGACGGCGAGCCAGGGGTATTTCTTCTTGGCCGACTCACTGAAGATATACACGTCGCCATCGGTCTGGCGGAAGTTGCGGCCCTCCACGATGTCGATGCCCATCACGCTGAGGAATCGCCAGTCAACGAAGACACAGGTAAACGTCATGTGCTTGTCGCCCTCGCCCCTGCCCCACGTCTGATAGCGATCGCTGCTGCCCAAGACACTCTGCGCCAGGCAGGCCCCCTCAATGCCGGGAATCTTGCGCAGGTCGGCATCGATGGCGTCGGCATGATTATGACCAGCATGAACGACACGACGAACTGCAGACAAATCAGCGAGGTGCGCAGAACGCGACCCTTGGGCGACAGACCGAACGAGCCTTTCAGCACCAAGGCCGGTGGGAAGGACGTGACGTAGTACGACGGATAGGCCCCCGCCAACAATCCCACCACGATACTGATGAGCAGGGTGATGCCTGCCAGCCAAAGGTTATCCTGCAACAGGATGCAGCCCTGCACTAACTCCTGCAAGCCTAAGTCGTGAGCCACATACACCATCGCCATTGCCCCCGCGAATGCCAGCAGACTGATGATGACAGCCTCGGCCAGCAGACTGCCGCGCAGACTGGCCGTCGATGCGCCCAACACTTTCTGCGTGTTGATGCTGCGGATGCGCAGCGGTGTCTCGGCCAGGGTGAAGTTCATGAAGTTGACGGCGGCTATCACGACGATCAGCAGCGAGAAGCAGATGAGCAGATAGACGGAACCCCTGCTGGGCGAATCCTTGCTAAGATCTTTCGCGAAATGGGTATCGGCTATCGGCGTCAATACCACTTGCAGGGCTTCCTCCTCTTGCTGAGTCTTCATGTTGAAATCATCTTTGAACAGCTCGATGGCTTTCTGGCGCATGGCGGTAATAACGTTCGGCAGGTTGGCTGTATCGTCCACACGGATATAAGCCTGATAGTTCCAGTTCTGATAGTTGCCTTCATTGTCATTGAGCCCCCTAAAGCTGATGCCGTGCAGGAAGTTGTTTTCTGGATAGTCTTCTATCACGGCACACACATTGAAGATCCAATCCTCCACCCATTTGTATTTCAAGGTCTTGCCCACCGCATTGGCAGTGCCAAAGATGCGCATCGCTTCCGAACGCGGCAGCACGATATTGGGCAACTGGTTCAAGCCCTTCAAGTCACCGCAGATGACGGTTGGCTTGAAAACGCTCATAAAGTCGTGAATGCCATACACCAGATTGAGCGAATACTCCTGATCGTCCACCAAGAACTGGTCGATTCTTGTCCAGCCCTCTTCGATGCCATAGCCCTTGATATGCGGCGACGCTGCCGCCATCTGCTCCACCAGCGGACGGGGCAACGTCACGCCATAGTCCTCCATGCCTGGCCCTAACTTCAAGGTCAGACGGAACAGCTTTTCGTGCTCCGTAAAACTCTTGTTGTAGCCCAGGTCGTAATAGACCTGCGTCATGATGACAAAGAACGAGGCGAAAGCCAGGCTCAGCCCCAGCAGGTTCAGTAGGTTTGCCGTTACAAACTTACGGAACATGGATGTGAAGTTTCTGATGATAGTCTTCATACGTTTTATGATTTTTTCTGATGCAAAGTTACGCCTAAAACGCGAATCCGCCAAGGCCCGAGGCCTTGGCGGAAGCGGATTGTCTAAAAATTAGACAGTAGAGCGTATGATTTTTAGACACCCTCGCCAGAGAATCGGGGCGAGAGGCTGCGGTACAGGTCGTAGCCGCCGGTATCGGAAGGATAGATGACAGTATCGATGAAATAATAGTTGCCGTCGCCGCCTACCAATACATTGCCGGCAACAGCGTCGAAGATGTCGTGCTGTCCGTTGGTGTAGTATTCGCCGTTGTCCTCGGGATGGAAACCTAAACGGAGGAACTCGTCGTGAATCTCCTCTTTCGTGGCCAGACGGGCATTAGCAATAAAAGGCTGTTCCAATACGGCACAAACTTTCCCATCACGATTCTCTGCAAAGCCTAGCATATTATAGGGACAACCATCAAAGTATTTATTGTGGGCTTTGATACGCTCAAAGAACGGTGTCAGGTTGTCATCTGAGTAACGAAAATCATTCAACTTGATGATGGTCGTTCTATCGGCTGATAAATACGTCTCATTCTCTGACCCACGGTCAAAGAAATCGCCGAAATGGCTACGGTCTTCAAACCAGCAGCCTTGTTCTTGTGCCCATTGACGCAGTCTTACCAGTTGGACAGACTTGCAAGCCGTTGTTCCCGCAAGTTCTTCAATTGCCTCAAGCACTCCTCGCGCGAAAGCGGATGCTGCATCCAATATGCTACACTTGCCCTCATTTCGGCATTCACCTTCTTGTGGTAATCGTTCAGTTTGATCTCCATTCATTCTCGCGTTTATACGTTTTCGATGCAAAGATACAATAATTGTTTGAAATTAACAAGCAATTCGGGCGAAATCTATCCATACGCAGATAGATTCCGCCCGATGGTTTCCTATTGGATAACCAATACTTCATTATCTTTGAAGGCCTCGTAGCCGCTGGTGATGACGCGCTCACCAGGCTCCAGGCCTTCGAGCACCTCGTAGTGCTGAGGGTTCTGACGGCCTATGCGGATGTTGCGGCGATAGGCTTTCGAGCCACTTTTGTCGAGCACGAAAATCCACTGGCCACCCGTGGTCTGGAAGAAAGTACCGCGTGGGATGAGCACGGCCTGCTCGGGATGGCCCAGCTCGAGGTCGATGTAGTAGGTCTGGCCTGTGCGGATGTTCTCGGGGCGCGCGCCGCGGAAGACGAAATCGCAGCGGAACTTGCCCTCGCGTACCTCGGGATAGACCTTGCGCACCTGTAGCTGATATTGCTTGTCGCCACGGGTAAAGGTAGCGGTGAGCCCTTGGCGCACGCGGTCGATGTAGTGTTCATCTATCTGGGCCTGCACCTTATAGTCAGAAAGATCGTTCAGCTGACCAATCTTCTGACCCGGCTGGATGCTCTGACCTAATTCGACGTCGAGCAGACCCAGTTCGCCATCGATGGCCGAGCGCACCTCCAGTTTGCCTTTTCGCTGCCGCACGAGCACCACGTTGCGACGCATGTTCTGCAGGTTATCCTCCATCTGGTCCATCTGCACGTTGCGATACAGCGAGTCTTGCTTCAGTCGTTTCGACACCAGCGAGCGCTTCTTGGCCGAGAGCTGATAGTCCTCCTGCGACTTGATGTAGTCTTCGCGGCTAATCAGTTTCTCCTGATACAGCCGTTTGTTCTGCTCAAAGGTGCGCCGCTTGCGCTGCGTGTCCATATCCAGCTGAGCCTGTTCCGTCTGGTTGTTCAGGCGGTCTTGCTGCATGGCTACCTGGGTGTTACGCAACAGGTTCTGCTTCTCGGCCAGTTCGGCTTCGGCATTCAGAATCTGCAGGTCGAGGTTGGAGTTGGAAAGGCGCACGATGACATCACCTTTTTTCACGTGCGTACCTTCCTCAACCACCTTCTCCATCACGATGCCGCCTTCCTCGGGCGAGATTTGCACCACCTGAATGGGAAGCACCTGTCCGTTGGTGCGCACATAGTCCTTAAACTCTGCCTGCCGCACTTCGCTGACGGTCAACTCGTCTCGGTTGACTTTCAGTGTAGAAGCATGATTGCCAAACACCAGCCACATGCCAACACCCAACACCAAACACCCAACAACTGCATACGGCCAATACTTCATCAGCCGCTCAGTCTTTGTCTTTTCGATTACTCTGTCCATATCGCTATTCCTTGATAATATCTTACTAATTGTTTCTTTACGATGGCCATCAGCTGGCATTGCAGCAGCATCGCCCTCGACTTCTGCAGCTGGGTTGATGTGGTTTGCAGGTCGATGGCTGTGGAAAGTCCTTCTTCAAACTGGCGTCGGGTCAGCTGATGGCTCAGACTGTCGGCCTCCACCTTTTTCGCCATCTGCTCCGTCTGCTTCAGATAGCCTATCCAGTCTTGCCAAGCCTCGCGACTCAGTTTCTCCAGTTCCAGCCGTTTCTGCTCATAGTTCTCGCGGGCTATCCTGTAGTTATTCTTGGCCCTGCGGATGCTGGTGACGGTCTGCAGGCAGTCAAACAGGGGAATGCTCAGCGTAATCCCCACGTATTCACCCATATTGTTTTTGAACTGCGCATGGAAAGACTGTCCCGAATTAGCATGCAGCGTGTGATAGTAAGTGGTGTTCAAGCCCGCACTTAACGAGAGAGTAGGAAATAGTGCTGCACGGGCTTGACGCCACTCATGTCGGCTGGCCTGCATCTGATAGCGGGCCGTCTGAAGTGAAGAATGAAGAGTGAAGAGTGAAGAATCGCAAGGAAGGCTGACCTCGGCAGAATATGAATCTTCGCTTACAGGTCGCAGGCCCTGCGATTCTTCACTCTTCACTCTTAACTCTTCACTTAACGGAAAGGCCATCGACTTTTTCAGTTCCAGCATGGCAGATGCCAGCAGATTCTGCTGTCGGGTCAGTTCGTAGTCGGCTTCTGCCTTCTGCGCCTCCACCTGAGCCACCTCGGCACGGCTCTTGCGGCCCACCTCTTCGAGCACGCGTGTCTGCTGAAGCAGGAGCGTTGTCTCCTCGATTTTCTCCCGGGCCATCTTGACCAAGCCTTCGTAATAGGCCACATCGGTGAAGGCCTGAAGCACGCTGAGGGCTGTCTGGCTCTTGCTTTGCTGCAGCGCCGATTGCCCCATCAGCTCGCTGGCTTTGGCGGCTTTCAATGCATGCGCGCGGCTGAACCCGTCGAACACGGGCAGCGAAGCCTGCAGGGAATAGCCGTTATAGAAGGTGTTCACATCGGTATAGCCGTTGGTCTCGGGATCGATGGCTCGTCCGAAGTTGTACTGGGCACCGATGTTGGCATCTACGGCCGGCAGAAATCGTCCTGCGGTTCCTGTCTTCTGCGCCCTGTAGTTATCCAGTTCCAGCTCAGCACGCTTCACCTCATGATTGTGCTCCACGGCATACTGCATGCACTGCTGCATCGTCCAAGCCGTCTGTGCTTGCAGATAATCTGAACACAAAACCATGAGGACACAAAGAATTGTCTGTTTCATTTCGATTCCGTTTTAAAATTCCAATGCGAAGTTATGGCTTTCCTCCTGTATCGGCAAGCTTTTTAACACTGCCAGATGCAGAACGTCTAAAAATTAGACACCTCTCTGTATGATTTTTAGACAGAATCTTTATATCTTTGCAGCCAAGACTTGCAAACAAGAAAAGAAATATGAGCAAATATGGAACCGTATTAATCGCCGACGACAACACGTCTATCCTGACAGCCATGCGCTATCTGCTGGACGGAACGTTTGAGCGCATCCTGACGCTGACTCAGCCTGACGACATCCTCAAGACGATGGCACAGGAAGAGATAGACCTCGTGTTGCTCGACATGAATTTCTCTTTAGGCGTGAACAGCGGACAGGAAGGCCTCTTCTGGCTGCGAGCCATCCGCAAGCAACATCCGCAGACGCCCGTCGTGCTGCTGACCGCCTACGCTGATGTAGCGCTGGCAGTGAAAGGACTGAAAAGCGGTGCTGCCGACTTCATCACCAAACCCTGGGACAACGACGAGCTCATCCGCAAACTGAAGGACGTGCTCGACATGCAGCAGGAGATTGTCAGTCTCGACGAGGTAGAGAAGGAGCATATCCGCAAGACGATCGACCACTGTCACGGCAATCTCACACAGGCTGCCGAGCTGCTGGGCATCTCCCGCCAGACTCTCTACAACAAGATAAAAAGCCTCACCCCCTAATCCCCTCTCCAAAGGGCGAAGGGAAACCTTCGGCCAAAGAGGGAGCAAATAAAAAACACTTCGCAAATGTGGTACCTTATATTCATAGGTGTAGTAATTTTCATGCTTGTATGGACCGTCCGTCGTCAACGGTCGCTGAAGCTGCGTGCCCACTTGATGCAGGAGGCTATGCGCAATCATGACTTCACCTTCCGGCTGCCTACCGACGGACTGCTACCTGGCGAGCGAGCCATGCAGCAGACCCTGAACCAACTGGGCGAAACCATCCACCAACAGGTGAACCAAAGCGAAGTGGAATCGTGGGAACGGCTCACCCGCGTGCTCACCCATGAGATGATGAATGCCACGGCTCCTATCACCAGCATCAGCCAGTCATTGCTGGGCCGGACCGACGTGAAAGGCACTCCCCTCGAACCAGGCATTCTGGCCATCTACGACACCTCACGCCATCTGAGCGACTTCGTGGCCAACTACCGCAAGATGTCGGAATTGGAAAAACCGATGATGGCAGACCGGCCGCTTCGTCCGCTCCTGGATGATGTCTGCAAGGCCTATCCCGAACTGACGTGGCAGATAAGCATCCCCGATGATCTCATTGTCAATGCAGATGCCGGAATGCTGCGACAAGTAATCATGAATCTGGCGAAGAATGCTGCGGAAGCTCAGGCCAGGAAGATTGTCATAGAAATTGCCCCTCCCATAGCTTCAGATTGGCTTGCCCCTTCGGGCCGCCGATCTCATGATTCTTCACTCTTCATTCTTCACTCTTCACTTTCCCTCTACATCGGCAACGACGGTCTGCCCATCCCAGCCGAGAACCGCCAGTCGCTCTTCGTTCCCTTCTTCACCACCAAGCGCAGCGGCAGTGGCATCGGCCTTTCCCTGAGTCGCCGCATGATGATTCAGCAAGGAGGCATGCTCGAGCTTGCAGAAAGACAACTCCAAGGATGCCGCGCAGGTTTTATTCTTACGATTCAGACAAATAAAATATAATTCACCTTCGCCCTCAACCCATTGAAGTGCAATCACTTACGGTGAAGGGTTTAAGGGACACCCCTCCCCAGCCCTCCCGAGGGAGGGAGCCTGCAAACGGGGCATTCGTAAGTGTGTCACTTACGCTTCGTAAATGATAGAGTTACGTCTCGCAAATGATACATTTAGATTTCCAAAATCTTAGTCAACAAAAACATACATTCTACATAAAAATCCAGGGAAGCCCTTTAAATAAAGGGGTTATCAGCAATGTATGTTTATCAAAAACATACATAAACATACATACGTTCATGAATGTAGGTTTATGCGGATGGCAGGCGACTCACTTCTGATTATTTTTCGCGTTCAGTCTAATGGGCGAAACTAACGGTTTTTATTAGGAAAACTGTTAGTTTCTATAGGAAAAACTGTTAGTTTCTAACTTTGAAACTACGGAAACTGCTGGTTGCATGAATGTATGTTCATGTATGTTTAAAACAAACATACATACGCCAAACCGCCTATAAACACAGGCGATTTGAAGGATTTTATGTATGATGTATGTTTTTTGTGGGGGGGTAAACAGAGAATAGCGATTTCAGGAACCGGCATCAGCCACCTTGCTCACAGGGGACATTTTCAAACCCTTCACCGCAACCCTTTACAATAATGCAAGTTACATCATTTCGTGAAGTGTTTTATTTTTCTGAAACACTTTGAAAACACTACAACTATATATAATTGTTTTGCGCTCCTGTTACTGTAGCAGCAGTTCCACTCCATGGATTTAAAAACCAGTCCCGCTGATTTAGTGATATATTTAGATGCAGTAAATGATACATTTAGATGTAATAAACGATATATATAGATGCAACCGATGATGTTTTGCGGGACAACTTGATGATTTTGAGCTCTCCCAAACCCTTCACCATATAACACTGAAAGACAGAACATTACAGGAAAGGTGAAAGGTTTTTGAAATGAACATCAAAGAAGAAGAACAGACTGTTAACGCAAACAATAGAGTGTTAAAGTATCCATAAAAAGTGTAAACAGGGAAAGAAACTTGGAAAAAAAACGTTATCTTTGCAACCGAATGTGATAATTATGCACATTCAAGGAGAATTTTTCGATCCCCAAAAGGATTGCTTTTGACAAGAAATTATGCAGATAAAAAATATTTTTAAGACACTGACATTAACGTCCCTAATGGCTCTGAGTGCTGCCCCAGTAATGGGTCAGGACCTCTTGGCACGTCAGGCTCCCGTTGATCGTAAGATGAAGGCTGTTGACACGGTGGCTCTTCGTAGTATTATTGAGCGCGAACAGGCTGGTTCGCTGAGTGCACAATTATACAGCGAATGGAGCAATAAGTACGCACACCGCGCCACGGAGTTGCCCGATTCTTTCCGCATCGACCTGCGCGGATTTGCCATGCCTACTTCGAGCCGCGTCATCACGAGCCAGTTTGGCCGCCGCTGGGGACGTATGCACAAGGGACTTGACATCAAGGTGTATATCGGTGATACCATCCGTGCCGCCTTCGACGGAAAGATCCGAGTAGTTAACTATGAAGGAAGTGGCTATGGCAACTATGTGGTGATCCGCCATAACAACGGACTGGAGACCATCTACGGCCACATGTCGAAACATCTGGTGAGAGAAGACCAGATGGTGCGCGCCGGCGATCATATCGGTCTGGGTGGCAACACAGGCCGAAGCACGGGTTCTCACCTTCACTTTGAGACACGCCTCTGCGGCGTAGCCCTGAACCCGGCATTGATGTTCGACTTCCGCAATCAGGACGTGACGGGCGATTTCTATATGTTCCGCGCCAACCGCTATGAGCGTGAAGGCATCGCCGTGAATAATACCACGGGCCGGAAGCAGGATAGCTATACCGCTGAAGAGGTGGGCGGCAACGCCAAGGCTTCAAGCCGCAACGAGGTGGCTCAGAACAATGCCAGCCGCAAGGCTTCAAAGAAGAGCCGCAACAACGTGCAGTATCATAAGGTGGCTAAGGGCGAAACGGTTTACTCGATTGCCCATAAGCGCGGTCTGACCGTGGAGCAGCTCTGCAGGATGAACCACATCGGCAAGAACATGCGTATCCGTCCAGGACAGATCCTGAAGTATTCTTGATTTCCCTTTAATGGAACACAAAGACACGAAGACACGAAGTTTTAATACAGCATCGATACATCTTTGCGTCTTTGTGTTCACTTAAAATAGAAGCCTGATAGTTTTGCTATCAGGCTTTTTTTCATTTCAGGAAACCTCTTACGACGAACCACGCGTGCATGGCGATGGTGGTAATCCATCCGTATTCTTCGGCCATTACACGGAAACGCTCCATCAGGGAGGCACGGTGATGGACGGTGGTATTCCCCTCGCGCAGGTAATTGGTGAGCACTTTATGAGTGTTGACCATGGCCAACTGGCGGCGATCAGCTTCCTTCATCACCTCTATACACCATTTCACATCGGCAGAATGGCGGTATTTCAGGTCATAACGGTTAGCCTTGGCGATGTCTGAACGGGCATAGAACGACTGATGGCACACGAGCATACCCTGACGGAAAGATTTCCACGTAAGCTTTTCGGGCGGTTGCAGACGCCGGTGATAGAGAAAGCGGCCTTCGTTGTCCACAATGTCGGTATCGCCATAAACTACTGCGGGATGAGGGTCCTGTGCCGCCGAGCGGGCAACGGCCGACAGCACATCATCGGCCGCAAAGCAGTCACCGGCATTCATAAACACGATATAGTCACCGGTGGCGCGCTCCAGCCCCTTGTTCATGGCGTCATAAAGTCCGCCGTCGGGTTCCGACTTCAGGCGCACCGTCCAGTCGGGATGCATGGCCGCCACCTGCGTCTGATAGGCTTCCACCATCTTCACGGTCTGATCCTTTGAAGCCCCGTCAACCACGACATGCTCCACGTAGGCATAATCCTGGCGCAGCAGGCTGTCGAGCGTGCGCTGCAACACGCCAGCGGCATTATAAGTAATGGTAACAACTGTTATTCTAATCATAGCGGGATATTTGTCTTTTCTCCGTTCATACGTACAATACGGGCAGGATTGCCCGCCACGGTGCAATTGTCGGGTACATCGCGCCGAACGACGCTTCCGGCCCCAATCACCACATGATTGCCCACGCGGATGCCTCCAAACACCGTAGCACCAGTATATATGCTGACGTCATCACCGATGACCGGACGCCGCCCCTGGGCATCATTACCAAGCGTGACCAGTTGGAGGCAGTAGAAGTTACGGCCGATGCGCTCGGCATTGAGATACGTGGCGTAGTTATGCTCGAAATGACAACCTTCGCCAATTTCGGGACACCAGATGTGAAGCGTGCGCTCAGGGGGAAGCATCCACTTGATGAACACGGAGGTGTATTCACCCAGCCGATAATAAAACAGATTGCGGAAGACACGCTGGCGCGTGGCAACCTTGATAAAGGCACGCACGCCACGACCGTCGCTGGAGTATTTCTCCAGGTCGGCATCAATCTCCTTCTTGTGCAACAGGTAAAGCACGATGTGCGGCAACATGCGCAAGGTGGAAACCGAGAGGATGGCAGCTTGTGTGTATGGATTCATATATTAAACTGTTTTTGGGCCAACACCTGATGATAAATCTCTACATAGCGCAGGGCCACACTCGACTGGGAATAATGGCGCGAAACCTTGCGCAAGGCATTCTGACTGAGCAGCGAGGCATCGGCCTGGGAGAGCACCCACCCTATTCCATCGGCCAGGTCGTCGCTATTGCGCAGGGATGCCACATAGCCGTTCTTCTGATGGTCGATCATTTCGGGAATGCCGCCCACGGCAAAGCCGACGCAGGGAACGCCGCAAGCCAGCGACTCCATGATGGTATTGGGAAGATTATCTTCGAGCGAGGGCGTGACAAACACATCGGCCGCATTATAGACCGAAACGATGGTCTGCTCATCGCTGACATATCCGAGCGCATGAACGGGCAGGGAGAGTTCTTGGGCCACCTCCTCGGCATGACCGCCGAGAATGGCGATAGACGTGGTTTCCTTCAATGAAGGATAGCGTTCGACAAGCTTGCTCACGGCCTCAACAAGATAACGGATGCCCTTGCGTTCATCGGTGACGCGCTGGGAAACGAAGAGAATCATATTGCCTTCTTCGGGCAGGCCTACTTTCCGGCGCGCCTCCGTTTTATCCATAGGATGAAACACGCGGGTATCAATGGCATTGGGAATGCTCGAAACGTGCTGGCCCTTGAGCAAGGCACTCCGCTTGGCCTCCCCTTCCAGCCATCGGCTACAGGCCACGAAACTAATATGGCCGACACGCAGAATGGACGATTTACGATTCCATACCCTGGCCGCAAGGTCATTGCCGGAACCACCGCCGGGCAACAACGGACAATGATGACAACGCTCCTTATAGCGTTGACAGCCACGTGCATAATGGCAGATGGCCGTGGCAGGCCACAAATCGTGCATGGTCCACACCACAGGCTTGCCGCTCTGCAATATCTTCTGAATGACAGAGAGGGAGAGAAATCCCTGATTGATCCAATGGAGATGGATGACATCGGCCTCACGGAACTCCGGGAGCCCAGTGATGTCGGTACCCGCATTGGCAATATCCACTTCGAAGAGGTGCTTCTTGGAGAAATGCATGGCCATAAAGATGCGCCAGCGTTCCCAGAGGAAATGCCATCGCTGTCGCCAGCCATCGCCCGCAGAGACCACGGTGAGGCAGTCGGTCTGCTTGTCGCGCACCAGCATTTTGGCCTTTTCGCCATTATTATTCAGCGCTTCCATCAGCCGGTTGGCGGCTACGGCAGCCCCTCCTGTCTTCTCACTTGTATTGACAATCAGTACTCTCATAGTGCAAAGATACGATTAAGCGAGCACAAATGCAAATAAAACTCGTTTTAATTTGCTTTGTCGAGCGGAAGTATCTTATGAAAAGATACGATTAAGCGAGCACAAATGCAAAAGAAAGCTCGCTTTTTTTGTTTTGTCGAGCGAAAGTATCATCTTAAAAGAAACATTTTTGCTCAAATATATGTCACAAAAGACACTCTTCAACGTATTATAGGTAGAGAAAAAAGAAAATGACAACGGAAACGTTCAAACAGGAAGCGCAGCGCATACGACCAGCACTCGTCAGACAGGCCTTCGGAATACTCCATGATTCCGACGAGGCTGAGGACGTGGTGCAGGACGTATTGCTGAGGCTTTGGCAGATGAGAGACCAGCTCCAGATGCCCGTGGAACCGCTGGCCAAGGTGCTCACGCGCAACCGTTGCATAGACCTCATCAGGCGAAAGAAGCCCGCGGCCGAACTCACCACTGCTGTGTTCCAGGAGGAAGACCAGCCACAGCGGGAACGCATTGAGCGCATGATGAAAGTGATAGAAGCCCTGCCGGACCTGCAGCAGACCATTCTGCGGCTACGCCACATGGAGGGAATGGATTCAAAAGAGATTGCCGAACTGACGGGTTCAACGGAGGTTGCCGTAAGGAAAGCCCTGAGCCGGGCCCGTCAGGCCGTCAGAGATAAATTCAAAGGATATGAGAAATGACCTGAAAATAAGAACACTGGTGGAGCGATTCTTCGACGGTGAGACATCGCTCGCCGAGGAACAGGAGCTCTACAGCCTGTTCCGCGAGGGGAACGTGCCCGAGGATCTGCTGCAATACAGGGAACTCTTCGCCGGTTTTGAGGACATCCGTCTGCCACAACAGCAGCCAACGCGCCGCAGATGGGGGTGGATAGCAAGCATAGCCGCCTCGATAGTGGTATTGATTGCCGCAGGAACCATACTCCTCACGAGGACTGACGGGGATGAGTGCGTGGCCTATATCTACGGAGAGAAATGCACCGACGAGGCCGTCGTGATGCAGCAAGTGGAGGCTACGCTCAACGATATGGGCAGCATTCCGACGGTGGATGAACAGATGCGCGACTTTTTTTCTGAATAACATAAAGGAGACAAGGATATGAAACAACTACTGATGACACTCCTCTTCCTGGTCACGACAGGACCGATGGCCGCCCAGCAGGGACTGGCCATCAACGAACTGTTCAGCGGAAACATCATCCCGAGGGAACGGATGGTGGAGACGCGTGTGAGGGGCAGGATGCTGGCAGACTATAAGATGAGTCTGTTTCGCAGCGTGAAGTGCAAGGTGAGCCGGGAGGAACTGGAGAAAATAAATGCTGCGCTGCAGAAGGACATGGCTTCGTATCGGACCACGGAAAGCATGGCCGACGAGCGTCACCGGCGTTCGTCCACGCTCATGGTGCAGCTGGCCGCCAAGGGAAAGACCTACTGCTACATCTGCCAGAAGACGGAAGCCGAGGGCAAACAGTGGGCAGTCACCGTCATCTATATCGAGAGTACGGTGAAAAGCCTGTCGGAACTGAGGAAAATGTTTAATAATAAATAAGATAGCTTTTATGAAAAGAATTCTGTTTCTAACACTGATGGCTGCGGCAACCAATGCCTTTGCCGCAGAAAACGACACGCTGGTCATAGAGAAGCCACAGCGTGTGACCATCATCACCGGCGACTCCCTACAGTCGATTCGCGTAAAAGGTAAAGAGGGTAATAACAGTTTTGACTACCAGAACACCATCCAACTGATAGACAGCAACTATGTGAGCACCGAGACCTATAATAAAAGCCTGTGGGACCTGATGCCTTTCGGGAAGAAAAAAGACTGCGAGAAGCGCGGCAACATGCAGTTTGCGCTCATCGCCAGTTTCAGCGTAGGATTTACAACCGCGGTGGGGGCAGCTGACGGCGTGAACATTCCGGTAGGTCCTTCGTGGGAGTTTATGTGGGACATTGCCCAGATTCAAGTCCGTCCGTGGAAGGAGCGCAACCACTATTTCTATACGGGATTCGGACTCGACTGGCGCAATTACCGCATGACGGATCAGAACCGATTCGTGGAACAACCAGACGGACGAATCGCCGTGACGCCCTATCCGCAGGGCAGCAATCCGGATTTCTCGCGTATCAAGGTGCTCAGCCTGACCGTTCCGTTCACCTACGGATTCTTCCCCTTCAAGCAAGGACTGTTCAGGGGCTTCGAAATAGGCCCCGTGCTGAACTTCAACGTCTATAGCAGCATCAAGACCCGCTATAGCATCGACGATGAGAAGCAGAAGGATATCACAAAAGGACTTCACCGAAATCCCGTCACGGTGGATTTCATGGTGAAACTACAAATGAAGTATTTCAACATATACGCCAAGTATAGTCCATGCAATGTGCTCGACACAGCCTATGGCCCAAAGTTCCGCTCCGTTTCGTTTGGCGTCGGCTTCTGATTTCAGCAGGAAGACTCTGAATTAGGCCAAGAGTGGCATTTATATATAAATATGCGTTAAATAACACCTGTGTTCGCACACAATCGCTTGATTTACGTCAAGAAAGAGTGTATTTTATACAAAAACACCGTCGAAAGTATTGACTCGAATCGGAAAATGTTGTACCTTTGCATCGTCAAAAGGTTAATAGATTGTTTAGGTTAGTAGTAATAGATTTAGGTTTTTAGTTATTAGATTTAAGGTAAGTTTTCATGATTGTTGAAACGGATGACAATGGAAGTCGCGAGACTGCCATTTGATTCAGAAAAGGATTTTTAGTTAAACATAGTTGATACGCTGCAGCTCGTTGATGAGTTGTAGCGTGTTTTTTTATTTCTTTTCGGACTTAGCGAGATAAGAATCAGTCTTTTTCGATTAAGACGGTGGCAAAGGCGCTCATGCCTTCCTCGCGACCGGTGAAGCCGAGCTTTTCGGTAGTGGTGGCTTTGATGGAGATATTATCCTCGTCGGTCCCGATGATTTCGGCCAGACATTTCTTGATGGCCGGTACGTGAGGATTGATCTTTGGGCGCTCCGCACAGACGGTGGCATCGAGGTTACCAAAGCGATAACCTTTGGAGGCAATGAGTTCCATCGTGCGCTTGAGGATAATCTTGCTATCCATGTTCAGGGTGTCATCGGAAGTATCGGGCCAATGGTAGCCGATGTCGCGCATGTTGGCAGCCCCGAGCAGTGCATCGCAAATGGCATGGATGAGCACGTCGGCATCGGAATGGCCCAGCAAGCCTAATGTATGCTCAATCTTTATGCCGCCCAACCACAAGTCGCGGTCGGGAACCAGCCGATGAACGTCGTAGCCGAAACCAATGCGACCCACCCTCAATCCCTCCCGAAGGGAGGGACTTTTGGAACCCACCCTGTATCCCTCCCGAGGGGAGGGACTTTTAGCTTTTTCTGAAGGGGGATTGTTAGATATGGAAGGGTGTGTTTCTATATAATCTGCGATGGTCTCTAATACAGCTTCTATATCGAAGAGGACCTCTTCATTGGTGAAACGGATGACCTCAAAGCCTTCGGATTCCAGCCAGGCAGTTCGTTCTTCGTCTTTTTCGGGCTGTTCTCCCACTAAATGATAGCCACCGTCTATTTCTATGATTAACCTTTTTTTCAGACAGACGAAATCCGGAATATACCCTGCAATAGGATGCTGTCTGCGAAAATGTTCTCCCATTTGTCCGCCAATGAGATGCTGCCAAAGAACACTCTCGGCTTCAGTTGGATTGTTCCGCATTTCTTTCGCCTTTTCCAGCAGCAACTGATAAGTAGCCCCATCAGTAGTCTCGTATCCGTATTTCATCATCCAGAATTATTAAATGTATAAATAAAGTCCCTCCCTTCGGGAGGGATTGAGGGTGGGTTATTTAAACAAATCCTTGATACCGTCCATATCGAAGGTCATCGTGAAGCGGAGCGTCTGGTCGAGGGGATTACTCTTGGCCGTGGCTATCACGTAACCGGCATCGAGGGAGAATACATTCATACGGAAACCGGCACCCACCGTGAAATACTTACGGTTACCCTTGTTCTCACTCTCATGGTGATATCCGGCACGAATGGTGAAACGGTCGTTGTAAGTGTATTCAGCACCTGCGCTCCACTGGATTTCCTCCAATTCCTCCTTGAAACCATTGGGGGCATCAGTAAAACTCTTGAAGATACCCGCAATGCTACCCACATTATAATAGTGCTCGATGGCATAAGCCTCACTGTATTCGCCGTTCTCATCGACAGGATAGGTGGGCACAAGCAGTTTGTTGGCATCGGCGGCAATGGTCACCTTGTTGTATTCGTCGATAGGAAACATCAACGAAGCACCCAGACGCAGATTGGTGGGGATAAACTCACTGTAGTTGCTGCCCCCGAAGGTAATCTTCGAACCGATGTTTCGGATGTAGAGGCCCAAGCCCAACTGACACTCGCGGCTGCCTATATTAGGATAGGTGTGATAATACATACCGAGGTCGGCAGCAAAGGCCGAAGAGGCAGAACGCTCCTCCGTGGTACTGTAAGACATATCAGACAACAGGAAACGCACACCGGCAGAAAGCGAGAACTTCTCACTCAGCATCAACGAATAGGAGGCATCGAACGACATTTCGTAAGGCTTGATCGTCATGGCTCCCTCGTCTTCGCTGGTATAGACTTCACCCAACGAGAAATAATCGATGGAAGCAGATACGGCACTGTACTCGCCAATGCGGTAATAACCAGCCACATTAGCCAGATACATATCATTAACCAACTGGCGGAGCCAAGGCGTGTAGTTGATGGCTACACCGGCTCGGCTGATGCAGAACGGATACTTGGCGGGATTCCAATACTGTGAGTTCACATCAGGATCGGTGGCAACACCCGCGTCACCAAGTCCGGCAGAACGGGCATCAGGGGCGATGGTCTGCGAAACCAAGGCCGTATGCACAGGATTGAACATATCGCGCTTATCCTGCGAATTGGCCTTCATGGCACAAATCGTCAGGAGCACGAGAAGTGTTATTTTCAGACTGTATTTCATTATTTTCAATAAATGTTGCTATTAAATAACTGATTTCTCGGCATTTTATTGCATCACGATCAGTTTCTTGGCCCGCGAAGCCTGGCTGCTGCCGTCGCTGCTGATACGCACACGGTAGAGATAGACTCCCGTCTGGAGCTTGCGACCACCATCCACACTGAGGTTCCAGTCCACCGTATAGGTGTTGCCCGTAGAGACACCGCTCTCCTGATAGTTCCAAAGCTGACGCCCACTCAGGTCGTAGATGTCAATCTCCACATCGAGATTACTGCCGGCACGGTCGTGATTGATGATAAAGGTGGTGCTCTGGGAGGCAGGATTCTTGGAAAGTCCCACGCTGAAGAAGTTGGGTTGAAGCCCCTCCACCACATTGAATGAGAGAGAGGTCGTGGTAGAATTATTCTTCACGTCCCAAGCCCTGAACTTCAGGGTATGCTGTCCGGGCTGCAATGCCGGTATGCTGTAATGCGTCTCGCCACTGGTGAATGTACCGAAATCATAGGCAAAATAGTCATTTAGCACGTAGGTTTTCGACATATCCCCATCGATAATCAATTCCAGGTCGTGACCAATGCCCGTACCCGTGGTGTTGATACCGTCTTCATCGCTGATCTGCGCCACGAAGTAAGGCGTGCTGTTCACATTGCCGCCATTCACGAACGACGGGCTGTTCAGGTAGCAATAGATGCGGGGACCGATGGAATCGTTGGCCACGTCTTCGGTTCCTCCCACGATGAAGTCGGTGGAATAGCCATTGGCCATCACGTTGTTGACGCCATCCACGGCATAGATATTGATCATACCCTCCTCGTCGGAGTAGCTGATGTCTTTCGTCACGGCAAAAGAGAAGCTGAACGTGCCGGCCTTCACACTGTCCGTTCCATTGAAGAGCGTCTTCGTGCGGTCATAATAGACAAAGGCCTTATCGGCATCAGCCGAGGCATTCATTTTACAGGTAATCAACTCCTGAGCATCACGAACCGTGGCCGTCATCCTGCCGTTGAAGTCAGTTGCCTTCGAGCCGTTCTGCTCAATATGGCCCTTGACGTTTGCCACCGAGAGTGCCTTCAGCTGGATGTCGTTGGAATCTCCCACGGCCTTTCCGTTGATGGAATCAATAACGGCCTTCAACGTAGGAATGTTCAGCACCAAGGCCGGGTCGCCCAAGAGAGAATACTGCAATTTGTTGATTGTCAGGTCAGAACCGTCTTCACCATTGGTAAGCAGCGAATTCTTGGCAATGCGCTGAGCTTCGCCCAGGGAAACGTACTTGCCATTCACACGCGTGAACAAGGCTCTCAGGAAAGCTTTGTTGATACGCTTATTGCGATCGGTATACACCGTGCGTGTGGTTCCATAGAAAGCGATGGCTCCACCCTTCGGATTGAGCACGGCCTGCTCACCGATATTCTCAGTCTGAGAATCGAAGGGACCGATATCGCAGGATGCCGTGATCCAGAGTGGCAGGTTGGTATTGGCGAAACCCTTGAAGTCGCTCAGACGGAGCACGCCCTCATGAGAGATCTGCACCTGCGAACCATGTCCGCAATAGTCCATGATCAGGGCACCGTTGGCCTGCTGCTGACGGATGATTGAAGTGGCTGCGGGATAGGTGTTGCCCGTAGAAGTCACCACTTCGGCAAAGGCATCCCACATCACGCGCTTCACGACCAGTCCGGGGTTCAGTCCCTCCACCATCACGGCGGCCTCGTCGGCATCGTCCATATGGAGGTTGTTGTTGCCGTCGTCGCCCATGAACATCACCACATTCTGCCACGAACCGGCATTCTTGTTCTCGGCGTAGGCAATCGTCTTGTCAACCATGATCTTAGCCTCTTCGGCCGTGCGAACGGGGAAACGTCCGACGGCGATGTCGTGTTTGTCACTACCTGCGGGGTTACCGCCTTCACTGTCGTCCAGACTGCAGAAGAATCCGTCGTTCACATAGCAGTCGGTACTGCTGAATGAATTTTCGCTTTCATAACAAAGCAGGAAGTCGTCGGTAGAGTAATTCGTCCAGGCCGACGAGTTCATGCGGTTGTCCCAGGCACAATCGCCAAAGAGCAGGAGATATTTCGGCATCAGGGAAGAGTCGTCCCCTGCCCTGTCGTAAAGCATCTTCATGTAGCGCCGGTAGGCATTGGCATCGGGCGTGCCGCTGGAGAACTCATTGTAGAGTTCGTCGGCAGGAACAATCCTAACACTCAGCCCGTCGTGCTGCTGATGGAAAGCCTGCAAACGCTCGGCCTGCGCCTTCAGTTTCTGGGAAGTGGGTATGATAATGACCATATCCACGGCCTCATCGGCATGATGGTCCTGATTGGTGATGTTATAGACATACTCAGGAACGGGGATGTTGGCCGAAGAAAGTTTCGGCCCAGGGAAAGGCGTGGAAAACTGTGAAGAGATATAGTCGAGGCGTACGGGACCACCGCTGGTCGTGGTGATCGTCACCGTATTCTCCGCCTTGGGATTACTGATGGTATAGGTTCGTGTGCCCGAAGCGCCATGCTCATAACTGCTCGAAATGGTCATCGAGATATCACCCACGGGCTCATCATTGATAGAAACCTGAGCCGTAGAAGTGACTCCAGCCGTCAGACTGACCGTAATCCTGGCTGTGCCATCCTGTCCGCTGGTAGCAATGGTATAGGTTTTCGAAGTGCCATTGTTGATGGGATCATTCTGAAAGAGGTTGCGACCGCCCTCAAACCAAGCATACTCATCCACCTCATGGAGCGAATGATAATTGTCGGGGGCAGGATAAAAAGAACCGACGAATGTGGCACTATCGGTCGTTTCGGTCTGCGTATCGCCCTGCGTGATAAAATAACAGCCATCATCGCTGTAGGGATTGCGGGTACGGATAGTTGCCGTGTTACTGCTCCAGCTGACCGGACCCTTGGCGTAGAACAGCCTGCGACCACCGGCAGAGCAGATTGGGACCTCTTTCAGGTCATCAGTTTCCACGAGGTCCGCCTCCGTGAGCGTTTCATTCTGCAGATTGCCACCGTAGCCGTACACACGGACTTTTGACAAATCGGTAAAGCCCGCCTTGCGGATCAGTTCGTCGGTAAGTTGATAGACTCCCGTGGAAGGCACCTGAATCTTGGCCCATTTCCCGGAATCCAGCACTGAATGGGCTGCATAACGCTCACCAGCTGCCTTTGCCTGAGCGCCCAAAGCCTTGCTCCTGGCCGCCTTACGCTTAGCTTTTGCCTCCACCTTGAGCATGAAGCTCACCAGCTTCTGGTACTTGCCGTCGCGATTCACCAAAGGCACGAAGAACACTTCCAGTGCTCCTCGCTTGCGCTCCACCACCACCTGCGTCTTCACATTGGGCATTGCAGGCAGTTCACGGTCAGTAATCTGCTGGTATCTGCGGATATCGGCATCACCCATCTGAATATATTCCGGATAGAGGATGATGGCCGTATAAGTGGAATCGGCATAGTTGCCGCTGAGTGGGAAGGAATGTGAAAAGACAGGCAACACAGAGTCGATCCTGACTTCATCAGCCGTCAGGTTAAAGAAACGTTGCTGAGCATTCGCCACGAACGCCAGCATCGCCAGAATCACGCCTGTAATATATCTTTTCATTACACTTCTAAGCAGATTCCCTCCTTTCGGGAGGGACAAAGGGTGGGTTCATTTCACGTTAAACTCCAGCACCTTGCGCTCTTCGAGCCAACCTTCGAGATGGTCGTTGATGTGGACAGGGCCCACGCCTGCGGGCGTTCCCGTATAGAGAATGTCGCCCGTCTTCAAGGTGAACCACTGAGAGATATAGGCAATCAGTTCATCCACCCCATAGAGCATATCGCTCGAACAGCCCTCTTGAACGGTCTTTCCATTGATGTCAAGATGGAAATGGATGGCCTGAACATCACGGAATTTCTCCACGGGCACCCATTCGCCGATGGCTGCCGCCCCGTCGAACCCTTTGCAGAGCGTCCAGGGAAGGCCCTTCTCCTTGCATTTGGCTTGCAGGTCGCGGGCCGTAAAGTCGATGCCGCAGGTCACAGCGTCATAATAGCGGTGGGCAAAGCGCTGGGGAATAGACTTCCCCAGACGGCAGATGCGCACTACGAGTTCCGTCTCATAGTCCACACGTCCCAACTCTTCAGGCAGGAAAAACGGTTTCTTATCCTTCAGCAACGACGAGTCGGCCTTCAGGAACACCACCGGTTCCTCTGGTTTATATAACGCGCCATCCATCTCTTTATTGTGCTGCGCGTAGTTCATGCCTATAGCAAATATCTTCATAACGCGGACTTTTTGTTTATATCATCACCTAATCATGTGCAAAGATAGTACAAACAAAGCGAAAAGCAAAGAAAAACGGTTATTTCTTAGCTTCTCATCGGATTCTATCGCCAGTACTTAAGCATCGAGAGATGCGAGTCATAGAGTTGACGGCGTTCGGATTCTGTTTGATTGTTGGGATTGGGCATATGACTGACAAGGAAATCGAGCAAGGACTCTTTGTTCTTGTATGTGAAGTTTCCATCTGCGTAGCACCATTTACAATATTCTTCGTTGAAACTGCCATCCGTTTCGTGGCTAATCATTGTGTCATCCGACAACGGCATTCCACAGCATTGACAGAACAATGTTTGAGGAGAACCGAGCAGTGTATTGATAGACACTCCAAACTCTTTTGACAAAGTCTTCAACTTTTCAGTATCTGGTTGTGTCTCGCCGTTTTCCCACCGACTAACTGCCTGACGGGTCACATGAACTAATTCAGCAAACTGTTCTTGTGTGAGATTGTTTTTCTCTCGAATGTTTCTTATTATCTCTTTTGTCTCCATAAAATATTATTAATTTGATTTGACGGTGCAAAGATAAGCAAAAAAACGATTCGTGTCAAGAAACACGAAGTTGCTTATTCATAATTCATGTTAAGTTAGAACTCCGTAATTACTTATACAAAAAAGCCGAAACGCACGAGGCATTTCGGCTTTTATTATAATGAGATTGCCTATTGCAATAATCTGCAATATTAGTCAGCTACGAGGGTGAAGCGCTGGAAGGCAATAACCTTCAGTTCCTTGTCCTGAGCGGCGAGCCACTGAGCAACAGTAGCCTTGTCGCCGTCGCCGAACTGGAACTCCTGGTCAACCAGACAGTTCTCCTTCAAGAACTTAGCAACACGTCCCTTAGCAATGTTCTCAATCATCTGAGCGGGAAGGCTGGCAGCCTTTTCAGCAGAAACGGTAGCGATGATCTCCTTGGCCTTAGCCACGTCCTCGGCTGTGATCCAGCCTTTGGCCATGTTGCTCTCCATGTGATCTTCGCTATCTACGTGGGCAGGATTGATACCGGCCTTCTTCAGGGCGTTATCAACAGCCTTGCTCACCTGCTCTTCCTTGGTCTTCTCAACAGCCACCTTGTACTCCTCGTCGAGGATGCTCTGAGGCATAGAAGCAGCATCGAGAGCTACGGGCTTCATGGCTGCTACCTGCATAGCCACCTTGTGACCAGCGTCCTCAGCCAGTTTGTTGGTCTGAACCATTGTGCAGAGGGTGTTCTTCTTCATATGGTTGTACACCTCAATGTTCTCACCTTCGAGAGTCAGGTAACCATCGAGTTCCATCTTCTCACCAGTGATACCAGAGCGCTGAGTCACAGCGTCCTGCACCTTCTGACCGTCGGCCAGTGTGAGTTCCTTCACCTCTTCGAGGTTCTTAGCCTTGGCAGCGATAGCTGCATCGAGGATGCTCTGAGTCAGTGCGATGAAGTCAGCACCATTAGCCACGAAGTCTGTTTCACACTTCAAGGCGATCATAGCGGCAAAATTGCCCTCTTTCTTCACCAGAACACAACCGTTAGAAGTCTCACGGTCGCTGCGCTTTGCAGCAATGGCCAGTCCACGCTCACGGAGCAGTTCCTTAGCCTTGTCGAAGTCGCCCTCGGCCTCGGTCAGAGCCTTTTTTACGTCAGCCAGACCTGCGCCGGTCATAGCGCGAAGCTTCTTGATATCGTCAATTGAAATTGCCATTGTTTTATTCTTTAATTTTTCGTTATTACGGAATTACGTTACTACGAGTTTACTCAGCGGCAGGAGCTTCCTCTTCAGCAGCGGGAGCCTCCTCTACGGGAGCCTCTTCAGCAGCAGGAGCCTCTTCCTTTGCCTTGCGTGCAGCACGACGGGGCTTAGCATCAGCAGCCTCTTCGCTCTGCTCCTTGGCAGCTTTCTCGTCAGCCTTCTCGGCCTTGCGCTCTTCCAGACCCTCAGCGATAGCGCCGCAGCAAGCATTCAGGATTACCTCGATGCTGTCCTTAGCGTCATCATTAGCAGGGATCATGAAGTCGATGTTCTTGGGATCGCTGTTGGTATCAACGATTGCGAACACGGGAATACCCAGACGGTTAGCCTCGCTCACGGCGATGTGCTCCTTCAATACGTCAACGACGAACAGAGCAGAAGGCAGACGGGTCAGGTCAGCGATAGAACCGAGGTTCTTCTCCAACTTGGCACGCTGACGGCTGATCTGGAGGATCTCACGCTTAGAGAGATTGCCATAAGTGCCATCGTTCATCAGCTTGTCGATGGTAGCCATCTTCTTCACAGCCTTGCGGATGGTGGGGAAATTGGTCAACATACCACCGGGCCAGCGCTCAATCACGTAAGGCATATTCACAGAAGTAGCCTTCTCAGCGATGATGTCCTTAGCCTGCTTCTTGGTAGCAACGAAGAGTACCTTCTTACCGCTCTTAGCAATCTGCTTCAGAGCCTCGGCAGCCTCGTCAATCTTAGCTACGGTCTTGTGAAGGTCGATGATATGAATGCCATTGCGCTCCATGAAGATATAAGGAGCCATAGCGGGATTCCATTTGCGCTTGAGGTGACCGAAGTGGCATCCAGCCTCGAGCAGTTGGTCAAAATTTGTTCTTGCCATTGTTAATTAAATGCTTTTAATTGTTTACTTTCTTTTTAATTCTTTGTTTTGTTAGAATCAGCCGGGGGGTAGCCGCATAGGCGGGTCCCCTCGGTTTAGATGCTAAACGGATTTCTAGGATTTCCTAGGGAAACCTAGGTACTCCTAGAAAAATATTAACGCTTACTGAACTGGAAGCGACGACGAGCCTTGGGCTGACCTGGCTTCTTACGCTCAACAGCACGGCTGTCGCGAGTCAGGAATCCCTGAGCCTTGAGGGTCTTCTTATCTTCAGCGTTCACCTTCACGAGGGCGCGGGCAATAGCAAGGCGCAGAGCCTGGCTCTGACCGGTGAAACCGCCACCGTCGAGGTTAACCTTGATGTCATACTTTTCTGCCACCTCGAGCAGGTTCAGTGGCTGCTTAACCACGTACTGCAGGATAGCAGAGGGGAAATATTCTGTGAGATCCTTCTTGTTGATTGTGATCTTACCGGTGCCTTCAGTCATATAGATACGGGCTACAGAGCTCTTGCGGCGACCAATTGCATTAATTACTTCCATCTTCTATACCTTATTTATTTATACTGGTTAATATCAATTGCCTTTGGCTTCTGAGCCTGCATATTGTGCTCGGTACCCTCAAAAACATAGAGGTTGTCGATGAGACGACGACCCAGACGACCCTTGGGAAGCATACCTTTCACAGCGTGACGAATCATCTTGTCAACACCATTGGGGCGCTTGCGGAGCTGCTCGGGAGTGTTGAAACGCTGACCACCGGGATAGCCTGTGTAGCGGGTGTAAAGTTTGTCAGTTTCCTTCTTGCCGGTGAAAACCACCTTGGCTGCATTGATAATGATCACATTGTCACCACAATCCACGTGAGGAGTAAAGCTGGGTTTGTACTTACCGCGGATCAGCTTGGCAACCTTTGAGCAGAGACGACCAACGACCTGATCGGTGGCATCGATAACGACCCACTCTTTCTGCGCTGTTTCCTTGTTAACGGAAATAGTCTTGTAACTTAAAGTGTCCATAAAAAATTTAAATGTTACTTGTAAAACGTTTTATTAATACTGTCCGGAAATGTCGCCCTCCGGGAAAGCGCCTGGCTTCACGTACCTGGAAACGAGCAGACTCTCCGTCTGCCAGTGAGCAGGAGATTCACAAACCGCAACGACCTTTCGGTAGGCTGCTATTTACACTCCGCCCTGGAGGGTTCTTTGGCCCTCGTAGAATTTGCGGCTGCAAAGGTACGCCTTTTTCTTCGAAAAACATGAAGCGTTCTTTTGCAGCCGCTGATTTTTATGTTTATTTAACGTACGCAGCCAGTGGCGACTTTATCTTCTTGAGGCCTTCCCTGATGCTGCGGGCATTTTCTTTGGCACCTTTCAATGAAGAATGGGTATGGTCGTGGTTGAAATAAGCCTTCACCTTCTTCTCACCCTTCTTGTCGTATTTGTCGGCCGTAATGTTGTGTACATCAATCAGTTCAACACCCGTTTCCTCGGCAATCTCACGATACCATTTGCCGTAGGTATCATTTCGTCGCTCTATCTTACCGTTTTTCCAGATGTTACGCGGTGTGAGGCTCACCAAGATAGGAGTGGCACCCTTCTCACGAGTATCGTCGATCATCTTGCGCAGATACCAGCCAAAGCTATAGACCACTTCATACTGGCCGTTGCTCTTCAGTTTATACACATGGCATGTGTCGGCTGTTCCCATGATATCGGCACGCTCCTTCAACGAATCGATGGCGCCAACGTCATTGTGTCCAAACTGGATCAACACATAGTCGCCTTTCTGCAACGAGTTATACACTTTCTCCCAACGGCCTTCCTTCAAGAATGTGCGAAGCGAGCGGCCTGCCATAGCAGCATTCACAACCGTGATCTTCTTCGTATCGAAAGCCTCAGAGGCCACGGCACCCCAGCCCCACATTCCGTCTTTCTCTTTGTCGGTATTCTTCACGGTTGAATCGCCCGTCAGGAAGACGACAGGTTTGCCAGCCTCACGGTCAACGGAGATCACCGGCAATGCCACATTCTGCAACAAAGCCTTCAGCGGAGCAATGGCAGGATGATCACAAGCGGCAATACCCTCGGCGGCCGAACGGGCATTGAGCTCTGCCCCGAACTTGCTGGTATGAATGTTATCGGTAAAGAAATGGTAGTTACATTTCCATACGCTGTAGCTTTCCAAATTGTTGGTCGAAATCGTATTCTGATCTACGAAAGGCACATTCAGTTCGCGGGCGATTTCCTCTGCCCAATGTCCGAACTTATGTTCATCGCCACGCAGTTTCGAACCATCGGCCGTACGGTATTTCTTCGGTGTCAGCGACATCAGAACGGGATTAGCCCCCTTCGCACGAATGTCGGCCACATAGCGGCGCAGATAACCGCCATACGTATAGATCATTTCCTTGCGGTAGGTCGTATCCCCCTTGTTGATCACCTGTACATTCACCAGCATGGAGTCTGTTCCGGTTCCGGGAATACTTGCGCGTGCGCGTCCCTTATCGTATGGTCCGTTGTCATTATGGCCGATACTCACGATCACCCAGTCGCCCGGTTTCAAAGCCTCACGGATCTCAGGCCACAGATTACGGTAGAACGTACGGCTTGACGTACCTCCAAGGGCTTGATTCTCGACCGTAATACGCTTCTGGTCAAAGAAGTTCTGAGCGAAATATCCCCATCCCCACTGACCGTTGTTGCCATTACCCAGTGTACCGTTGCGCATCGTACTGTTTCCTATCAGGAAGAGCACGGGATTATTGCCCTGACGGCTAGTGCCCGGCTTGATACGTGCCGTCCTCACTTTGTCGAGAGAGTCAAGAGTCAGGTCAGTCACCTTGTTCAAATCCTCCACAGGTTTCGGCATCTGCGCCAACACCGTCAGACCACCACTCAGAAATGCCAGAAGAAAGAATACTTTTTTAAGTTCCATTTCGAAAACGCTGATTTTTGTTATTAGCCTTTAAGTATTTAATGAAAAAAGGGAAACCCGAAGATTTCCCTCATCTGAATGTACCCAGACCCGGGGTCGAACCGGGACGCCTTGCGGCATTGGTGTTTGAGACCAACGCGTCTACCAATTCCGCCATCTGGGCATGACTAGAGGCATTCTTGGTAGGAAAATGCGCTGCAAAGGTAATACAAAAAAACAAAACGGCAAAATTTTATTCAAAAAACATCAAAAAGTCGTAGAAAAATACACTTTTCAGCAGCAAGGATGTATAAAATCACTAAAAAAACGGCAAAGATGATACAACTTATTCTTTTTTTTCCTATATTTGCAATGAGAACAATACATTGGAGAAATAACTCTAAAATAGGAAGGAGATATGACTATGAAACCCAAACCGAAAATGCACAAACAGGAAGATTATGAGCTGGACAACATCTATAATGATGAAAACGACCGCTATGATTCTTCGAGCAATTCTGTAATCTGGTACAGTTGAAGATATTCTTTGTTTACCTTTAATCAAAACATCCACCCCTTTCGCAGGGGTGGATGTTTTTATATATAATAAGGTGTAAGGCTTACATGTAGCCCAGCCACCTGAGGATATCATTGAGATTGGCCACCACCATCAGCAAGATAAGCAGACCGAAACCAAAATATTCCGCCCGGATGAGGAACTTCTCGGAAGGCTTGCGACCGGTGATCATCTCGTAAATAAGGAACAACACATGACCTCCATCGAGTGCCGGGATAGGCAAGATATTCATAAAAGCGAGAATAATGCTCAGGAAGGCGGTCATCATCCAGAACTGATGCCAGTCCCATACGGGCGGGAAGAGAGATCCGATAGCCCCGAAACCTCCCAGCGACTTGGCGCCGTCGGCCGAAGCCACATATTTCAGGTCGCTCACATAGCCACGTAGCACGTTAAGACCGAACTTGATACCGGCAGGGAAACTCTCAAAGAATCCATATTTCACTTCCTTCGGTTTGTAGTAGGTAGCGATGCTGGTCTGCCCCACACCGAGTTTCAAATCTTCAGTAAGGACAAGATTCATCGTGTCACGATTGGTGACGATAGCCGCCGTCCGGATTTTCATACTGTCCTTGGCCGTCTTGGCATTGGCCAGCATATCGCTGAGAATGCCTATCTGATATGTGAACTCGTTCCAACTATCAACTGGTTTTCCGTTAATAGAAAGAATCTTGTCACCTTTCAGCATTCCCGCCTTGGCAGCTGGAGTGCCAGGAATCACGGAGTCGAGTTCGGCTGGAATAAACGGACGACAGAAAGCCGGTTCCGCTTTGAGCATTTCCAGGAGGCTCATGTCTTCTGGCATATTGATGGTCAGATCCTTACCGTTTCGCCTGACCTGTACGGTCGTAGCCTCAGCGATATGACGAAAGACATCCACGTCGTAACGCTCAAACACTTTGCCATTGTATCCCACAAGAATATCGTGATCCTGGAAGCCAAGAGCCTTTGCATCCTCGTTGAACTTGAATCCCATCGTCATATCCTGCGTAGTGAAATAGCTGTCGCCCCAGGAGAACATCACCATACTATAGATGAAGAGAGCCAACAGGAAATTGACGAGCACGCCACCTATCATAATAAGCAGGCGCTGCCACGCTGGCTTCGTACGGAATTCCCATGGCTGTGCGGGCTGCTTCAACTGCTCCGTGTCAAAACTTTCGTCAATCATACCGGCAATCTTGCAATAGCCGCCCAGTGGCAACCAGCCGGCTCCATACTGAGTATCGCTGTTCTTCGGCTTAAACTTGAATAGCGATCCATCCCATTTGCCGATACCTACGTCGAAGAAAATATAAAACTTCTCAACACGTACGCCAAAGAGTTTGGAGAAAAAGAAGTGACCGCCCTCGTGGAGCAACACCAACAGGGAGATGGCCAGAATGAACTGTAAGAGTCTTATCAAAAATACTTCCATATTCTATTATATTCGATTTTTCATTATTACGTTATGTCGTTATGACGTGACGACAGGGCTTCAATTCAGGAATTCGCGGGCTATGCGGCGGGCCTCGGCATCCGTCTGCACATAGACATCATAGTCGGGATGTGCATTGAAGGTGGCTTTTTGCATCGTCTTTTCTATAATCTCGCCCATCTGGAGGAAACCGCAGCGGTCTTCCAGGAAAGCCCTGTTCACAATCTCGTTGGCGGCATTTACGATACAAGGCATATTGCCTCCCTGCCTGATAGCTTCAAAGGCCAGGGCCAGACAGCGGAACTCCTTCAAATCGGGTTCAAAGAACTCCAGCGGATGCTTGAATAGATCCAAACGCTCACCTGTCAACGGCAGACGGTCGGGATAGGAAAAGGCATACTGGATGGGCAACCGCATATCAGGAACGCCCAACTGAGCCTTGACGGCACCGTCAACAAACTGCACGGCACTATGAACGATGCTCTGCGGATGGACGAGCACCTGGATTCGCTCTGCAGGAACGCCAAACAGCCACTTCGCCTCAATCACCTCAAAACCCTTGTTCATCATCGATGCGGAGTCAATCGTGATCTTGGCACCCATATCCCAAGTGGGATGCTTCAGGGCATCTGCCTTTGTGACGTGGGCTATCTCATCCATCGACTTCAGGCGGAAAGGACCACCCGATGCCGTCAGCAATATCTTTTCAATCTCATTGTCACCCTCGCCCACGATACTCTGGAAGATGGCAGAATGCTCACTGTCAACAGGCAGGATAGGCGTATGATATTCGTTGGCCAACTGGCAAATCAGTTCACCGGCCACAACCAGCGTCTCCTTGTTGGCTAGGCATATCTTCTTACGGGCCTTGATGGCATGAATGGTCGGTGACAGACCGGCAAAGCCCACCATGGCTGTAAGCACCATGTGGATGGGTTCGGCCTCCACGATTTCGTTGAGGGCTTGTTGTCCTGCATAGACCTTTACGTCGGTATCGGCCAATGCTTCCTTCAGAGGTTCATAGTAAGCATCGTTTGCGATGACCACGGCAGCAGGATGAAACTCCCGAGCTTGTCGGACCAAGAGTTCCCATCGGCTGTTGGCCGTCAGTGCGTAGGCCTCATAGCGGTCACCATGTTCCCTAATCACATCGAGTGCCTGGGTTCCGATACTTCCCGTAGAACCTAAGATGCATATTTGTTGTTTCATAATTCCAATAATCCTTTGGGTAATGTCACCCTAATTTCTCTATTTTCGTTGTCAACACCCTTTATAAACTCCTCGGCAACAGGAATGAGCACAGGATGATCCGATGGCGAGGCACCAGTGCGGCTAACCTCGAAGAGGGTGTTGGCCGTAGTATCGTCGATACCGATAATCTCGCCGATTTCTGCGCCATCCGCATCATTGACAAGACGGTAGCCGACAATGGCTGCCATCGTCGGACTTTCATCCTCGTCAGAAAGACGACGTTCAAAATACACTTCGCTGTTGGTCAGTTCGCGAGCCTGTTCCTGCGTGTCAATGCCATCCAACTTCAGAAGAGCCGTTTCGTCAGAACGGAAACGATACTCCTCGATAAAGAAAGGTACCAGAATGCCCTCGACTTCTATCACGAGATAATCGGCATCCACACGGTCAAACACATCATCGGAGAAGTGGAAAGTGATTTCACCCTTCACGCCATGCGGTTTGCCTAAACGCCCGATTTTGTAACAGTCGTCTTTCCTGATCACGATTCCACTCTGGTTATTTTTGCGCCTAAGGCATTGAGACGGGCTTCGATATCCTCATAGCCGCGGTCAATCTGGGCAATATTGTCAATACGGCTGGTGCCTTTGGCACTCAGGGCTGCGATAAGCAAAGCTATACCCGCACGAATGTCGGGGCTGGTCATACGTCCTGCGCGCAAGACCTTTTTATGGTCATGCCCCACCACCACCGCACGATGAGGATCGCACAAGATGATCTGGGCGCCCATGTCGATCAGTTTGTCCACGAAGAACAAGCGGCTTTCGAACATTTTCTGATGGAAAAGTACCGAACCGCGGGCCTGTGTGGCAACCACCAGCAACACAGAAAGCAAGTCAGGCGTGAGTCCCGGCCAAGGAGCATCAGCCAATGTCATGATGCTGCCATCGATAAAGGAGTCGATGACGTAATGGGGCTGGCGTGGTATCACGAGGTCATCACCTTCCACCTTGATTTTCACACCCAGTCGGCGGAAGGCATCGGGAATGATGCCCAGGTCCTTCAGCGAGACATCCTTGATACGGATACCGTCGCCCACCATGGCTGCCATACCGATAAACGAACCCACCTCAATCATATCAGGGAGGATGCGATGCTCGGCACCGTGAAGTTTGTCCACGCCCACAATGGTAAGCAGGTTGGAGCCTATGCCCGAAATCTGCGCGCCCATCCGATTGAGCAGATGGCATAGTTGCTGAATGTAAGGCTCGCAAGCCGCATTGTAAATCGTGGTAGTACCCTTGGCAAGGACAGCTGCCATAATGATGTTTGCCGTACCTGTCACCGAAGCCTCATCCAACAGCATATAAGTGCCCTTCAGGCGGGGAGCCTTTATCTCATAGACATTGCGCTCTGCATTGAAATCAAACTTTGCACCCAGATACTTAAACCCGAGGAAATGAGTGTCCAGACGGCGGCGGCCAATCTTATCGCCACCGGGCTCTGCCACCACGGCCTTGCCGTAACGTGAGAGCAACGGGCCAATCATCAGCACCGAACCGCGAAGAGCCGCACACTTACGCACGAACTCATCACTTTCCAGATAGGCCAGGTCAACACCGTCGGCCTGGAACTGATAATCATTGCGGGAAAGACGGGTCACCTTCACCTTGATATCCTGCAGCAACTGGATGAGGTTGTTCACGTCCAGGATATCAGGAATATTGCGGATGATGACAGGGTCGCTGCTCAACAAGGTGGCACAGATAACCTGCAACGCCTCGTTCTTAGCTCCCTGTGGGATGATGGTGCCACTCAGCGGATGACCGCCTTCAATGATAAATGACTGCATTAGCGACGCTTCTTTTTACCAGTCTGCTGCTGCATCTGGCTCATATCCAACTTTTCGAATGTGAAGGTATCAAGATCCAGCTGAATACGTCCGTCGGTAAAACGGGCCAGGTCGCTGGCAATCTTTTCATCGTCAGCCGAGCCGTGGCTCCACTGATAGAGGTCACGCTTCATCTGGTTGGCCGTCTGGCGCACCAGTTCGTCGCGTTCCTCACCGGCAGGCATAGTCTTCAAGTGCTCGAATACATCAAACAGCATCTTACCATAATGGCGAACAGGAATCTGCGTCATCGGATAATCTAGAGGTTCCGGCTTGGTAGCTATCTTGGCAGCCCCGGAAATATCATAGGGCCAATCGATGTCGAGCTGGAAGTTGCTCATGATGGCCAGATGGTCCCAGAGTTTCTGCTTATAGTCGGGATTCTCATGGTTCTGAGGGAACATACGGTCCATGATGACGATTATCGACTCCGCACATCTCTGGCGTTCTTCCTTGTCGGGAAGGCTCAGGGCATAATCGACCATATTCTGCACTTCCCTACCGTATTCGGGCAGTATCAACTGCTCCCGCTGGGTGTTGTAGTCTAATCCTTCGATATTCATATCTCTTATTACTGATTTCAATTTCAAAATCCTGTTCTTACAACAGTTTCTTAGGCATCTTGGCCACAAAGTCCTTCAGATAGAAAGGCACGAAATAGGCCGTGTCCTCATATCGCTGCTCCACATATCGGCGTTCGGCCAGAGGTTGCATATACTTGGCCAGCGGCTCTATGTCCTCAATGAAGCGGGCATTGGGGTGGCTAATGACATCCTTGCACTTGGCTGCGCCGTTCCCGAAGAAATAGACAGGATGCTCATCCAGGAACTGACGGTATGTTTCTCCGTCCACCACGTCGGCCTGCACGGGGCGAACCGGTTTCAGCGCACGGGTATAGATGCCGGCATAGACCTCCATTCGCCGGGCATCAAGCATCGGGCAAAGCAGGGCGTCCTCTTCCTTCACCATCTCGCGCAAAAGCACAGGAACTGCCAGCAGTTCCAAGGTAGGCACGCTGAGCAACGGAATATTGAGCCCATAGCAGATACCCTTTGCCATCGAGACGCCGATACGCAGACCCGTATAGGAGCCGGGACCGCAACTGACGGCAACTGCATCGAGCGGAATGGCATGACTGTCAATAAACGAGAGCGCTTCATCAACGAAGACACCAAGTGTCACCGAGTGATTGGGACCGGAATGATCCTCCTGGCTGAAGATCGTCTGCGAGTCTTCAGAGACAGCAACACTACACACGTCGGTGCTCGTTTCTATGCTTAAAATACAAGACATAAATTCTTTATATTCAAAATAATTCTGCAAATTTACTACTTTTTGATGGAAAATGCGTAATTTTGCAGAAAATTTAACGCATTTCAATAGTATGATACAATCCATGACAGGTTACGGCAAAGCCGTGGTAGCCTACAAAGACAAGAAGATTAACGTTGAAATCAAGTCACTTAATTCAAAGGCCCTGGACCTCAATGCCCGCATCGCCCCACTCTACCGCGAGAAGGAAATGGAGATGCGACAAATGGTGGCACAGGCCCTGATTCGGGGAAAGGTGGACTTCAGCATCTGGATTGAAAAGGAAGAAGGCGTGGATGCCACCCCCATCAACAAGGCTTTGGTAGGCAACTACTTCTCACAGATGCAGAACCTGGCGAAAGAATATGGCATTCCCGAGCCCAGCGACTGGTTTGCCAGCCTGATGCGTATGCCTGACGTGATGACGAAGACCGACGTGGAAGTACTCACCGACGAGGAATGGGCCGTGGTGCGCCAGGCCATCGAACAGGCTCTCACGGCCATTGTGGACTTCCGCATTCAGGAAGGTGCCGCCCTTCAGAAAAAGTTCACGGAGAAGATTGACAACATCGGAGCACTCCTGGCCAGCATCGAGCCTTATGAGCAAAGCCGTGTGGAAAAGATCCGCAACCGTATCATCGAGGGTCTCAAGAGCATTCCCGAGGTGGAATACGACAAAAACCGGCTGGAGCAGGAACTCATCTACTACATTGAGAAACTCGACATCAGCGAGGAGAAGCAGCGTCTCAGCAACCACCTGAAATACTTCCGTGAGACCATGGAAGAGGAAGCCGGACAGGGCAAGAAGCTCGGTTTCATCGCCCAGGAAATGGGACGCGAGATCAACACCACCGGTTCGAAGAGCAACCATGCCGAGATGCAGAAGATCGTCGTAAAGATGAAGGACGAACTGGAACAGATTAAGGAACAAGTCTTAAACGCACTATAATGAAAAAGGGGAAACTTCTTATTATCTCAGCCCCGAGCGGCAGCGGCAAGTCAACGATTGTGAACTGGTTGATGAAAGAGCATCCGGAACTGAAGCTGACCTTCAGCATTTCTTGCACCAGCCGCCCCCCACGTGGCACAGAGCAGAACGGCGTGGAATATTACTTCATCACCGCCGAGGAATTCCGCGAGAAGATTGCAAAGGATGAGTTTCTTGAATATGAAGAGGTTTACGAGAACCGCTTCTACGGCACGCTGAAGTCACAGGTCGAGGAAAAGACTGCCCAGGGACTGAACGTCGTGTTTGACGTGGATGTGAAAGGTGGCGTGAACATCAAGAAGCACTACGGCAAGAGAGCCATGAGCCTTTTTATCCAACCGCCATCGATTGAAGAACTGCGCCGTAGGCTGGAAGGTCGCGGAACAGATGCCCCCGAAGTCATCGAACAGCGTCTGGCCAAGGCCGAATACGAAATGACCTTTGCCCCGAAGTTCGACCATATCGTTGTCAACGACGACTTGGCCACAGCCGAAGCCGAAGCATTGAGGCTGGTAGAGGACTTCCTGAACTAACCACCAACACCCACCACCCATGAACATAGGCCTCTTCGGCGGTTCCTTCAACCCCATTCACAACGGGCATGTCCGTTTGGCCAAGGCCCTGCTTCAGGAAGCAGGCCTCGATGAAGTGTGGTTTATGGTTTCACCGCAGAATCCCTTCAAGCAGAACCAGCAACTGCTCGATGACGACAAACGCTTCCGCCTCGTGCAAATCGCCCTCAAGGATGAGCCGCACCTGAAAGCCTGCGATTTCGAATTCAACCTGCCCAAGCCCTCCTATACCTGGAACACGCTGCAGGCCTTGCAAGAAGCATACACCGACGATCAGTTCACGATACTGATTGGCGGCGACAACTGGGCAGCTTTCGACAAGTGGTACCGCTACGAAGACATCCTGCAGCGCTATCCCATCGTAGTCTATCCGAGAGAGGGGTCTGAGATTAAGGTTACAGGTTACGAGTATCCACCAACACCTAACACCCAACATCCGACACCTGTTCCAAATATCAAGATCGTGAAAACACCTCTCATCAATATCAGCAGCACGCAGATAAGGCAAAGAATCCAAGCCGGGAAAAGCGTTCGCGGACTGGTACCCACCGGCGTGGCCATGGTCTTGGAACAAGAGCATCTCTACCGATAATCCCTCCAATTTGTAAAGTTTTAGGCCACACGTTTGGCCGTTTCGAAAATAATCCGTAATTTCGCAAGCGAAATCTATCTAAGTGATGAGAAAGCGAAAAGACAACATCGTGGTAAGTATTTTAGGACTGTTTTTCGAACCCATTCGGAAAAACACGGCCTTCTTTATCTTTATGTTCGTGTTGGGAATCATCTGTACCTATGTCACGGTGCCCAACCATCCTGGAGCTCATGCCTACAAACTGGCTTGGCCGGAACTGTTCTTCGACCTCTATCTGATTTGCGTGGTACTGGCCTTGCTGCCCGAGACCTTGCGCAAATGGGTGAAGCGGCTGTTCTATGTCATCGCCTATGGCGTGGCATTGGCTGACGTGTTCTGTTTTTCGGAGTTCGGTTCCACGCTCACTCCCACGATGCTGCTGCTGGTCGGCGAGACCAATTCTCAGGAAGCCACTGAGTTCATCTCTACTTTCTTCTCGCCCAACATCATTACCGGAGCCACGGGATGGATTCTGCTCTTGATGCTCGTGCATATCCTATGGAGCATCTTCTGGTATCTGAAGACCAAGCCCAAGCATTCCTACCGTTACCGCGAATACAAACGCCCGATGGGTCCACAGCTCGCGCCCGGCGCCCAGGCCGTTGTCAAGATCGTGATGGGCATAGCCACTCTCGCGCTGGTGTGCTATTGCGGTTATCTCACATGGCCCAACAAGCAGGCCATGGCCCGTCTGGTGTCATACGACCGTATCGGCGATGTAGAACACGAACTGACCCGCCCCGACCAGGCCACGCTTTATCAGCCACTCTATCGCCTGGCTTTCTCCATCTATGCCAACCGCCTCACCTCCACACAGGTAGGCACCATCATCGAGCGCGAAGACCATGTGGACGTTGACTCCTGTTCATTCAAGAGTCCCAACATCGTGCTCATCATCGGCGAGAGCTATAACAAGAGTCATGCCCAACTCTATGGTTACGACAAGCCCACCACGCCACGGCAGTTGGCGCGTGCCAAGAACCGCGAAATCTATCCGTTCACCAATGTCATATCCCCTTGGAACCTGACCAGCTTCGTCTTCAAGCATCTGTTCTCACTCTATTGCGTGGGCGACAGCGGCGAATGGAGCGATTATCCCCTATTCCCTGAAGTTTTCCGCAAGGCTGGCTACCACGTCACCTTCCTCACCAACCAGTTCCTGCCGCAGGCAAAAGAGGCTGTCTATGACTTCTCCGGCGGATTCTTCCTCAACAATCCTGAATTGTCAAAGGCGATGTTCGACACCCGCAATACGAAACTGAGTTACTTCGACGAAGGACTGCTCAGCGATTACGACCGGCTGAAGAACGAGAACACCGACCACAACCTCATCATCTTTCACCTGAAAGGACAGCATGTAGATTACCGCACCCGTTGCCCGAAATCGAAGATGCGCTGGACGGGTAACGACTACGACCGCCCGAAACTCAATCCCAAGGAGCGTCAGCGACTGGCCTACTACGATAATTCCCTGCTCTACAACGACTCTATCGTAGATCAGATCATCCGCCGTTTTGAGCAGCAGGAAGCCATCGTGCTCTATGTGCCCGACCATGGTGAGCAGGTTTACGACAACGACGTACACTTCATCTGCCGCAACCATTCGGCCGCCATCAATGCCCACATGGCCAAATACGAATACGAGATTCCCTTCTGGATTTATATGTCCCCCGCCTACAAGGAAGCACATCCCGATGTGGTGTGGCAGGTAGAACAAGCACTCCACAAACCGTTCATGACCGATGCGCTGCCCCATGCACTCGTCTATCTGGCCGGTATCCACACCAAGAGCTACCGCCAAAGTCTCAATGTGCTCAGCATCAAGTATGATGCCGCCCGCAAACGTATCATCAAGAACGAGGCCGACTATGATGCCGTTATCAATGGGGCGAATGAGAAAATGAGAAATTGAGAAAATGAGAAATTGAGAGAATGAGAAAATGAGAAATTGAGAAAATGAGAAAATGAGAAAATGAGAAATGGAGAGAATGAGAAATGGAGAAATTTCGTGCAAATGAAGGCAGAGTCAAGCTTGCTTGAGCTATGCTGAATGCAGCCGTAATTCATAAACGAAGTTTATAAAATGAAGAATGGGGTATTTTTGAGCAGAACGGAATCATCGGCATTGCGAGGCATTGCCATTCTCGGCATTATCCTGCATAACTATTGTCATTTTCTGGGCTTTGCCGTGAAGGAGAACGAGTATAAGTTCGACCCTTCGCGCCCCATGCAGTTTCTTGACAAGCTTTTCTCGCTCGATAGCGACCTGTTTATCCATTTCTTTTCATTCCTGGGCCACTACGGCGTGCCCATTTTCCTTTTCATCAGCGGCTACGGATTGGTAAAGAAATATGAAGCCCAGCCGAAGCCCAAAGGGGGAGCCCATCCCCAACCCCTCCCAAAGGGAGGGGAGATTCTTCACTCCATTCCCGAGCAGAGCTCGCCTACCCGTTGCCTTTCACTCTTCACTCTTCACTTTGTAAAATACCATTTCCTCAAACTTTTTCGCCTGATGGTCATAGGCTATCTGGTGTTCATCGGCATCTATCTGCTCCGCCATAGTGACGGTGCACAGGTATATTCGTGGGACCGTGTGCTTGCGCAACTCACGATGACCATCAATTTCTTCTATTTCGATCCCGACCATATCATCAAGCCCGGTCCCTATTGGTATTTCGGGCTGATGCTCCAACTCTACATATTATATATATTAGTGATTCACCGCTGGCGTAGCAACTGGCTGTTGGCAGCTCTGGCCATCGGCTCCGTTGCCCTGGAATGCTGTTTCGTTGACAGTCCCGACTGGCTCAACTATATCCGCTACAACTTCATCGGTGCCCTGCTACCCTTCTGCATGGGTATTTGGATTGCAAGAGGAGAGGAGCCCCTCTCCAACTCTAGCCCCCCCTCCTACTCCCCCGAGGGGGAGAGATTGATTCCGCTTCTGAAAGCCTCCCCTCGGGGAGGTTGGTGGGGGTTTCTTCTCAGGGACATAGGGTGGGTTCTCATTTCCGCCCTCTTCGTTCTCTTCGGCAGTCTGAGTTTCTGGACGTGGCTGTTCGTACCTGTATCTGTGGTTACGGGAGCCATTGCCACGGTTAAACTGGTGTCTCGTCTCTGCATCTCCCTCCCTTCGGGAGGGTTAGGGGTGGGCTCCTGGTTCGGCAGCATCTCAGCCATGCTCTTTGTGATGCACCCCATCGCCCGTGAACTCATCATCAGCCATTACCGCCGCATCGACATTTACGGCGGAATATTCATCTACCTCCTCTCGTCTGTGGCCTTGGCCATGCTACTCAAATGGATTCTGCAATTTATCCCTAAACCAAAATCATAACCCCCAACTCCCTCCCTAAACAGGGAGGGCCGGGGTGGGTCTCTCTCTCTTTTATGAACTGGAACGATCTCAGCCGCTACCGCGCACCGTTGATGGGCTTTGCGATGATCATCGTGATGCTCTTCCACGTACCCCTTTCGCGCAGCGACCTGTTCTACGGACTGATGCGCTGCGGCAACAACGGAGTTGACATGTTCCTGTTCCTCAGCGGTATAGGTCTGTGGTTTTCGTGGACAAAAGCCCACCCCATGAGGAATGATTCTTCACTCTTCACTCTTCACTCTTCACTTACACTCAATTTCTACTACCGCCGCTTCCTCCGCCTCTATCCCGCCTGGCTCATCATGGCCAGCCTTTACTATATTCCCCAATACTGGCCCGATGGCGGCGGTTACAGTCCCAATCTATTCCATCTCATAGCCAACATTCTGGTAGGCTGGAGCTTTTGGCGCGTTGATGACCTCACGTTCTGGTTCGTGCCCGCCATCATGGCTCTCTATCTCGTTGCCCCGTTCTATATGATGCTTATCCAGCGCAACCGCACATGGCGTTGGCTCCCAATACTGATGATTGTATGGTATTTCCTCGTGCGCGACTACCCTCCCCTCTGGAAAGCTGTCGGCCATGTAGAAATCTTCTGGAGCCGCATCCCCATCTTCCTTTTAGGCATCAATGCGGGAGAGTGGGTAAAGACCCCCCTCCAACTCCCCCGAGGGGGAGAGCAGCAAAAAGCCTCCCCTCGGGGAGGTTTGGTGGGGGTTTCTTCTCGGGGAGGTTTGGTGGGGGTCATTTTCCTCCTTTCCCTCTGGTATTGCGTCTATGTGGAAGGTCATCGGAGTGGAGCCTTCCCGCCAGCCACTGAGCGCATGGTCTATATCCCGTTGGCTGTCAGCGGCATGTTCCTGATGTGTTGGTTCTTCCGTCATGCCCCCCAATGGATACTCCGTTGTTTCACCTTTGTGGGCGGCATCTCCCTCGAAATCTATCTCATCCATGCACAGTTCGTGCTGAAATACATCACACCCCACCACCTGGGCTACTGGCCCACCTTCCTGCTGCTCCTCGTCATCAGCATCCCCCTGGCCTGGCTCCTCAGCCGCCTCGTTTCCCTACTCATCAATCCTCTGAAGAAGTGAACAGCCTATATTATAGTGTAAGTTTTTTCGACAAAAAACTATAAATCTCAATAACTTTTCGTATATTTGCAGCGATAAAAACAAATAAAAGATGGCAGACAAATATCAGATTCCGTTTATCAATGCTTGCATTCGTGCATTCGCGAAGCGAGTAGGCCTGCCTGTGAAGAACGTATTCCAGTATCTTGACCGCTTCAAAGGTGTCGATTTCCTGATAGAGTTTTACCCGACTCTGCACCTGCAGTCGATAGAGGACACGGTGGATGATCTCATCGTGATGTGCAAAAAAAATGGAGGGGCTTTGGGATGATACTTTATCACGGTACCAACGTTGAGTTCTACGAGATAGACCTCTCAAAGTCTAATCGCTACAAAGACTTTGGACAAGGTTTCTATTTAACAGACATCCGTCAGCAGGCCGTAGAGTTGTCAAGAAAGCGTGCCACTCGCGACGGAGGCACCCCTATAGTACAGGAATATGAATTTGATGAGAGTCTGCTGCAAGACTCTTCCCTGAAGGTTCTTTGCTTCGAGAGACCAACGGCAGGCTGGGCTGAGTTTATCTACAAAAATCGCAGCCGCAGGAAACCGCCCTTCCACCATGACTACGATATTGTCATCGGACCGATAGCCGATGATGGTGTAGCCTACTTGCTTGACCGCTACGAAGAAGGGTCGTATACTATCGAAGAACTTGCTCGCGAACTGAAATTCAAGCATCTTAACAGTCAGTTTTTCTTTGGCACCAGCCATGCCATTTCACTTTTAAAACGCATCAAATAATTATGAATCAGCAACAGCAGCAGAATTTTCTGATAGCCTATACCATCGACCGTATGACTGAATTTCTCATTGAAGATTACGAGTTGTCCATTGCGGCAGCACTACAGTTTATCTACAATTCTGAAACCTATCAGAAACTCACCCTGACAGACAATGGACTTTACGAGCAGAGCCCATCGTATGTGTATGAGTTGTTGAGTCAGGAGTATCAGACGGGCGTTGCTGCATAGAACCATTATGTTTGAACGTGGAACCGACCCCGTTCACATGGTGATTATGTTTCAGGTTTCATGACTCCCTTGCGCTTTCACTTCTTTTTCCTATTAAAGGGGTCTTCTTCATTCCAGGTAGATTCCTTGATAGTGTAAATGAAATTCTTGTCCTCAAACGTTTCCTCATTAATTTGACGGAAACTGGCGGCATCGATTCCTTTCAGCAGATGTTCGCGATAGAACACATGCTGCCCGTCAGCGGCAATGTGTCCGTAGAAATAGAATCTAGCCTTGTCCACATTGAGACGATTCTTGAGAATCTGCTCTCCATCAAGAAACAGCATATTGTTGACAATGCACTTTCCAACACCTACATTTTCAAATCGCTTTACATCAATATCTCTCAGGATGACTTTATTCATATGAATGATATCCCGCCCGTTTCGAAGATATTGACTTCCTGCAACAAGGGTGTCGAGGGGAGACTGAAGGGAATCTACCTTTTCCAGTTTCCATTTGGAATCTGTATCATACCACGACAGGATATATACGTAGTTCTTATCCGTTAACCAATAACTATTACCCAAAGCCTTGAACGTGTTCCTATCGACATCCACCTTTTCTTCGTCTATATAGACATTCTCTTTATCCCGTACCAACATCCCGTTTGCCCATCTGTTTTGTCTATTAAAATATTCGGCACTCTCAACATCTATGCTGCTTTTGGAGGGATGGTAACTATACAAAAGTCCATCGTCTGGTAAATAGATGTGATTCTTGTCTTTGGGCAGTCCGCTCTTGTCAATATGAAACGATGCCACATCCGCTTGATCCATCACATCATAGCAATACCAAACGTGATTTTTGTCCTTTGCCCAGTTGTTGTCTAAAACCACAAAAGTCTTTGAGTCATAATCATTTAGATAGCGATATGTGCCGACATTCAGTAAAGCAAGTCTGCTTTCAACGGAAATGTAATAGATGCCCCAAATGTTCTTTTTGTAGGTATAGTATTGTTCATTTACCCGTACCCCCTTGGGAATAGGGAACATATTCATCAGTAACCACATCCAGAAAAGGATGGTTACAATAATGCCTCCGATCACTACGTGCTTAATGCCCAATTTCATGTAATATATTGTTGTTAGCGAGAATCGTTTTTCTCACCACTCTCTTCGTTTAAGTATTTCTCAAACTCTTTAACAACATCCTTCCTGTCGACACACAAACCAATCCAAGTAGCTTCTTCATATTTTCTGTTTTTTGTGCAAAAATACATAGTAGAGAGCATATATGCAAATTTATATACTTATTTTTCAATAGGAACAAACGAGGATGTTTCCGGATTAAAGCGGACGCTGAAATCCCCCCGTGAACAAGGGACTCTAATTTTGCACTCTGATAGAATATATCAGTGAAGAATTAGAGTTCCTGTGATTCCCGTTCTTTAATTATTCGAGCCTCGCTATTTGTATGTTTTTAGGGAAGCCTATCGTATTTTGAATATATAAATAATCTTCAACAGACAAAGCCATCTTTTGATTATAGTTCCTAATTTCAGGCATATCAAGTTTGCTGCCAAAAATCTCATAATCTGCCCAAGAATTTTCGTAATCGCACCATTTTCCCCAACTGCAACTATCACCAAAGATGCGATACTTGTTATATGGCATGTTGAATAAGACCGCCGAGATGAAACTTCCAGACTTTAATTGCTCCCAACTAGTTGTAACTGGTATTTTCAGTTGAAACACTGTATCTTCAAGGCTATCCTCAACGATATAGAAATAACGGTCACCACATGCGTGACAAATCTTTTGGATTAGATGATAAGTCTCTTCCGTAAACATCGGGGAGGAAATCTGAAGCGTCGTTTTAAAATCAGGTTGAAACAGCATACTGACAGGAGATGTGCATATATCAAATTCGTCAACTCCAACGGAGCAGAAAACTTTCTGCATTTTAGGAACGCATTCATACTGATACTCATCAGCACTTAGAGCGAACTCTGATAAGAACTTCGATGCGCAACCAAAGCTATCAATAGTTTTAGTATTAGAAAGACCAAACATGTCTTCGTAGTAACTGCCAGAATATTTTTTCAAACAAATATTTATTTCCATTGATTATTTAGAACGTATTTTATTTATCCCAAATCTTTTCAAAATCTCCTTTGCTAATAATCTCAGCACAAAAAACTTGTATCAAATCTTTAATGGTAAAATGAGAATGAGGACCACATTTATCGAATTTAGCAATAATCTCTCCATATTCACCCATTCTGATTTCACGGCAAGCACAATGCCAGGTACATAGCTTACATATTCTACTCTGGCAATCTCCTGCGGCAAGTTGATGGGATCCCATTTCACAAGGTAATCATTCACCGCCTGATATATGTTAATTTTTTCCATACTATATAATATAAGTAAAAACTAAAATGGCTTTTTGTATCCTTTGGGGAGATGCCCTTTTCGGGGCGCATCACTAAATACTGCATGAACGGGGGGGGCCTCGTTCATACGGTCCCCCGTTCACATTTTGGATAGAAACAGGACGGAGCAATCACTTATCGTCGTAATGCCCCCAGGCAGATATCACCAGCACCACAACCTCGGTGTCGTGAATCTCATAGACCAGCCGATGCTTGTCGCTAATCTTCCGTCGCCACTGGCCAGCCCGGTCGGCGGAGAGTTGCTTAGGCTTGCCAGTGCCTGTACGGGGATGCTCGTAAAGTTCACCGATAAGTTTGAGAGCTATCACATAAAACTTTGGCTCGTCTTTCTTCAGTTTTGCAAGGTCAAGCAGGGCCTTCTCCTTGATGTCAACAAAATAGCGGCTCATAGGCTACCGATGTATCTGTCAAGATCTTCCACGCTGTCGAACCTCTTCGAGGGGCCTTTCTTGGCTTCGTCAACCATTTGGAAGAACTCTTCCTTGGCCATGAGCGTTGCGTCGGCCTCACGTTCTTTGACCAGTTTCTTGGCATATCGGGTCAGTCGCCTCATCAGCGGTTCGTTGTCGGCTATGGCTCCTATGCTCTGCCACAGTTCTGTGTTCATAGCGTTGAGTTCTACTGCTGTCATATCTGCTGCTGCCATATCTACTGTTATAAAAAGATTACCGTTGCAAAGATAGGCATATTTTCTGAATCTGCAATAAATTCAGAAATAAAACTTTGAATTTTTCTCTCTTGTGAACACTTATGAACGGGCCCCGTTCATTTGGAGATAGTATTATTAAAGAGTTGCAACAAATAAAAAAACTTCACCGTGCGGTGTAAGTCGATTAATTTCATGGTCTTACGGTGAAGGATTTCTATTTGACAGACATAGGCCTCATATATAACCGAGATAAAGATGGGGATGCGCCTTCCTTTCCAGCCCATCCCCATCTTTATGACACTACAAGTTTATTGTTACTTCATGTGAACAGAGAACCTGTTCACATGTCCCGATAAGGTGCCGTCAGATACTTCAAACAAATAACTTACCCCGAAGGTGAAGCAAATGAACGAGGTGCTGGCCCGTGTGAAAGAGGCATACGCTGACAAAAAAAGACGCTGAAGGGTTGCTACCCTCAGGAGCGTTGGGCCGACTACGGCATCCCCGACAAGCGATAATCCGTTCTCACAACTTAAAAGGAGCAACACCCGACTGGATGCTGCCCCTTTTGCTTATGCGGTCAATCAATGGCCTTTACGAGACCTCAATGGCCTTGGTGACCTTCTCCTTCGGTTCGGTCTTCGGCATCGTGATGGTCAGGATGCCGTCCTCCACCTTTGCAGAAATCTTGTCCTTCACAACGTCATCAGGCAATACGTAGTTCTGCTCATAGTTTGAGTAACTGAACTCGCGGCGCAGGTAGTGACGGTGACTGTCCTCATGTTTGTGTTCCTGCTTGTTCTCAATAGCGATGGTGAGGTTGCCTCACTCTCCTTGACATTGACTGCGGGTGCTGTACTGTTGGCACGAGGCATGAAATCAGTGTTAAAGAAATCATCAAACATCGTTGGGAACCAACCATTGTTTTTCATTAATCCGTTCAACATAATCAATACCTCCTAATTATACTTTTAGTTTAACTTATTTGTTTTTGACCTTTCGGTCGAGTCTGCTTTCGCTCGGAAGATTCAAAGCGAGCTTTGATCTTCTCTCGCTTAATCGCAGCCTTGATTGCCTCCGTTTGTTTGCTTCAGCTTTCACTAACAGATAAGCAAAGTACATGCCTATAGAATGAATCCGTGCCAGAATGGCAATCAGGGAAGTCAATCTGGCACGGAATTTAAACTCGGTTAAACTATGCTGCCAGTTCTTTAAACTCAGTTAAACGTTGACTCAGATAATGACAACAGTTTCAGCCTCTATTCGCCCGTTGTCTTCCAGATGGCAGTGCTCTGGTGGAGCAAGTGGATGAACTCGCGTGCAGAAACTTTCTGATAACCGTTCTTCAGAGTGTGGATGCATCCTTCCATCTCATTCTTGAAGCCTTCGGCACCATCAGCCACTGTGCTTCCACTGCCGATGACGGGAATGGCTACAAGGCCCGTCTCG
>OMWC01000026.1 GCA_900314655.1 uncultured Prevotellaceae bacterium | reverse complement strand
AATGGTGTGAAGATTTGAATGAACTTACCGGAAAGAAGTATCAAGATATAGCCCAAAGGTTGTTGTCGCAGGCTGCGTTGGCCAAGACCAGAATTGCCATGAAGAAACTGGCAGATTTCTTTAAACAGGAGAAACCTGTGCTTTCTGAGATACGGCATAACACAGGGGCACATCGAGAACATGACTTCATGAAGCAAATGGAAGTGTTGGAAGGTGTTGGTTGGTCAGACACGATTGAACGACTGCATAGATTTGAGGAGGTTACATTGGAGTTAGGGAAGACAATGAAACCATTAATGGATGCAGGGCTGAAGAAAATAGGGGAGGCTTTTGGGAAATAATATTATGCATTTAAATAAAACAAAGGTTAAATACGTTAATTTTGCCTCCTTATTTCTGACATTGTCCAACCCTCAATCCACCTCTCTACCGTTTAATGTATAAGTTGTTGATTATCAATGCTTAATATATTCGAGGGATGCAAAGGCTTAAAAAAGGTAATAGTCAAAGATATTGCTGCATGGTGTGGTATTTCATTCTCATATGATAGTAATCCATTGTCATTTGCTCAACATCTTTTCAGCGACAGGAATACAGAAATAACGGATTTATCAATTCCTAGCTCTGTGACTTTCATTAGGGACAGTGTTTTCAATAATTGCATTGGCTTAAAATCTGTGACTATTCCTAATTCTGTAACTACCATCGGAACCAATTCTTTCTCTTTTTGCACCGGCCTGACCTCCATCACTATCCCCAATTCCGTGACTTCTATAGGATTTGAAGCTTTCTATGAATGTACTAGCCTTACATTTTTGAACATTGGTAAATCTGTGACTAGTATTGAGGATGGGGCTTTCAGTGGTTGTACTGGCCTGACCGAAGTATATTCAATGATTAACGAGCCTTTTAATACCAACACGAATGTTTGGCATGGTGTAAATAAGAACATTCCTCTTTATGTTCCCACTGGTTCAAAGGCTAAATACCAAGCCAGAGAAGGTTGGAAAGAGTTTACGAATATTATCGAAATCGATGTATCCACCCAAAACACTCTTTCCATGGATAATCTTACGGGTTATGTAGGTAAGAACGTGACGTTACCCATTCAGATGAATAACCAGCAGCAGATAACCGGACTACAGTTCGACCTATATTTGCCAGAGGGTGTGACCGTGGCAAAGAAGGTGAACGGCAAGAACGACATCACAGTGACTGACCGAATGGATGATGGCTACAGTCTGTCGAGCAATACGATGGAAGATGGCTGTGTGAGAGTGACAGGACTTTCCATGGAGAGCACTCCGTTCACAGGTAATGACGGTTCAATCATCAATGTGGTGCTCCAGATTGATGAATCCGCAGCCGATGGCGATTACCAGATACAAGTGAAGAATATCATTCTTTCCGACGTAACTGGAGTCGCTCATAAACCTGCTTCGGCCAGTTGTATGCTGTCTGTGAAATCCTATATCCCTGGCGATGTGGATGGCAGTGAAGATATCAATATCAATGATGCGGTGTGCATTGTGAACTACATTTTGAACAAGCCTAACGTCAAATTTATTATAGAGGCCGCCGACCTTGATGGTAGTGGCGACATTAACATCAACGATGCTGTTGTACTTATCAACAAGTTTATCTTGAAGAAGACTAATGCAAAAGCGATGAAAGCTCCTCAACGAGCTGCGACGGGTAATGACAACTATCTCAGCATTGATGCCGTAAACATTAAGCCTGGAGAGACAAAGACTATAAGCGTCGGCATGACTAATACCGAGAACATCCAAGGACTGCAATGTAATATTGAGCTACCTGAAGGCCTCTCGTTTACCACAAAAGCAAATGGAAAGATTGATATTGCCAACAATATAGATCGTGGTGACGGCTTTACGCTCTCAGGCTATTTACAGGAAGACGGATCGCTGACAGTTGCCGCGGTGAACTTCGACGGAGATACTTACTATGGTAATTCAGGTACGATATTCACGTTCAAGATAACTGCCGATGAAGGTATGCCTGTCGGTGAGTATGAGATAAAGGTACGCGATATAGTTTTGTCGAGCGGTGTTGCAATCAAACCTTCTGACACGACGGGTAAGGTTACAGTGGAGAGTTCTCAGACGAGCATCCAGCAGATTGAATCCAACGATAACGCTTCTGACCAAATCTATAACCTTAGTGGCCAGCGTGTAAAAGCTCCTTTGCACGGCATTTATGTGATAAATGGTCGCAAAGTGATTGTGAAATAATTAAAAGATAATGGCATATGAAAAGAAAATTGTTTTTTATATTCTCATTGTTGGGTTCTGCAGGAATGTATGCCCAAGATAAACTGACATTGGAACTGAATGATGGTACTGCTTTTACGTACAATCTATCTGAGGTTGGGCGGATTGATTTTACCACATCTTTGATATTTAAACTTATTGATAAGGATGGCTCTTTGCTGACTTCAGACCATATGGGTTCGGTGAAAAAACTGGATTTCACCGAAAACGCTCAAACTGCAGTTGAGTCAGTGAAGGACAATATGGAATCTTCAATGAAGAAAACGCGTAAGTATGTGGTTGACGGCCAGATAGTAATAGAAACGGCTGATGGTAAAGTTTATAACATGACAGGCCAGCAGATAGAATAATCTTTTATTCAACAAATTTAAAACAATATACAACATGAAGAAAATAGTATTGACCCTCTTTGCTACAATAATCACTCTTTCTGCTATGGCGCAGACCGATATGTGGTATTGGAAAAATGGTAAAGCAGTAAAAGTTTCTGCTGTTGACTCTATCACTTTCACGACTCCCGTAGAGCCAGATTCCCCTTCAGGCGGCACGTATCCCGTTCTAGTGAGCCGTGGCGCCTTCGTGGTGTGCGGCGGTAACATGAGCAACAACATCGGTGGAAGCCTGACGTATTATGACTACACGACGAAGACGGCTTCGCAGAAGGTTTTCCAGGCTGCTAACGGAAGAGGTCTGGGATTGACGGCCATCGATGCCCTCGTGTATGGCACGAAGATGTATATCGTGGTGGCTGGCGAGAACACTGTGGAAGTGGTGGACACCAAGACACTTAAAAGCATCAAGCAGATCAAAATGACCGAACTGATGGGCGTTGACAAAGGTGTGCATCCGCGTCATATTACTTGCGCAGACGGAATGATCTACGTGAGCACTTACGGAGCTTCGAAAAGTGCCATTGGCGCTGACAATTTATTGACAACATCGGGCAACGGCTATGTAGCTGCCATTGACACGCTGAACTTCGGGCTGAAGGATACCTACGAGGTGGGATCGTTCCCCGAAGGACTAGCTGCCTATGGTAGCAGACTTTACGTGTGCAACTCTGACTATGCTGCCTGTACGAAGGCCAGCATCTCGATTATCGACTTGGAGCAGAAGAAGGTGGTGGATACCTATACCAACGAGAACATCGTGAACCCCACGAAGATTGGCGTGGCCTCAAGCGGACTCTACGTGCTGGATATGGGTAACTACAGTGATAAGCCTTCGGCTGTGTGGTACATCAATGACTACGGCAACTGCGTGAAACTGTTTGATGCCACTCTCGTGGCCTTCTGCGATAGGTTTATCTATGCCGTGAACGCTCCCTACGGAGCTGAGAAGTACGACTATATGCAATACAACATCACGACGGACGGCACCGTGCGCTTCACGCAGGACGGCGTGTTCAGCCCGAATGCCATCGCCGTGGACGCAAACGGACATGTGTTCGTGGCTTCCTACAGGAAGAATGAGGACACGGGCTATGCCAACTATAGCGGCAACGGCTACGTGGTAGAGTATGATCAGACGGGTGCGAAAGTGGGAGAGTTCGATTGCGGCGTAGGCCCCAATGCCATAGTCATTAATACAGGCATTGAGTATAGGAGCTATTAAATATTATCAAAAGATCCTTTTGATTAAACTTCCCGGATTCATTATCCCTGGCTTCTGGTATAGGAGTCGGGGTAATGTGCATTAGGCTTTCAGAAAATGGAAATCTTTCTTAAGGTTCCAAGTCTTTGGCCTGACTCTTTCCATTTCTGCTTACTAAGAATTTTTGTGTTTGAGGGTGCACGGGTGCCACATCCCCTTTGTATAAAGGGCTGGCACCCTGTTCGGGAGGGTGTCACGGGTGCCACAAGGGTGCTACCCCAAGCCGGAGACACACCCCAGCCTTTGCCTTTCGGCGATTTATGTCATGACTCGGCAATGCCTAAGTAAACTTAACATTGCTCTCGCTATTCCATAAATTCCCTGTTTAGGGAGGGAGTTCTATTATTATTCTATGCGTACTCCACCCACTCCGCGTGAAGAATAAAACTATCTTTAGGGTCAAGGGAATCATAAGGGGTAAAAAATTCTCTAGAGAATTTCTCGCTTCCGATGATAGTTTGCACGTCGTCGGATGATGGTTTGGAGAAAATTCTCTAGAGAATTTGTGAAAAGCGTGGCACCCTTGTGGCACCCGTGATACCCTTTCAGGGAGGGTGCACGGCCTTTATACAAAGGGGATGTGGCACCCGTGCACCCTTAAAATGAAAAAATCCTATGCAGTGCAGTTTGCGGAATACAGGGACTACGCCTTGTTGAACTTGTCCTTGGGGCGCTTGCAACGCGGGCATACCCAATCGTCGGGAAGGTCTTCGAAGGCCACTCCGTCGTGCTCGGCTGGGTCATAGACATAGCCGCAGACGGAACAGACGTACTTGCCGGAGGCTTCGAACTGGGAGAAATCCACTTCTGCCAGTACGGTTGGCACGGGATTGTCGAGATCCATCACGCGCTTGGCTTCCAGATTCTCATAACCCTGTGGGGAATGGGTGGAGAGATATACCGTGGGGTGATTGCGGATAAACTCGCGAATACAGTCCTGTGTCATGCGGGCTGCAGGCAGGTCGTCGAAGACAACGGAGAGTTTGTTCTCATAGAGGGCTTCGTCCACGTAGGTGATGTCGCCGTGAATCATGTAGAATAATCCTTCGTTCTCCACGATGATGATGCTGTTGCCGTTGGTATGGCCCTTGGCCTTGATGAGATAAATGCCGTCGCTGATCTTCTGTGACTCAGGGAAGTTGTAGTAGGCTCCGTCGGTAAAGCTGACGGGTACCAGGTTGTTGAGGCCCTGAAGCTCTGCGGCACTCAGTTCGTCTTGGTTCACATAGACCTTGGCGTTGGGGAAGGAACGCAACTCGCCGCTATGGTCGCTGTGGCGGTGGGTGAGCAGGATCTTTGTCACCTGTTCAGGCTTGTAGCCTAAGGTTTCAAAGGCTTCCATGTAGCTGCAGATGTCGTGCCCCGTAAAGGCCACTGAGTTCTCGTCGGGTGTTTCTTCGGGCGTACCGGCAGGCAGTCCGGTATCTACCAGGATTACCTCGTCGCCGGTGTCGATGAGATAGTTTTGCAGACTGCCGCGATAGCGGATGTTTTTGTCGAACTTATCTACACCTTCCTCTCCGCCGAAGGCAAAGGGCTGGGTGTAGAATCCGTCGCGTCTGAATTTTACAGCTTTTATTTCCATTGCCACGAATTATTTTGCGGGTTCCCACTTGCAGCGAACGGGCGACACGATGGCCCCTTCTTTCTTCAACTCAGCGAAAGCTTTGTCCACTTCTTTGCGGTCGGCGCCGAGCGCCTTGGTCACTTCGCCTGCCGAGACGGGCTTGCCGGCTTCGCGCATGGCCTGTAATACTTGGTCTTTCATTTTCAGTTCGGTTTTTTGTTAGAATTTGATTGTCTCTACGAGTTCCATCATCTTGAAGAAATCGGCCTTGGCATCCTTCAGATAGTACATCACGCCGTTCTCGCCATTCTCACCGAGGGCGGGCTTCAGTACGGGCATCTTGTCAACCAATGCTTTGCCAACCTCTGGGCGGTTGTCTTCTACGAGTTTGCACTCAATGCGGAGGGTCTGTCCTTTAAAAGCGCAGATCTCAGCCTTCGGGTTGTCGGCTATCTGACGGGTGGCATTTGTCTTGCCGAATGCCATGATGTAGATTTTGTCCTCAAAGTAGAGCATTGCTCCATAAGGACGTACGCGGGGCTGGTCGCCCTCTACGGTTGCGAGATAGAACGTTCCTGCTTTCTCCAGGAAATCATACACTTTTTTTACGTCTTCCATAATGGTTCGGGGGTAAGAATGTTTATACTTGCGTGAACAGCCAGTTCTGCTGGCCAATCTTGTCAATCATTTCCAGTGCGCCCTGGCTCCAGTAGAGGTCTTCTTCCTCGTCCTTCAGGTAGTCAACCATGATTTCGTAGGTGGAAGGATCGTTGATCAATGATTCGCAGCACTTGTAGAGCAGGTCAACGCCGGCCTTCTGAATCTCCAGGTCGGCCTTGATATATTCAATGGGGTCGCAGATGAGCGGACGGCTCTTGGCGCCGTCGAACTTCACGTCGCCGCCGAGGTCGATGATGCGTTCCACGAACTTCTCTACCCATCCTATCTCCTCATTGAAGTGGTCGATGTATTTCTGGCCAAGTTTTCCAAAGCCCTGAGCCTTGAAAATCTGACCTTGCAACTTGTGTACAAGGGCACCCTCTGTCAGTCCTGTTGCGAAGTACTGCAGTGCCTCAATTGATTTCTTTGCGTCCATATTCTTTTTCTGTTTTAAGATGATTATGTTAATTCGGTTACAAAATTACGATTAATAATGGGATAAATGGAACTCAAAAGCGCACAAAACTTGACTGAAAGCGCACAAATCTGATTTTTATTGTTTATCTTTGCACTGTCAATCGTGTAACAGCAGATTCTATGTATAGATTAAAGGAATGGTGGGATATCACCATCGGCGGTGAGCCATACGACGGGTGGGACGGCAAGGTGGTCTGTACGGAGAGCAATGGCGACCTGACGCGGAAGACCAATATCACACAGGGCTTCCTGGCCTGCTATACCTTTACGCTGGTCACCCAGGGGTGGCTCACCATGCAATACGGTATCGGGGAAGTGAAGATTCAGCAGGGCGACCTCTATATCTATTCGCCCGGACTGGCTGTGACCATCATTGATGCTTCGGCCGACTATCAGTCTGTCTGCCTGATGGTAGATGAATTCACCACGCTGGAGTCACCGGCCGTGCGCGATATGGTCAGCCTGGCCTTTCTGCCTATTGTGCAGCTGAGCACACCCAAGCTGACCCTCACGGCAGAACAGGCCAGCCTCTTCGAGGGCCGTATGCGTGAAATCATCAGTTATCAACAGTCGTTGAATGTCTATAAAGACAAGCTTCTACGAATGCTCTATGCCGTATTTCTGGTTGACCTGCAAAATGTGCTGGAGGTTTCCATCACCCACAGGCAAGTGCCGCTGCGTGTGGAGGAAATCTTCATTGGCTTCAACCGGCTGTTGCCCGAGCATTTCATTGAACATCGCGACATCGGGTTCTATGCCGACCAGCTCTGCATCACCAACGACTATCTGTCGCGTATCGTCAAAAAGGTTTCCGGGCGTACGGTCGGTGATTTCATCAATCAGATGCTGCTGATGGAATCGTGCTATCTGCTGCGCACCACCTCGCTGAGCATCAGTCAGATAGCTGAGCGCCTGCATTTTGCAGCGCCTGCAGCCTTCACTCATTTCTTCACCCGCATGAAAGGAATCTCCCCGAGGGAATACCGTTGAGAAGAGCTGTCTTTAAGATGGTTTCATCAAATAATTCCTGTTATATTTGCAGTTTTGCTCGCTTATGCGTATCTTTGGCCTTCGGCCGAAGATACTTTCGCTCGACAAAAGCAAATTAAAACGAGTTTTATTTGCATTTTTGCTTGCTTATGCGTATCTTTGTGGTCTGTTTTGAAAATTGAAGAACTGATAGACCTTTATGCCCGTTCGCCACAGTCGGCTGCACTGGCAAAAGCACTCGGGAATGTTTCGATGAGAAGCATTTTCGTGGAGGGGCTTACGGCCTCTGCCGCAGCAGTGCTCTTTGCCTCGGTGACACGCCGCACTCCGCAGACCATTCTCTTTATCCTGCCCGATGCAGACGAGGCTGGCTATTTCTATCAGGATTTGGAGCAGATGTTGGAGACAAAGCCCCACCCCCTATCCCCCTCCCCGAAGGGAGAGGGGGAAGCCTACGGCGGCAAGGGGGAAGGACCAACGGTGCTGTTCTTCCCGTCAAGTTATCGGCGGCAGGTGAAATACGGGCAGCGCGATGCGGCTAACGAGATTCTGCGCACGGAAGTGCTGGCACGGCTTAATTCGTTGAATGATCAGACCTCTCCCCCTTTGGGGGAGTCGGAGGGGGCTTCTCTTTACATCGTGACTTATCCGGATGCCCTTTCGGAATTGGTGGTCTCGAAGCGAAAGCTTGATGAACGGTCTATGCAGTTGCGGACGGGAGAGACGAAGAATGTGACCGAACTGGAGCAGACGCTACGCGATTTCGGTTTCCATGAGGTGGATTATGTCTATGAGCCGGGGCAGTTTGCTCTTCGCGGCAGTATTCTGGACATCTATTCATACAGCCACGAATATCCTTTTCGACTCGACTTCTTCGGGGATGAAATTGACTCCATACGCACGTTTGAAGTGGAGAGCCAGCTCTCACGGGAGCGTCGCGAAACGGTGGAGATCGTACCCGAACTAGCTACGTTGGCATCGGAACAGGTGTCGTTTATGAACTTCTTGCCTGCACATACGATCCTGGCAGCCAAGGATTTCCGTTTTGTGACGGATAGTGTGGACCGCATCTATCGCGAAGGTTTCTCCCAGCAGGCTCTGACCGAACGGCTCGAAGGGGCGACGGAGATGGAGCAGAAGCAGATTCTGGAGGAGATGAAAGCCGAACGGAAACTGCTGACGGCTTCACGCTTAGAGGCAGACATGCAGAACTTCCGCAAAGTGTGTTTCGGCACGAGGATGGACGGAAAGGCCCAGGCCACCGTGCATTGCGAAATCACTCCACAGCCGCTTTTCCACAAGAACTTCGAGTTGCTCATCCCGGCCCTGCAGGACTACTTGCTAAAAGGCTACAAACTATATATCCTGGCTGATAGCCGGAAGCAGCAGGAGCGTCTGAAGGACATCTTTGAATCTCTTGCGCCCCAACCTCAAACCGCCAACACCCATCACCCAACACCCATCACCCATCACCCAACCCCCATCACCTTCACCCCCGTTGACCATACGCTCCACGAAGGGTTCGCCAACGATGCGCTGAAGCTCTGCTTCTTCACCGACCATCAGATATTCGACCGTTATCATAAGTATAACCTCCGTTCGGATGCAGCCCGCAACGGCAAGATGGCGCTCACGATGAAGGAACTGCAGGAGATGGAGCCCGGCGACTATATCGTGCACGTAGATTTGGGAATCGGAAGGTTCGCCGGATTGGTGAGAGTCCCCATTGTATCCACCAACACCCAACACCCATCATCCGACACCCAGCAATATCAAGAGGTAATCCGCATCATCTATGCCAATAACGACAAGGTGGATGTGAGCATCCATTCGCTCTACAAGATTTCTAAATACAAACGGAAAGACAGCGAGACGCAGCCAAGGCTCTCCACCTTGGGAACAGGAGCCTGGGAACGGATGAAGGAACGGACAAAGACCAAGATTAAGGATATTGCCCGCGACCTGATCAAACTCTATGCTGCCCGCCGCAAGGAGAAAGGCTTTGCCTTCAGCGCTGACACCTTTATGCAACACGAGTTGGAGGCTTCGTTCCTTTACGAAGATACACCTGACCAGCTGAAGGCCACCAACGACGTGAAGGCCGACATGGAGCGCGCCCGTCCGATGGACCGTCTGGTCTGTGGAGATGTGGGATTCGGTAAGACGGAGGTGGCCGTGCGCGCAGCCTTCAAGGCGGCTTGCGATTCCAAGCAGGTGGCGGTGTTGGTGCCTACCACGGTGCTGGCCTACCAACATTACCAGACATTCACCTCGCGCCTGAAAGACCTTCCGGTGCGGGTGGAGTACCTCTCAAGGGCCCGAAGTGCGAAAAAGACGAAGGAGATACTGGCCGACCTGGAGGCCGGAAAGGTAGATATTATAATAGGAACGCACAAACTGATCGGCAAGGCCGTGAAGTGGAAAGACTTGGGGCTGCTCATCATCGATGAGGAGCAGAAGTTCGGCGTGTCTGTCAAAGAGAAGTTGCGCAAGATGAAGACCAATGTGGATACGCTTACGATGAGTGCCACACCCATTCCGCGCACGCTTCAGTTCTCGCTAATGGGTGCGCGCGACATGAGCATCATCCAGACACCGCCCCCCAACCGCTATCCCATCAATACCGAGGTGCATACGTTCAGCGGCGACGTGATAGCCGAAGCCATTAATTTCGAACTGTCGCGCAACGGACAGGTGTTCTTCGTCAACGACCGAATCTCCAATCTTCCAGAACTTCAGCTGCTTATCCAGAAGCGCGTGCCCGATGCCCGCGTGGCCATAGGACATGGACAAATGAAACCCGAGGAACTGGAGAAAATCGTGATGGGATTCATGAACCATGATTTTGACGTGTTGCTGTCAACGACCATCGTTGAGAACGGCATCGACGTATCGAATGCCAATACCATCATCATCAACGATGCCCATCGCTACGGACTTTCCGACCTACACCAGATGCGAGGCCGCGTGGGGCGCTCCAATAAGAAAGCCTTCTGCTATTTGCTGGCTCCGCCGCTTGCCAACCTTACGCCAGAGGCGCGTCGCCGCTTAGAGGCCTTGGAGACTTTCTCAGGTCTGGGCAGCGGCTTTAACCTCAGTATGCAGGATTTGGATATCCGTGGAGCCGGTAATCTGCTGGGAGCTGAGCAGAGTGGATTCATGGAGGATCTGGGCTATGAGACTTATCAGAAGATTCTCTCACAAGCCGTCACGGAACTGAAAAACGATGAGTTCAACGATCTCTATGAGGCGGAAATCAAGGACGGAGAGAAGATTTCAGGCGAAGACTTCGTGGATGACTGTACGATAGAGAGCGATCTCGAAATGTATATGCCCGACCAGTATGTGCCTTCATCCAGTGAGCGCATGCTCCTTTACCGTGAGCTGGAGAACATCAAGAACGATGCCGATCTGGAGAGATACCGCCAGCGGCTGCTTGACCGTTTCGGAGAGATTCCTCGGGAGGGAGAGGAACTGTTGCAGATTGTTCCGCTCCGACGCCTGGGCCGTCAGTTGGGTTGTGAGAAGATTACGCTGAAGCAGGGCCAGATGATGATGTACTTCGTGAGCAATCCGATGAGTGCTTATTATCAGAGCAAGGCTTTCGATAGTGTACTCAACTATGTAGGTGCGAATACCCGCCGTTGCAATCTGAGGGAAATCAAAGGGAAACGGAGCCTTGTGGTGAAGCAAATTCCTACGGTCAAGGATGCCGTTGGAATATTACGAAAAATGAATGAATAAACCGCTCTTTTTGTTGTTTGCGCGCACAAGTTAACAAATTGCCCACCTTTCGTAAAGAAAACGGAGCTTTTGTTAACATTTTATACAATCACGAAAAACATTTTATACCCACGGATAGTTTTTTTTGTTGTAACTTTGCAACAGAAAAATAAACGAGATGGCATGTCCATTCTCAAGCAGTCACATTAATACTGAATTACTCAAAGTGTGAGCTTAATTATACGATTAAATATTAACATCCTTGCTAATGTTAAAACCTTAAACCACTATTGTAATATATATAACAGATAGGTGATTGACTAAGATTGACTCAAGTAGAAAAGCGCGAGATGTGAATCTCGCGCTTTTTCATGCTTATTGGTTGCCTGTCAGATTTTAAATCTGGGGAACGTCTTTCAGGTAGTTGCTGATCTCCTCGTCTGTAACGGTATAGTTGCGCAGATCACCATTGATGAACTGATCGTAGCTTGGCATGTCGATAAGGCCATGACCGGAGAGGTTGAAGAGGATGACTTTCTTTTCGCCTGTCTCCTTGCACTTCTTGGCCTCGCGGATAGTGGCGGCGATGGCGTGTGTGCTCTCAGGAGCTGGAATGATACCTTCAGTACGTGCGAAGAGGATACCAGCCTCGAAGGTTTCCAGCTGTGGAATATCCACTGCCGACATCAGGCCGTCTTTCAGCAGTTGGCTTACGATGACGCCAGCACCGTGGTAGCGGAGTCCGCCGGCATGGATGTTGGCGGGTTTGAACGAATGGCCCAGCGTGTACATCGGCAGCAGGGGCGTATAGCCTGAAGAATCGCCGAAGTCGTATTTGAATTCACCACGAGTCAGTTTCGGACAGCTGTTAGGCTCGGCAGCAATGAACTGCGTCTTCTTGCCGTCGAGGATGTTGTGGCGCATGAAGGGGAAGGCCACACCGCCAAAGTTACTGCCGCCACCGAAGCAGGCAATCACCATATCGGGATATTCGCCGGCCATCTCCATCTGCTTCTCGGCTTCCAGGCCGATAATAGACTGATGGAGTGATACGTGGTTGAGCACAGAGCCCAAAGTATATTTACAGTTCGGGGTGGTCATGGCCAGTTCGATAGCCTCAGATATGGCCGTTCCCAGAGAACCGCTATGCGTGGGATCCATGGTCAGGATGTCCTTACCTGCACGGGTGGACATCGAAGGTGAACCTTCCACCGAAGCTCCGAACGTGCGCATGATGCTGGAGCGGTAAGGCTTCTGCTGCATGGTGAGCTTCACCTGATAGACAGCAGCCTCCAGCCCGTATATCTTAGCTGCATAGGCAAGGGCAGCGCCCCACTGGCCTGCACCGGTCTCGGTAGTCACGTTCGTGACGCCCTGCTTCTTACAGTAGTAGCACTGTGGGATGGCAGAATTCACTTTATGGGAGCCCAGCGGGTTGGTACTCTCGTTCTTGAAATAGATATGTGCCGGAGTGTCGAGTGCTTTTTCCAGTTCGTAGGCACGTACCAATGGGGTGGAGCGGTAGAAGCGGTACTTCTCCTGCACCTCCTCAGGAATGTCTATCCATGCATGTTCCTGATCAAGTTCCTGACGTGAGCATTCTTCGTTGAATATGGGGAAGAGATCCTCGGGTTTGAGCGGCTCATGCGTGCCGGGATTCAGCGGCGGTAATGGCTTGTTCACCATATCGGCCTGGATGTTGTACCACTGCGTGGGCAGTTCACTTTCTTGGAGAATGAATTTCTTTTGTTTCATGGTTGTATTTTTTGGATATATGAATCTCCGTGTGCAAATGTAGCAAAATAATTTCATATATCCGCATTTTTTTGTAATTTTGTCGGCCGTATGTTGATATTAATTACTTTTTTTGCATATTTCTTCTGTTTGCTTGCATTCAGCAGATGGACGGCGCGCCGGGCAACCAACGAAACTTTCTATCGTGGAAACCGTCGCTCCCCTTGGTATATGGTGGCTTTCGGGATGGTGGGAGCCTCCATCTCGGGCATCACCTTCGTTTCCGTGCCGGGCATGGTGATGAAAACCGATATGACCTATGTGCAGACCTGTCTGGGTTTCATCGTGGGATACTTCCTGGTGGCTTTCCTGTTGCTGCCCGTCTATTACCGCCTGAATCTGACCACCATCTACAGCTATCTGCAGGGGCGTCTGGGGCAGCATTCCTATAAGACCGGTTCCTGGTTTTTCCTGCTTTCGAAGATGACGGGTGCAGCCGTGCGTTTTTATGTGGTGTGTATTATCTTGCAGCGATTTGTCTTCGGCCCCTATGGTATTCCCTTTGCCGCGACCGTGGTGGGTATGGTCTGTCTGATTTGGCTCTATACCCGCAGGGGAGGCATCAAGACATTGGTTTGGACGGACTCTTTCCAGACCGTCTGTATGTTTACGGCTCTCCTCCTTATTATATATAAGGTGATAGGAGCGCTCGACCTGTCGGTGGGCGAGGCCTTCACGGCCGTGGCCAACCATGAGCATAGCCGTATGTTCGTGATGGACGACTGGATGTCGAAGCAGAATTTCTGGAAGCAGTTTCTCAGTGGTATCTTTATCACGATCGTGATGACCGGACTGGATCAGGACATGATGCAGAAGAACCTGACGTGCAAGACCTTGCGCGAGGCGCAGAAGGATATGTGTACCTACGGCTTTGCCTTCGTGCCGGCCAATATGCTGTTTATGGCATTGGGCATATTGCTCGTGATGCTTTTCCAGCAGCAGGGCATGGCGCTGCCTACTAAAGGCGACGACCTGCTGCCCATGTTTGTTGAGTCGCAAATATCTCAGTCGTCACTCATCCCCGTGCTTTTTACCATTGGCATCGTGGCGGCCTCATTCTCCAGTGCCGACAGTGCGCTGACGGCCATGACCACCAGCTATTGTGTGGATATCCGCGAGCGGCAGGGCGATGAACGCCTTCGCAAACGTGTACATATCCTGATGGCCGTGGTGTTTGCGGTGCTGATTCTGATGGTAGATGCCGTTAACAGCACCAGCGTCATTGATGCCATCTACATTCTCTGCAGTTATACCTATGGTCCCCTTTTGGGTCTTTTTGCCTACGGACTGCTCACGAAACGCCGAGTCAATGACCGTTGGGTGCCCTATATCGCCGTGGCTTCACCCGTAATCTGCTTCGTTCTGGACAAAATAGTAGCATCAACAACCCGTTACCAGTTTGGCTACGAGTTGCTGATGCTGAATGGATTGCTCACCTTTTTTGGTCTTTGGCTTTCCGCCCGTCGGGGGTAGGTTCATGGTGCCGATAAAATCTTTAGAGTTTTTACCGCGTCCGATGGTGTTTTGCAAGGTGTCAGTGTTTGAGGCGTTTTTTACAGTTTAGGCGATTCCTACTTTTGCTTTAAGAGGGTGTAACAGCTATTCGGCCAGATTGGACTGGTTGGCCCATGCCAGGGTGGGGTGGATGGAAAGATAGCGGTTGCGGAGGTCCCAGCGTTCGCCAAGCATCCAGTTGCGGTAGAAGCGGATCAGGAATTCGGGACGCACCTTGATGTTATGGGCTGGGTTGGCGTAGTTGGCGCGCACCATCGCATTGCGGAAATACCATGAATGGTCGGCAAACACATCGGTGTGGATGTCGTAGCCAAGGGAGCGCAATAGCAAGATGGCAAATACGGCTACGGTTCGGGTGTTGCCTTCGTTGAAGGGGTGGATGTGCCATACGCCGGCCGTGAAGAAGGCGATCCATTCGAGGAGTTCCTCGCCGTGAAGCTCGTTGTAATGGCGGTTGCGCTCGAACTGGAAGTTGCTGTCGAGCGCCATGCGCAGTTCTTCCCAATGGAGATAGAACACGGTGTCCTTTTCGAGCACCCATTCCTTCTTGACGATGTCGTTGGTGCGTAGTTGTCCTGCATGGTCATAAACGCCATCGAAAAGCCTGCGATGGAGACCGAGATAGCCTTCGGTGGAGAATTCCGGCTGTCCGTTGAAGAGCACATCTGCTATGTTGCAGGCCACTTTGTCTGCCTCTTGCTCCTTTTCCTTCTCGGGCGAGGCGGGTGGATTGCTCTCGTAATAGTCGTGGATATGCTGGCATACATCGCAGAGCGTGATACGCCCCTCGATATGCTGGCGGGCAGTCTGGCGCATTTCGTAAGAGGTGCGCAGTCCGTCGGTAGCCTGCAATCCGAGGGCGGCAGCCCATACGTAGGCTTTCTCTTTGATTTCAGGACTTTGGGTGAGATATTCGTCAAAGTCCTCCAATTTGAATTTCTCGGTTCTTTCTTCCATTTTTTGTAGTGCTATTTTTGTATGATAGTAAGTGAAGAAGTGTCGTACATTACTTTCGCATGGTTGGTGCGGATAACCTCTGACTGGGTATGGTTGCCAGTCTGTTTGTCAATGGTATCGCGTACCACGGTTCCGTTCCTATAGACCGTACCGTCTTCGCGGGAGAAGTATTCGTCCTTGGCGTAGATATGATAGGAGTTGGGCTGTTCTTGATCAGCGCGCAGTTCTCCGCGCAGGTATTCGCCGTCCACCCATACGAGGAGCTGATAGGTGCGTGGGGTGTTGTTTTTCACTCGGTAATCCAGATAGTTGTAAACGATGCTGGTGCCTGTTCCGAAAGGTATCTGGCGATTGAAGTCAGGGAAGAGGTCGAGTCCGTCGTGATGATGGTGCTCGATGATGGTGAGGTCTGAATGGAGCACCATCCAATGGATGAGGTTGGTGAATTGGCACATGCCTCCGCCTTTGCGCTTCGTGGGACAGCCGCGGGCTATGGCCAGTCCTTCCTTGAAGCCGCGCCGCTTCGTGTCGCGTCCCACCAGTCGCCAGAAGGAGAACGTCTCTCCAGGACGGATGATGATGCCGTTAACACAGGGGGCAGCAATGGAGAGGTTGACGGCCTTGTTCTCTTGCAATTGCATATCTACATTGCCTAATCGTCTGCGAATCAGCGAATTGTGTTTCTTGATGATGACGGGAAGAGGCTCGTTGCTTTTCTTACGGGCAAAATGCTCCCTGCTGAAGAAATCCTTCAGATGCCGTTGGAGGATATTCTTCTCCATGGAAATCTTATAGGTAGTAGGGGAAATCTCGCAGAATAGTTTTCTGCCCATGACTGTGTTATTAGGTTTTTTTTTAGAAAAGTCCCCTCACCCTATATGGTAAGTGAGGGCGAGGGGCCCCGTCTGAAAATCTGGAAAATAATCTTATAGCGTTTGTAGATAACGTTCTGCTTCGAGGGCAGCCTTGCAACCGCTGCCTGCGGCCACGATGGCCTGGCGGTAATGCGGGTCGGCACAGTCGCCGGCAGCAAATACACCGGGTATGTTGGTGCAGGGGCTGTCGCCTTTGGTCTTGATATAGCCCGTTTCGTCCAGTTCAAGCCAGTCCTTGAACACATCGGTATTAGGCTTGTGGCCGATGGCGAGGAAGAAGCCGTCGATGGGCAGGTCGTAGCGCTCTTCGTCGGGTTCGCCCTTCCGTTTCACGAGATGAGCGCCTTCCACTCCGTTTTCTCCGTAGAGTCCGAGCGTGTTGTGCTCAAAGAGAATCTCAATCTTTGGATTATCCTCCACGCGCTTCTTCATAATGTCGGAAGCACGGAGGTAGGGCTTGCGCACAATCATATACACCTTCGAACAGAGCTGGGCCAGATAGGTGGCCTCTTCGCAGGCCGTATCACCGCCGCCTACCACGGCCACTACCTTCTTGCGGTAGAAGAAGCCATCGCAGGTTGCACAGGCTGAAACACCCTGTCCGTTGTATTTCTTTTCATCTTCCAGTCCGAGGTATTTGGCTGAAGCGCCTGTGGCAATGATGACCGTGTCGGCTTCGAGGGCAGTTCCGTCGTCGAGGGTCAGCACGTAAGGCTTCTTGGAGAAGTCGGCCTTGGCGATGACGCCGTCGCGCAGATCAGCTCCGAAGCGTTCTGCCTGCTGGCGGAGTTCCATCATCATCTGGTTGGCATCCACGCCGTCGGGGTAGCCCGGGAAATTCTCCACGATGGTGGTCTGAGTGAGCTGACCGCCCATCTGCAATCCGCAGTAGAGCACGGGAGAGAGGTTGGCGCGCCCCGCATAGATGGCTGCTGTATAACCGGCAGGGCCGCTGCCGATGATCAAGCATTTGATGTGTTCCATTTATTTCAGAAGTTCTTCAATTTGCTTTTCAATATTCTCTATCTTCTCCGTAGGCTCAAAGCGGGCTACCACCTGTCCCTTCTTGTTGATGAGGAACTTGGTGAAGTTCCACTTGATGTCGGGTTTTTGCTTATAGTCGGGGTCAGCCTTGGAGAGCATGTCGTCGAGGATGTGGGCGATAGGATGCTCCATGTCCCATCCGGCAAAGCCTTTCTGCTCCTGCAGGAACTTAAAGAGCGGGTCGGCATCTTCGCCGTTTACCTTGACCTTCTTGAATCGTGGGAATTCGGTGCCAAAGTTCAGTTTGCAGAATTCGTGGATGCTTTCGTCGGTGCCTGGTGCCTGCTGACCGAACTGGTTGCAGGGGAAGTCGAGGATGTTAAAGCCTTGAGCGTGGTATTTCTCATAGAGTGCCTCAAGTTCGTCATACTGAGGTGTGAATCCGCACTTTGTGGCTGTATTGACGATAAGCAGAACCTCGTTAGCATACTCTTTCAGGGAAACGTTAGCTCCCTTTCTGTCTTTGACAGAGAAATCATAAATTGTTTTCATTTTCCTTTTGAAGTGTTTGTTGAATTTGATTCTTGTACAAAGATAATAAAAGTAAATGAAGAATGCGATACGACGAATAAAGAATTATTGAATTTTAACCACCTATACCTTGCGCTTAGGGATTTCCCTACGGAAGAATATGGTTTTTTCCTTTGGCGTTTTGGCGTTTTTGCCTTATCTTTGCATCGTAAACAAGACGTAAAACCATTTAATGTTTAAAGATATGAAAAGAATTCACGCTCTGTTGACGATGGTTGCGATAGCAATGCTGTCATTCACTTTCACATCTTGCGATGAGGATGAGAAAATTTCAGAGGATCTGTCAGGCTTCCGTGGGGCAGGTAAGACTTGGCAAGGCACAATTGAGCATTATTACTATGACCGTTGGGGCCTTACAGGCAATACTTACAGAACAACTATGTTCTTTAGTGGAGATAGTTATAATTCTGGGACAGGATACGAGGTTGATTATGACATACATGATCCATACAATAATTTCGCATATAGCGAATTCACATGGTCTGTATCTTGGGGGACAATCACCTTACGTTATGCTGACACAGGTTGGAGACCTGTCCATATTTCAGACTATACATTGGACAGAGGCTTTTTCGAAGGTTATATAGATGATGGTTATAGCGATGATGAAATCTATTTCAGCCTCAAAGCTATCAGAGAGTTTAACTGGGATCCTTATTGGAGGAGTAGTTCAATTTGGACACGTGCTTCCGATGGCGAAACAGTTAGATTCGCAAGTAAAGGCGTATTTGCAAAATAAGATATAAAGATTAGACATTTATTGAAAAAAGCCACTTGGCCTCCGCAGACCAAGTGGCTTTTTCTTATTTCTGTTGCTTATAATCCCCAATCGGCAAGCGTATATGATTTCTCTACTTCGTCCTCAATGGCGTCAGGCAGGTTGCAGAAGAAATCGATGCCTGTGAGCTGCTCCAGTTCGTCAATGCTCTTCACGTAGTTCTTCAGTGGTTTGCCTTTCTCGTTGGTGGATGTATGAGCCACCCAGAAAGCCAAGGCCTTATAGTTGTTGTTGGAAACTTTCGCCAGAACGGCCATGAAGAAATATTTCGGCACGATGAGCCCCGTGGCGGTTGTGGTGTTGATGTTGTTTCCGTCGATGGTGCCGCCCTTGCAGACGTACAGCGTTTCGCGATAAGGCTTGTTCTTCTTGCTGTTCCATGTGCGCAGTTGGCTTTCCATGTCCTGCCAGATACCTTCGTTCAGGTTCCTATATTGCGGCATAATGTTGGAGAGATAGAAGGTCTGCTCGTTGGCTTCCTTGGAGTTAACGCGGTCTGCCGAAGCTATGATATGTCCGCGTTGGTAGGGAATTCCATCGTATTCCTCCAGTTCCGTCCTTTCTTCAAGGGGCAGGTCAGGGTCTGGTTGGAAAGGGTCTCCCCATCCGTGGGTCCTTAGGTTGAGCATAGCCCAGGGGTTGCTCGTTTCGTAATCCCAGTTGCTGCGGTTCCAGGCCGTGCCACTATTGCCGTCGTACCACTGGAAGCAGGCCCATCGCTGAGAGCGCTTCTTCCGGTCGTATTCCAGGATGTAGTTCACGCCGTAGGACGGCACCTTCCTCACCAAGACAATGTTTTCAGCATTGTTCTTCACTCTTGGAACCTCCAGCCGCTGCCATTCCGAGACGGTGGCAGGATTCAGGTTCTTGTTCTCCGTGGAGGTCTGCTGCCTGTCATCGATGTGTGGCAGCTTGTCGTCATCGCTACATGCCGTGAATGCAAGTGTGAGGACGAGGGCGGGTAGAAGGTACTTGTATTGCATAGTAGGGGGGCTTTAAGAAAAGGAAATGCGTCGGCGTGCATATGCAACTACACGCTGACGCATTCCGCTTGTTTGTTTTATCTTGAAAAGAAAGATATTACTTCTTGGTGCTCTTAGCATAGCGGCTCATGAAGCGGTCAACGCGACCAGCCGTATCAACGAGCTTGCTCTTACCAGTGTAGAACGGGTGAGAAGTGTTAGAAATTTCAAGCTTTACCACTGGGTAAGTTTCGCCTTCAAATTCCACTGTATCTGTAGTCTTGCATGTGGAACGTGAGAGGAACATATCGCCGTTGGACATGTCCTTAAACACGACGGGGCGATAGTTTTCGGGATGAATACCTTTTTTCATTTTCTTGTTTATTAATTAATTAAATATATTTCGGGCTGCAAAGGTACGGACTTTTTTCTGAATCCGCAAACTTTTCTGCCATTTTCTTGCTTTATTGCCTATTTTGCATAGGTAATGGTGATGCTCACAATGCGGAAGTGACCTGTAGATGCGGAGCGGCTCAGTACAATTTCATTGGCACTGCCCGTCCAGGTGTGAGTGCTGTAGTCATAGGTACCAGGAGTCACAGTAGAGTTGTCTGCAGTGGGATAGTAGGACGTGCCATTATAGTCCTCGCCGTAGGTGAACTCCACTTTGCTGATGGTTTTGCTTGAAGAGATGGTCAGCGTGTTGCCGCCATACAGGCGCATGGCAGTTCCCGTGTCGTAGTACTTCGGCGTAGTGCTGCCACTTCCCTTAGAGAAGGAGAGTTTGGCATCGCCCAGCGTGATGCTTTGGCCATTGAAATCCTGTTGATTTTGATAACCCTGTGCGGAGAAGGTGATGCTGTTGCCAGAAACAGTGCCAGAGCCGCTTCCACCTTGTTCTCCAGAGCCGCTTTGTCCGTTAAGCTTTACAATCTTACTGTTTTTCAACTCGCAAATAACAGCGTTACCGTTTTTCGAGTCGATATACTTCTGAAGCTGTCCATAAACGATAACCTCGTCGCCCTCTTTCAGCTGGTCGAAGGCTGTAAAGTCGGCACCGTCAAGATACTTGCCTCGATAAATGTAAAGCTCTTTCGACTGTGTTCCGTCATCAGAGATGTAGTAGTTCATGTCCTTGTATTTCTTCTCTGAATTAGGACCGATCTCGTCAGCGGTATTGGCCTTGCGGGTTACCTTGCCCTTGATGTAGAAGTTGTCAGAGGTTGTTTCGTTGTCGCTCAGGGCATTAGCAGTTTCCAAAGCCTTTGCCACGGTGTATGGGTTGTCGAGGGTAGAGCTATTGGAAGGCTGTGTGCTGCCTCCTTCGCTGGTAGGCTTGCCATTGACGGTTACAATGTTAGCCGCACTCTTACCAGCTGTCTCGGGGGTGTTGCCGCTATAATTGTAAATAGGACCATAGACTACAACTTCATCACCCTTTTTAATAGCGTAACCGGCAGGTAGAGGTTTGCCGTCTGTGCCTTTCACCTGGAAACATTTAAACTTCGCACCGCCTTCTGTGTCAGCAATGTCGAAGGTGATGTTGTTAAAGGAGTCATCGGCAGTGGCGCCATCCACGGCAGTACCCTTGACATAATACTTCTCTGTAGAAGGATTCGTGCCAATCTCCTTACACTTGGCTATGGCAGCTGCCACATTGAACGGATCAGCCTGTGTGCCGGAACCCTTTGCCTCACCGGCAGGCACGCTACCACCGCCTTGTCCGTTGAGTGAGTAGATGGAGCTACCCTGGGCAAACTCAGGAGTCTTTTGGTTGTGATAGGTTAATTGTCCGGAGACGATTACCTTGTCACCGACTTTGATAGCCGCTTTGTCCTTGAATCTTGCACCGTTTAAATAGTAGCCGCGATATACTTGCAATTGCTTCGCTGTCGTTCCGTCATCGGAAATGTAGTATGTAGCGTTTCCGAAGGAGCCGGTGTCTATCTCGTCTATCTGAGAGATGATACCCTCTACAGCTACAGCTTGATCGGTAGTCTTACCTTCGGTAATCAGGTACAGTGCGCTTGCCACATTATAGGGATTCTCCACAGTACCGTCTCCCACAAGTTGTGCTATCGGTTCGTCTTTATCGGCAGTATAACCGGGCATGTCGTAAGGCATGGGTACATCCTCACAACTGGTGAATGAGAAGGCCGCCATGGCCAACATCATCACGGAATAGATAATCTTTTTCATATCGTTGTTTTCTTTTTTGTTTTACCTTTTTACTTTTTTACCTTTTTAATACTTTATGTCGCTGGTTTTGCGAATCAGTATCTGCCATGTGTTGTTGTAGCGCGTGGCAATGCCGGTGAGCGTGACAGCTCCCGTAGGCATTACCAAGGCTCCGAAGTCGGCATAGGTGCTGGTGCGTACCACCACGTTGCTGCCAAACTCCTTCAGCGTCTGGTTCACATAGTTTCCACCTGTCGCGGTTCCTGTGGTTAAGGTACTTTTCCCGTCTGCATTAGTGAAATGGACGTTCTTCAGCACAACCAGTTTGCCGCAGTTATTGTTGTAGTCCTTGGCAAACTCAGTGGTGAACTCTACTGGTTGGATGGCATCGGGGTCGATATCCTGGAAACCGCCTACGACCTTGAAGTGCTGTTGCCAGATGTCTTTCGACATACGTCCGATGCTGGTTCCGTTATAGGGTGCACCCAGTTCGGGCTGTTTGCGGTAGCCGCCGATGTGGAGTCCTTTGAGGTCGATGAGAATCTCCTGGCCTTCGGGCAGGTAGCCGTTCATACCATTCTGGTTGACGGCAACGAGTAGGGCTCCCGTTTCGTCTTGAATGGCTATCTGCTTATAGAGGTTGCCGCCCAGGTCGTTGCCTGTCACGCGGGCTTTGATCTGAATTTCTTCGGTTATTTCCGCGTTCTGGTCGGTGCTGGCGAACACGTTGGGATACTTCTTGATGAGTTCGGCAATTGTGATCACATTCCCCTCAGAGATATCCTTGTTGCCATAGAGATAGGGCGAGAGGAAAGGCTCCTCCCAGTCACCGTCCATACAGGAAGAGAATAGCGCGCAAACGGCTGCTATCAGAATATATTTGATACTTTTCATATTGCTACGGATTTAGAATTTGTAAGTGACGATGAGCATGCCGTTGGTTCCATTTGCATAGAACTTCTTCGGAGAGTTATAGAAATTGTAGGTACGGATGTCTTCGCCCTGTGCGTCTTTGTCGCGACGGTTCTGCTCCATACCGCCAGTCACGATTCTGGTGTTGTTCAGAATGTTGGTAAGCATGAGGTTGATGCTCAGCGAACCTTTTTTCAGATAGATGCTCTTACCGATAGAGGCATCGAGCATGAATCCGCCTTTTCCTTTGGCCTGAGAAGCCAGTGTGGTGAGGTCGCGCACACCGTCGTTGTCAGGATCGGGGAAGTCGTTGTAGAATCGGGTGATGGGCGAATAGTAGAGATAGATCTGGTCGAAGTAGTTTCCAATGAGGTCAATATACCAACCGCTGGCATGATAGCTCAGGTCGATGCTGGCAGCCGTGAGTGGCGTGCCGCCTTCGCGCATTCCCTTGTTCACGCAGATGTCGTCGGTATAGGTACCGCTGTTGGAAAGCATATAGCGCACGTTGGCATTGTTGGTGTATTTCGCCTCGCTGACGGTTCCAAGGGCTTTGATATCGAACTCAGAAGTCACTTTGAACTTCATGCCCAGCTCCACGCCGTAGTATTCCTTATTGATGCCCGTGAGTGAAATGTAAGAGAATGAGTTCTGGATGTCGCTGTAAGCCATGCTGTACTCCGACACGTCTGTCAGACGGCTGAAGTAACCGCTCAGATTGGCATGCAGCCATGAAGTCTGATACTGGTAGCCAATCTCAGAACTGAAAATCTTCTCGTTTTTCAGGTTGGTTGTAAAGTCGTTGTTAACCTGTGGGGCAGAGAAAGCGTTGCGTGCCTGCGGTGCTTTCCATTCGAAACCTACGCCAGCGTTCACCATGTGTCCGTGGCCGATGGTCCAGATGAGACCAGCCTTGCCGCCGCCATCCAGGAACTTGGCTGTCTTGCCTTTGCCGTAAGAGTTGTCGGGAGCAAGTCCGTTGCGCATCTTACCGTCGCGCTGCAGCGTCTGTCCGCCGATTCGTCCTCCGATGAAGGTATTCACCTTGCGGAAATTCTTTGAATAGACAGCCCAGGCATTGACTTTATTCACTAGGATATTGTAGTCGTAACCGAAGCGGTCGCCTTCGCGAATCACGCTGTTGGGATTGTTCATGTCATACTGCACCTGGTCGGAACTCTCAGCGTAGGTACCTACCACATAGGTGTTGATGTTGTGGAATGAGGAAGCACCGAGCAAATCCTCCATCGTCTGGTAGTGGAAACCAGTGTTTGTAGAGAGGTTGATGCCGGCATTCAGTTTTGAGGTGTTGGTGAGTTGCTTGTCCAGAACGCTCGCCAGACTTAGTGAGAACTGGTCGTCGTGGTAAGCCTGCTGGTAGTACATGGCATCGGCTCCCTGAATGCTGGCCATCTGGTTGGCATAGTACATCTTGTCCCAATTGAGCTGGCGGTTTGCCTTTGAGGCGCTCAGATATTCGTAAGCAGCATTCCAGTTTGCCAGGTCGGTTGCCGTTCCGGTGTGATCCCATACATTATAATAATAGCTGGGCATCAGGCTGTAGTAGTCGGGAGCCGGATTGGTGGCGTTGTTGTAGTTCAGACGTGAACTGCTGAACATGGAATACTTACCCAGGAGCGTCGTGGTGAGTTTGGTGTTCAGGTCGATTTTGTAGTCCCAGGTGAGCAGACCTGCCGGCGCATAGTCGTGGATGATGCGCGAATTACGCTTTTTCCCACCTTGATAACCCCAGTTGGGATTGTAGAAATTGCTGTTGGCCAGCCAGTACATCTCATCGGTGGATGCAGCCTGAGCGGCACGTTCCGTCGGGTTACCCCATGTGACGAATGAGATGGCGTGAGTGCCGTCGCCAATCACCTTCTCCACACCGAGGAAGTAGGAGAGGGCGTTGTAGAACGTTCCCTCAATCTGTGCTGTTTCCATGTTTGCCCAACGGTAGGTGAGGCCGGCAGAAAACGCCCATCCTTTCTCGGAGAGTCCGCTGTTGTAAGAATACATGCCGCGGAAGGTGTAGTTGCGGTTTGCTCCTGCCAGTGATACACGATGGCCAGTGGGCATGGCACTCGGACGGAAGTTGTAGTTGTTGCTGCCGCCCATTGCGCTGAGGCTGAACGTGTTGTACTCGAAGGGAAGTGCAGCCTCCACACCACGCGTCTGGTTGTTCAGACCTCCCACGAACGAGTAGCGGAATTCTCCTCTCTCTACGTCGTTTACGGGGTTGCCATTGATGTAGATGTCGTTGTATTTTGCACCAAAGGCCCTGTATTTGAACCTTGCTGCACTGAAACGATACCCCACCTCGCTGGCATAAGCGTTGCTGTTGGAGCCAACGATGGTCAGGTTTTGCGAAACGTTGTCGTCTTCACCCAATTGCGCTTCTGTAAAGGTGAAGGCAGACTCGTTGATGACAGCGTTGTTGGCTTGTTCGTCAGGCTGCGTCACTGTCGTCTGTGCGAAAGTGAGCGGAGCATAGCACAAGGCGATTGCTGCCAGTTTAAACTTTTTCTGCATAATAGATATATATGTTAGTAATTATGTTGGCAAAGATACTGTATTTTAGCATAAATTCAAAATAAAAACTGATATTTATTTTGATTTGTCTTCTATTTATGTTAACTTTGCCAACATAAACAATGAACAATGATGAAAATGAAAAATCTAAGACTACTATTGATTACTTTTTTGTGCATGGTGGCTGTAAATGCTATGGCGCAGAAGAAATTCTCCGTTTATGGAGTCGGTTTCTACAATCAGGAGAATCTGTTCGATACCTGTCATGATGTGGGTAAACGCGATTTTGAGTTCCTACCCACAGGTTCAAACCGTTGGAATGCACGCAAATACAAGAGCAAACTCCGCAATATGTCAAGGGCTTTGGCTGATATGGGCACTGATGTGCTGCCAAATGTTGGCTGTGCCATCATCGGACTCTCTGAGGTGGAGAATGCCAAGGCGCTTGACGACCTGACGGCTGAGGCTCCGCTTCGCGCACGCGGATATAAATATATATTGGTGGAAGGCCCCGATATGCGTGGTGTAGATGTGGCCTTGCTCTACAATCCGGCCTTGTTTACTCCGACCGATACTACCTATCATTATTATTATAAGAAAGACGTGAAGGAGGAAACGGAAGAAGAGGCTATGGACGAACTGCGTCTTTCACGTGAAGAACAGGCTGTGGCCGATGCTGTTGAGAAAGACCCGACTGTTGTTGATGTTTTAAAACCGGATATGTTACCGAAATATCCTGGGGGTATGGCAGAGTTGATGAAGTGGCTGCAGAAAGAAGTGAAGTATCCGACAGCCGCTGCCAAAGATGAAATCGAGGGAAGGGTACTCGTACAGTTTGTTGTTAATGAGCATGGTAAAGTTGTGAATCCCAAGGTGATAAAGGGCGTTCATCCTTTACTTGATGCTGAGGCTCTGCGTGCTGTAAGCGAAATGAAAGACTGGGAGCAGGGCGTGAAGGACGGAGTTGCTGTTAGGGTAAGATACACGTTGCCCGTGAGATTCGCCATGGGCGGAACAGATGTACCTGAGAATGTGTCGCATACCCGCGGATTCCTCACCATTACCGGAAAACTGGCTGGTGAGACCGTTACCATCATCGTGTGCCACTGGCCCAGCCGTTTCAGCGGATCTGAACGCCGTGAATGGGCAGGACAGCAGGTGCATAAGATTGTGGAGGACCTGTTGGCAAAGAATCCCGATAACAAGATTTTCGTGATGGGCGACCTGAATGACGACCCCACCAACAAGAGCGTGACTGAAGGATTGCGCGGAAAGTCGGAAATCAAGGATGTGAAGGATGGCGACATGTATAATCCTTGGTATAACATTTTGGTGAAGGAGGGACAGGGCACACTGGCCTACGGTGGCTCTTGGAACCTTTTCGACCAGATTCTGATGACCCCGAATATCCTCGACCGCGAAGGAAAGAAAGACTACTCTTCCTTGAAATACTGGAAGTGCCAGATTTTCCGTCGTAACTACCTGTTCCAGACAGAAGGACGCTACAAGGGTAATCCCAAGCGTACCCATGCCGGGGGCGTATGGCTCGACGGCTATAGTGACCACTTGCCAACGATTGTCTATCTGGTGAAGGAACAGAAATAAAAAGCCCACCCTTTGTCCCTCCCGAAGGGAGGGATTTTTAGTGCGAATGAAAAGAGAAATACAGCTTGCTGACATAGAGCAGCACCCCTTACAACCATTTATTCCCCAGCATGCGCGCTTGCTTATGCTGGGGAGTTTTCCACCAGCTCGCAAGCGTTGGTCGATGGATTTCTTTTACCCCAACTTTTTCAACGACATGTGGCGAATCTATGGTCTTTGCTTCTTCGATGACAAAGACTATTTTGTGGATGTAGAGCGGAAAGCGTTCCGTAAAGAACTGTTGGAGGACTTTCTCACAGAGAAAGGCGTGGCACTTTATGATACTGCTTCGGCCGTGATTCGCACCACGGGAACAGCCGCTGATAAGGACTTAGAGGTAGTGACTCCCACTGACCTTGATGCCTTGTTGCGACAAATGCCCGAATGCCAGGCCGTAGTGGTGACGGGGCAGAAAGCTGCCGATGTATTCACTTCCCATTTTCAGATTGTACAGCCGAGAGTAGGGGCCTATACAGAGTTCCTCTTTAATGGTCATCCGTTGCGCTTCTATCGGATGCCTAGCAGTTCGCGTGCCTATCCAATGAAAATAGAACGCAAGGCTGCGTTCTATTTACGTATGTTTCAGGAGATAGGACTTCTATAACGAGCCTTATCCCAGATGTTCCTTTTCGGTGATGGTCTCGATGTACTTGCAGATGATACCGATACCCTTCAGGTTTTCGCCGCCTTGCGGGATGATGATGTCGGCATACTTCTTGGTGGGCTCGATAAACTGCTCGTGCATGGGCTTCAAGACGGATAGATAGCGGTTGAGGACCATATCCACCGTGCGGCCACGCTCTACGACATCGCGCAAGATGTTGCGGATAAGTCGTTCATCGGAGTCGGTATCCACAAAGATCTTCAGGTCCATCATGTTGCGCAGCTTGCGGTCCACGAGGGTCATGATGCCCTCGATGATAATAACCGGTTTGGGCTCCACGTGGACGGTTTCTTTCTGGCGGTTACTCTCCACATAGCTGTATGTAGGCTGCTCAATGGCTTCGCCATGCTTCAATTGGGCTATCTGTTTGTGGAGCAGTTGCCAATCAAAAGCATTCGGATGGTCAAAGTTGATCTGGCGACGCTCTTCGGGCGTCATCCCCGTCGTGTCGTTATAATATGAATCGAGTGGAACCACAGCTACACAATGGGGAGGCAGTGATTCTACGATTTTCTTTACTACGGTGGTTTTTCCGGAGCCCGTACCTCCTGCAATTCCGATGATGGTCATGTTTTGATGGGGTGTTAGGTGGTGGGTGATGGGTGTTAGATGGTGGGTGTTGGTGATGTCGAATTGTCTTCCACGATCACCGCATCCTCTATTTCTGCTTTTGAGGCTGCCTGCTGGGCGGCTTGAATACGTTCGTATTGCTTATGGCATTGACTGATTTTGATGGCATTGATACATTCAATCACTCCATAGACGATGAGCGCCCAACCGAGAATGCGGAAAGGCATGGCAGCGAAGAGATCGGGCTTCACGATCATCGCCACGCCTAAGGTAAGGAGCAGGATGGGCATTACCCAGAAACCAACTCCGATGGAGGCGAACTTATGGGCCATTATCAGGTTGGAAATCATATTCAGCGCTCCCAATACGAGTAGTCCTGAGACGACATACATCATGCCGTGGACAAAGGTGGTGGGCATAATGGCCAGAATCACACCGAGTATCATGCTGCCTATTCCTACGATGGGGAAAGTGGGTAGGAGCGAACGCTTGATATCGTCCTTGGCAGGAGTTTCCATTTCGTCGCCCCGCATCTCCGACATCGCCTGAAGACGGTCGGCGATATTCATGGCCCGCCGTTTCTCCACGTAATAGGCAATCACTGAAATCAGCCCGGAAAGGAAGAAAAGACAGCCAAAGGCAATGGTAGTCCAATGGAGCAGTTCGTTACGGTACATCACGAGCAGATAACCGAACACAATGGCCAGCAAGGCGCGGAATATAGAACTCTGAATAATTCTCATAAGGTGTAATTTTGATGCAAAAATACGAAATCCCATTGATAAATCCAATTATTTTCGTAATTTTGTGCCCATCATGACAAAATTATACCTGGTACGCCACGGACAGACCGTGGATAATCTGAATCAAATCATGCAGGGACAGACACAGGGAGAACTGACGGACGAAGGTATTCGTCAGGCTCAGGATTTGGCTTCCCAGTTGGCCGACACGCCAATAGATGTCTTTGTGAGCAGTGATTTGAAACGCTCTGTCGATACATGTCGTATCATTGCCGACCCTCGGGGGGAGGAAGTCGTTCAGACCCCCTTGCTGCGTGAGCGTGACTGGGGCAGTTTTACAGGTCGTTTCATACCTGACTTGAAAGGAGAGGTGTGGCCCGATGATATTGAGAGTCTGGATGAATTGAAAGCCCGTGCTCAGCGTTTTCTCGATTTCGTGAAAACCGGCTATCCCGACCAGGTGGTGTTTGCCGTGGGGCATGGCATTATCAACAAGGCCATTCAGGCCGTATATCATCAAAAAGCCATGCAGGAGATTCCCCGCATGGCCAACGCAGAAGTTCGCGTTATCAAATTATGACTCTCAATACACAATCTTTATTACCTTAACTTTCTATACAACATTACTTTTTCGTCTTTCTTTATTGGAGTGTCTTTTTATCTGCGTCCACCGTGTCCGCCACCGTGGCTCATACCGCTGTGACTGCCACCTCCGCGACTACCGCTAAACGAACCGCTGCTATGACTGCCGCCTCTGAAACCGCCTCCGCTGAAGGAGCCTCTGGTGCTGGGAGCACTGCTGCGGTTGAAGGAACTGCCGCGATTGATGGAGCTGCTACGGTTGATAGAACTGCTGCGCTCTATGGATCTGCTGCTGGGGGAGATGGTGCGGCCTACTGATCTTGAACTGCGCTCAATCTGCGGACGGTCTATCTGGCGCGTGCTGCTCATGCGGTTGTAAATGCCGTCACTGTTTCTCCTGCTACTGCGGTTGTTGATTCCGGAGTTACGCTCGATATTTCTGTCGCCACGGTTGATTGAGCCGGAGTTGCGGTTTATGTCTCTGTTGCCACGGTTGATTGAGCCGGAGTTACGGTCGTAGTTTCTGCCGCCACGGTTATAGTTTCCGTTGTGGTTGCCACGGTTGCCGTCTCTGTGGTTGCGGTCGAAGTTGCCTGAACGTCCGCGGAAGTCACCACGGTCGAAACCGTTTCTCATACCGAAGCCGCGGTGGTTGTGGGCTACACGATGATCGCGACCGAAGGTGCGTCCGTGATACCATCCACGTCCTCCTACACGATGCCAAGCGTGACCGCCACGGTAGGTGTACCAGAAGTGGGGACGACCGAAGTAGAAGTAGGTGCGGTGCGGATAGCGGGCATAGATGCCGAAGTGCCAGTAACCAGCGTCCCAGTAGAGCGGACGGTAGAAATAACTTGCTGCGCAGAAGGCATTGTACTGCCAGTCGAGCAGGATATAACTCAGGTCGAGGTTTCGGCGAGTCCAATATTCTCCGTAGAGGTCAGCCTGTGATTCAACACCGAGCAGGTAGTCAAGGTTCACCTCGTAGGCGGCCTCATACTGGTCCTCGGTGAGGTTCAGCTCGTAAGCCATCTTGTCAGTCAGGAACAGGGCCTGCTCGCGGGCCTGCTCGTAACTCATTGCCTGTGCTGAGATGGTCATTGTTACCATTGCAATCAGCGTCATCATCAACTTCTTCATATTCGTATGGTTTAAATGGTTTATAATCGTTTGATTCTTTATCTGGTGCAAAATTGCGAAGAAATATTGGGTCGTGCAAAGGATTTTCCCTACTTTGGCGGGGATTTTCCCTACAATGTAATAATTCGCCCTTTTTGCCGTTTCTTTTATATAATATAATAAGGTGAGAATGAGAAAACTCTTATCAGTAATGATGCTCATGGGGGTGTCGGTGGCCTTTGCGCAATATGAAGGCGAACTGAAACCTCTCAAAGGCATCGAGTACAAGGCTGAGGCCCAGGTCAGTGTTTCTGACGGCCACACACCGCTTTGGCTTAATGCGAACAAATACGGTCTTTCCTCGCTGGAGAAGACCAACGGTTATGTGCGTGCATCCGCTATCCGGCCCTTAGCCGTAGATTCAGGTCGCCGGTGGGGACTCGGCTACGGGCTCGACGTGGCCGCTGCCTATCATTATACGAGCAAACCCATTATCCAACAGGCTTTTGTGGAAGGCCGGTGGCTGCATGGAGCACTCTCCATCGGCAGTAAGGAGTATCCCATGGAACTGAAGAACAACCGTCTTTCCAGCGGTTCACAGGCCTTGGGCATCAATGCCCGGCCGGTGCCACAGGTGCGTTTGGCATTGCCTGAATATTGGATTCTCCCGATCTTTAACGGTTGGCTACGTCTGAAGGGACACATTGCCTACGGTAAGACCACCGATGATAATTGGCAGAAGGATTTCACCCATCAGACTTCCAAATACACCGAAAACGTGCTCTACCACTCCAAGGCAGGCTATCTGAAAATAGGGAACGAGGATGTGTTCTTCCCGCTTTCTGTAGAACTGGGACTGGAGATGGCGAGCATGTTCGGCGGTACTACCTATGAGATGCGAAACGGCGTAATGACTCCCATAGAATCACGCTCCAATCTGAAAGCCTTCTATCGTGCCTTCATTCCTGGGGGCGGTGATGTGGTGGAGCAGGGAACGGCTTTTATGAACGAAGAAGGCAACCACTTGGGCAGTTGGCTCATGCGCATAAACTATGATGCCGACACATGGCGCTTCAGCGTCTATGCCGACAAGTATTTCGAAGACCATTCCTCCATGCTTCAGGTGGATTATGACGGCTATGGCGAGGGTGAGGAATGGAATGTGAAGAAGAAGCATCGTTACCTGCTCTATGATTTCAAGGACTGCTTGCTGGGCGGTGAACTGAATCTGAAATATGGTTCATGGTTGCGTGACATTGTGTTCGAATATGTCTATACGAAATACCAGAGTGGTGCTATCTATCATGACCACAATGCGACCTTCCAGGATCACGTCAGCGGTCGCGACAACTTCTACAACCATTATATTTCTACAGGCTGGCAGCATTGGGGCCAGGTGATGGGCAATCCGCTCTACCTTTCACCCATCTATAACGAAGACGGCACGATCGAGGTGAAGAACAACCGTTTCATGGCCTTCCATCTCGGAGTGGATGGCAACATCCTGGAGAATCTTGACTACAGACTGCTGGCTACATGGCAGGACGGAGTAGGTACTTATAGCCGTCCCTATACCGACCGCCGCTACAACACCAGTTTTCTGGTGGAAGCCAACTATCATTTCACTCAGCCTAAGTTGCGCGGCTGGAGCATCCGTGGTGCCTACGCCATGGACTTCGGAAAGATCCGCGGCAACAATGCAGGTTTTCAACTGACAATCACCAAAACAGGTATCTTAACCCAACGCCCCAAATGAAGATAAACAATAAAATCCCCAAATTGCTTCTTCCTTCGGTCAGTAACCGTAGGTTCTCATTTTCTCATTTTCTCATTTTCTCAATTTCCCAACTTCTCATTTTCTCCTTCACGAGTTGCGAAATCGAGACTTCCCATAACGGGAACCTTGACGGCTTCTGGCATTTGGTAGAGGTTGACACCTTGCAGACCGGCGGAGTGAAGGACACTTCGGAAGATCTCCTTTTCTGGTCGTTTCAGGTGAATCTTCTGGAACTGAGCGACCATACGAATCTTGGCCTTATCTATATGGCCCGCTTCGACCATTCTGATGGTCAGCTGAAGGTGACCAAACCATGCAGATACAACCGAACGGATGGTAATGAGATGCTTACTGAGGAGAATGTGAAAGCGATTGCTCCCTACGGACTCAATGCTTTGGAAGAAACCTTCGCGGTGGAAAAACTTTCAAGTTCACGGATGACGCTCCGAAACGGTACGCTCCGATTGCATTTTAAAAAGCTGTAAAGGCATTTACGGCCTTCACCACTAATGCAGCCTCCTCCAGCGTCATGGCCTGACTGACGGGGAGGCTCAGTTCTTCTTGGCAGATGCGTTCGGTGATGGGCAGCTGCAGCGAGTTCCATTCTTGGTAGCATTCCTGTTTGTGCGGTGGAATGGGGTAGTGGATGAGTGTCTGTACGCCTTGTTCCGCAAGAAAAGCCTGTAGCTGGTCTCTGAATCTGCAAAAGACAGGAAACAGATGATACACGTTGTTCAGATCGTCAAGTCTGGCAGGGAGCGTAATGAGCGGATTCTTGATGTTGTCATAATAGAAAGCTGCCAGCCTTTGACGGTTTTTGTTGTCTTCGTCCAGATATTTCAGTTTCACGTCCAGTATGGCAGCGTCCATTTCCGAAATGCGGCTGTTGATGCCTGCATATTTGAAGACATATTTCTTCGTACTGCCATAATTTGCCAGTGCACGGATGATGCTGGCCAGCTCATGGTCGTTGGTCGTCACAGCTCCGGCATCGCCGAAGGCTCCCAGGTTCTTGCCAGGATAGAAAGAGTGGGCAGCAGCATCGCCCAGCGCACCTGTCCTGATGCCCTTCCATGTGCATCCGTGGCTTTGGGCACAGTCTTCCATCAGCTTCAACCCGTGTTTTTGGCAGATGGTCTTGAGCCGTTCATTGTAGGCGATACGACCGTACAGATGGACAGTCATTACACCCCGCGTTTTGGGCGTAATGGCTTCTTCCACCTTATTGATATCTATCTCAAGATTCTCCCAAGTAGGCTCAACCAATATGGGAACAAGATTGTTTCCCGTAATGGCAAGGATGGTTGCGATAAAAGTGTTGGCTGGCACAATGATTTCGTCACCATCTTTCATGATGCCCATTTCCTTATATCCAAGCAGGATGAGCCTTAATGCATCCAGTCCGTTGGCCACTCCCACGCAGCAATCCGTTCCGATATATTCCGCATAATGCTGTTCGAAACGCTTTGTGGCTTCCCCCTGCAGATACCATCCGCTTTCTATCACCTGCTTGGCAGCCTCCTGTAGCTCGTTGCCGTGCAGGGCTGTCACCCGTTGTAAGTCCAGAAACTTTATCATCACTCAGAACTTCTTGCCAAAAACAATACTAGTGAAAGTCTTGAAGAGAATTTGGAAATCCATGCGCAAAGAGCGGTGCTCCAAGTAATAGAGATCGAGTTCCAGCCGGCGGAGCATCTTCTCCATCGTGTCCGTATAGCCATTGTAGAGCGTGGCGTATGAAGTGACGCCCGGACGGATTTTGTAGAGCTGTTCGTAGCGCGGGTCTATCTCCATAATCTGGCGGATATAGTAGGGACGCTCAGGTCGAGGACCGATGAAAGCCATGTCGCCGATGAGCACATTCCACAGTTGTGGCAATTCGTCCAGATGGTGGTCGCGCAGTTTCTTTCCGATGCGGGTGAGTCGCTCGTCTTCATCCCCTGTGAAGAGATGATAGCCGTCTTCCTCGGCATCGGTGTGCATGCTGCGGAACTTGTAGATATAGAAAGGTTTCCCATGGTATCCGATGCGTGCCTGCTTGTAGATGACGGGCCCGCCGTCTTCTCGCTTGATGGCTATATAGCAATAGAGAAACAGTGGAGAGAACACTATCAGGCAGACGGCAGCCAGCACGCAGTCAATGAGCCGTTTCATGTGGTCGGTTATCTTTTTCATGCTGGGGAGTCTGTCTGTTTATCCAACTGCTCGTAGATGGAATGGTTGCTCACATATTCGGGCACAATCTGCTTCATGCCTGCCACGGTGGCCATGTCGTCGTAGAGATAAGAGTCGCTGATGAGCTGGTCAATCTGTTGCTTCACTTCTTCGAAATCATACTCTCTCACCTTGGCCACCTTGATTTTCTCGTGTCCGGTGGGAACGGTGATTTCCTCGTCGTTGAGCACTTCTTCGTAGAGTTTCTCGCCGTCACGCAGGCCGGTGTATTTAATCTCGATGTTCTTCGCACCGCTGAGCTTGATCATGCGCTTGGCCAGATCGGCAATCTTCACGGGAGCTCCCATGTCGAATATGAATATCTCTCCGCCCTTGCCCATCGTGCCGGCTTCGAGCACCAGCTTGCATGCTTCCGGGATGAGCATGAAGTAGCGGATGATGTCGGGATGGGTCACCGTGACGGGCCCGCCGTTCTTGATCTGTTCGCGGAAAAGGGGAATCACCGAACCGCTGGAGCCGAGCACGTTGCCGAAGCGAGTGGTCACAAACTGCGTCTGTCCCTCATGGCGTCCTTCCTTGATGGCCTTGTCGAGACTCTGCACATAGATTTCGCAGATGCGTTTCGAACAGCCCATCACGTTCGTCGGATTCACGGCCTTGTCGGTGCTTATCATCACGAACTTCTTCACGTCGTATTTCACGGCCAGGTCGGCCATGATCTTCGTGCCTTCCACGTTGTTCTGAATGCTCTCGCAGGGATTGTCCTCCATCATCGGCACATGCTTGTAGGCGGCGGCGTGGAACACGTAGTCGGGACGGTATTTCCGGAAGATGGCTTCCATGTGGCGCTTGTTGCAGATGGAGGCCACGATGGTATCGGCCTTGATTTCCGGGAACTGGCTGGCCATCATCAGGCGACAGTCGTGCTGCGGTGTCTCTGCCTGGTCTATCAGTACCAACTGGTGAGGTCCGAACTTGGCAATCTGCTTCACGATCTCGCTGCCGATGCTACCCGCCGAACCGGTTATCAGGATGCTCTTGTCCTTGAGCAGTGCCTCGATGGCCGTGAGGTCAATCTCTATCTCGTCGCGGGGCAGCAGGTCCTCGATTTCAATCTCCCTGAGTTGGGCCGTGGAGATATCGCTCTTGCCGTCCCATTCCATGGTGGTGTTCATGGTATAGATGGCGATGCCGTTCTCGATGAGCAGGTCCACCATCTCGGGATTCTTCACGAATTCCTCCTGTTTCAGCGGCGACACGAAGAGCGTATTGGCGTTCTCCAGCTCCATCTGTCGGATAATCTTCTTGTTGTTCTCATACACCTTCACGCCCATCAGCCGCTTGCCGATCATGTCGTCGGCATCGCTGATGAATCCTTTCAGCTTGAACGTGGTGTTGTTGGGTGACGAGAGGGCGCGGGCAATGCTCAGTCCGCCAGTCTTCACGCCGTAGATAAACACGCCTCGGGCATCCTGGTCGGTCTTGTAGTATTCGTACATGTATTTCACGATCATGCGCACCGACCACATGATGACCGTTGCCAGCACGAAAGTGAGAGCCAGCTCGCGCATGCGGATGGGCACGAACCACTGGTCGAAGTTGAAGAACTGTCTGAGGAATGCTATCAGGCCTACGCCTATCAGGTTGGCAAAGGCCACGCGGTGGATGTCGGCAAACGAGGTGTAGCGCATCACGCCCGAATAGGTATGGAAGGCGCGGAAGCCGATGAGGTAGAAAAGCAGGTAGAACACGAGTGTTCCCATCAGCGGCATGAAGTTGTCGGATGCCGTCGTAGCACCATGGTCGATGATGTAGCAGAATAATCCGCACCCTATCACCACCAGGCAATCGAAGAGCAGCACACACCAATAGGGGAGCGCGTCCTTCGTGAAGTACCAGCTTGATATCTTTCCTAGTATTTTTCTCATATCTCGTATTTATAATACGAAGGATTCATCGTTTTATTGTATTTTAGCGCAAGATATTCTTGAAAGTTAGGCCAATTATCTTGAAATACTCTTTTAGGTTCCTGTTTTCTATGTAGCGCATGTTCAGTCTGATCTTGGCTGGCATGATTTCTTCCACATACACCCGGTCGGGATCGTCGGCTTTCCCAAGGATCTCGTTTTCATCTACATATTCTATGGAGGCATAGTCGGTGATGCCAGGTCTGACGCTGAGTACGCGGCGTTGTTCTGCCGTGTAGAGATCCACGTATTTCTTTACCTCTGGTCGCGGACCCACCAGGCTCATGTCGCCCTTCAATACATTCCAAAGCTGCGGAAGTTCGTCAATCTTGTACTTCCGGATGAAATAGCCCATGCGGGTGATGCGCGAGTCGTGGCCTCCCACGGTGATGAGCCCCTTCTGGTCGGAACCTGTGCGCATGGAGCGGAATTTGTAGAGGCCGAACATCCGTCCGTCCTTGCCCACACGCTGCTGGCAATAGAATCCACCGCCCTTGCTCTCACACCTTATTAAAATGTAAACGATAAGGAAAAGCGGCGAGAGCAACAGCAGACCGATGGCCGAGAACACGATGTCGCAGAGTCTGATCATAGGCAGATGATTTCCTTGAAGTTGCTGAGCATGAATGCCACTTGTTCGTCTGTAAGGCGCGTATGCAGGGGCAGTGTCACCTCGTTCTCAAACTGATGGTAGGCGTTGGGATAGTCCTTGATGTCGAAGCCCAGAGCCTTATAGGCAGTCATCATGGGCAGTGGCTTGTAGTGCACGTTGCAGGCAATCTCGCGGCGGGCCATCTCCGTGATGACTTCATTGCGGAAAGCGGAGTCGCGGCCGAGGAGCCTGACAAGATAGAGATGTCCCGAAGAAACGTGCTCCGCGTTGAAATGATCCAGCAAAGCCACGTTACAGTCTTTCAGGACTTCGTTGTAAGTTTCAATCAGTTGCCTACGGCGGGCCAGCAGCCCAGGATAGCGCTTCATCTGCACCAGTCCGATAGCCGCCATCACGTCGGTCATGTTACATTTGTAGGCCGGCGACACGATGTCGTATTCCCATGCGCCCAACTGTGTCTTGGCCAGCGCATCCTTGCTCTGTCCGTGGAGGGAGAGCAGTTGGAATTCGTGGTAAAGCTGCTCGTTGTCGATACCTTCGCGGCTGCGCCAGGTCAGCGCCCCGCCTTCCGCCGTGGTGAAGTTTTTCACGGCATGGAAGCTGAACGACGTGAAATCGGCCACCGATCCAACTTTCCTGCCGTGCCACGTAGCCCCGAAGGCATGGGCTGCATCAGCAGAAACGATGACACGGCCAAAAGCCTTCTGAATGTCGTTGCGCGGATGGAAGAGATGCTTCTTGCTCTCTACGATTCTGAAAATCTCGTCGTAATTGCAGGGGATACCAGCAAGATCAACGGGAATCACCACCTTGGTGCGCTCCGTAATGGCATCGGCCATCTTCTCGTAGTCCATTTCGTAGGAACCGGGCTGTGTATCAACCAATACCAGCCGGGCACCCACATGGCAGACCACGCTGGCCGAAGCCGTGTAAGTATAGGCCGAAGTAATCACCTCGTCGCCTTCGCCGATACCGAGAATCCTCAGCACCGACTCCAGGCAGGCCGTTGCTGAACTGAGGCATACTGCACGTTCCGTCTCACAGAACTCAGCAATCTCACGTTCCAGTTGTTTGGTGCGTGGCCCTGTTGTAATCCATCCCGACAGCAGCGCGTCGCGTACCTCGTCGGCTTCCTGTTCGGTAATATCTGGTGGAGAAAATGGTATTTTCATATTGTAAATGTTTAATTCATAATTCGAGAGTTGATATGGAGTTTAGTGTTCCCCTCCCTTTGGGAGGGGCAGGGGTGGGCTCCTATCTATTTGATTTCACATTGAATGGCTGCTTGAACAGTATCTTGAAGATGCCGCACAGATAGCCCCAGCCGTAGCTGACGTGGGTGTTGAAAAACGCGTAGGGAATAAGGATAGCCAGCAAAGGCCTCTGGTGCCCGACGGCTTTCTTGATGCCGATGGAGAAGCATATCAGCACGTACAGGCAGGCCAATGCCGCATAGACCCATCTGAACGTGGGCGAGAAGACGCACACAACGGCTCCCAGCACGATGCCCAGCAGGAAAAGCACCGGAACAAACTGGCGCAGCGTGGCCGGTGCTCCTAACTTCTTGTTGACCAATGGCTTGAAAAGTCCGTATTGGTAATACATCTTCCGCATCTTGGCAAAAGAGTCGCGTGCCGTATAGTTGATGACAACATCTGGGATGAGGTAAATCTTTCCTCCAGCCTTCAGCAGTCGTCCGTTGAATTCGTCGTCTTGGTTGCGCGTCAGTTCCTCGTCGAAGAGTCCGATTCTGGAGAACACATCGCGCCTGTAGCATCCGAAGGGCACGGTGTCGGTCTCCATCACGTGGTCGGCACCTATTTTATGCTGTGAGCCCCCCACGCCGAAGGGATGGCTCGAAACGATGGCCACCGCCTGGCAGACTGCTGTGTCACGGGCGGGCAACGTGTTCCATACGCCTCCCACATTGTCGGCCTCCAGTTCATAGAGCTGTCTGACCAAAGCCGATACATAGTTATCCGGATAGGTGCAATGGCCGTCAATGCGGACAATCACTTCGCCCGTAGCCTCCCTGATGCCTATGTTCAACGCGTAGGGCACCGTTCGATGGGGGTTGTCTAGAAGATGAATGTATGTCATCCTGCCGGCCGCCTCCTGAATAATCTCACGAGTGCGGTCAGGGCTCATTCCGTCAACGAAGAACACTTCCAGATCCTCTTTCGGATAGTCTTGCGACTCGATGGAACGGATGCACCCGCTGATGAATTTCTCCTCTTTATATGTTGGGCAGATGATGGATACTTTACGAACGCTCATTCTACTTACTTTAACGCCTGTCTTTTTGAAACAAGCGTACAAAGGTACATATTATATATCAAATAACCGAAATATTCTGTCTTTTATTGTGCTTTTACTTCGCAAAATGGACACTTTTCCGATCATTCATTCCCTTAATTTCACCCAGTACTGCATGCCGCTACTTGTGCGACGACTCTCGAAACGATACTCCGCACGGTTCATGAAGCGCCCGATTTTTCTGAATGAGGCCTCATCCTCACGATAGCCCCTGAAGTGGCTCTTCATCAGGGCGGATATTTCTTTCAGCGAAACCCACTGGCCCTCTTCGCCCTTTCGTGGTCTCTGGATGACCGCCAGCAGCATTTCGCCCAGGCCGTTCAGCTGCTGGTATTGCAGATTGTGCTCCATCAGCAGTCGCTCCTCTTCCTTGGTCAGCCAGTAGCGCTCGCCCTCGTCTATCTCATGGCGCAGCTGGGCATACAGTTGGTCGTGATAGATGGGGGGCTGGAAGTCGATGTCGCCGTCGATGTTCACGCAGATGAATCGGCGTGCGCCGGTGGGGTCGGTGAGGGGCATCTGCTCGTTGGTGGTGCCGATGAACGAGGCGTAGCGGCGGTGGCTCTGATAGGCCTTGCCGTAGGGCGGACGGTAGTTCAGGTCGGTGGTCGAGACGAGATACTTCAGCACAATCTGCTGCCGCTGGGTAATCTTGTCGAACTCGTCGAGATTGATGAGCGCAAACGAGGTGAGGCCGAGGTTCAGGTCCGACTCGTTCTTGAAGTTGATGCGGTCGTTGTAGTAGTTCATCAGTTCAGGTGGCAGCAGCAGTCGGCAGAAACTGGTCTTGCCACAGCCCTGGCGGCCTATCAGCAGGGGCACGAGGGCATTGCCCGTCAGTTGGCCTTTGCCTAACCACATGGCCACCATCGAGCGCATCCAGATGTGGAACAGGTGTGGCCATTCGGCCCAGTCCGTTGGTATGCGCTCTGCCAGCGGCGTCACGCGGTCTTCGCCGTCCCAGAAGGTCAGGCGCTCCAGGTATTCGTTGATAGGGTCGTAGAGCCTGATGTCGTTCGAGTTCACGTAGCGCCGGATGTCCTTGTCCCAGCATTTGATGCCATGTTCGTGGGCGCGCATGGTGATGCTGTTGCGGGCCTCCTCGGTCAGGTCCTGGTAACTGAAGCCCAGACCCTTGCGCTCGCGGTATTCGGCCACGCCGCGCATCACATTCTTGCGCAGGTCGTAGTTGACATTCAGGAAGAGGTTGACTTTCATCGTCAGTAGCGTTTCTGCCGTTATCTGGCCCGTCAGCGGCAGGTGTTTGCGCGCTTTGTAGTGTTTGCTCTGCTCTTGTCGGTAGGCGTTTTCGAACACTTTGTCCACCAACAATGGGTCGCTGTTGAGCCATGAGCGCGATTTGGCCATCTGGCGCGCCAGTGCCATCGGGATGCCCGTCTGCTGACAGTATTCGGCCAGCCGCGTCAGCACCACGTGGCGCTGTTCGTCCTGGTCGGCAATGCCCTCGGCATCGTCCATCGCCTTCGAGAGATTAAACTCGTAGGCCGTCCTCACCGATACGATGCTCTCCGTCTTCATCTCGTATTCGTATGGGTCGCTCAGGGCGTGAAGGTTGGTGCTCGTCACGGGTTCGGCGCGTGCATAGATGGGGGTGGCCAGCGGGTTATAGGCCACTTTCGGGTCGGCGGTCATATAGCAGATGCGCTCGGGCATCGGATCCAACTTCTCGATGGTCACGCCCAACTGTCCGTTGTAAATCAGACGGGCGCGCTCATAAAGGTTCTGGTGGAAGTCGCGCGTGCTCTTCTCATCCCGAGGAAGTCCGCCACCCTCGTTGGGAAACAGTTCTCCCCGGCAGACAATCTTCACCGACTGTCCCTCGGCACCCACGAAGGCCATCAGCGTCTGCGGCATCTCGGCAGCCCCGCGGCGCACGGCCTCGGCCTCTTCGATGCCCGGCAGGTTGTTCACTTCGAGCAGCACCAGTCCCGAGTAGCCTCTCACCAACCGGCTCTGGTTCGCGGTTTCCATCTGCAGGGCAATGCAGATGCGTGGCAGTTGTTTGGCTTGCATGGAGAACTGGGTCAGCGTGCCGTCTTCGCTTCGATGGTCTTTCATGATGGGGTAATAGAGGCGCATGGCGTCCACCCCTTCCTGATACTGGCATGAGCGGATGGCTTCCACCAGGTCTTCCGTTTCCATCAGCCGCAGCGTCTCGCGGTTGCGGTATTGTTTGATGATTGTAACTCTTGTATCCATAATTATTCTTTGTCTTGTTCTATCATAGTCCACTGCAAAGATACAAAAATCTTTTGTCATTTGCAAACTTTCACAAGAATTTTCTTAAAAAATAGGTTTAAACTACATTATTTACTTGAAACCTCTTATAATCAATAAGATAAACCATGTAGTTAAACTACACTTAACTACATACTAACTACACGCTAACTTCATTTTGGCATCTAGGAATTGCTGATTTGAATTTTCGCTAACGTCAGTTCCCGTCAGTTCCGAACTTGGGAACTGACAGTTCCGCCTATTGGAACTGACAGTTTCTCCTATCGGAACTGCCAGTTCCCAATATCGGAACTAATTCGGAACTCATTGAAAACCAATTGATAAGAACACCAATTCAAGCAGAAATCCCTTATTTCGTAGGTATCCTCGAGTAACCATGTAGTTTCTATGTAGTTACCATGTAGTTAAATGTAGTTTAACTACATGATCTAACCTTCAGTATATCAGTTTGTTTAATCGTTTAGTGTAGTTAATACCTATTTTTAAACAAATTTCTAGTTTGAGAAATTTTCAAATCACAAATAAATACGAAATACAAGTAAAAGTCAAACAAAACTACAATAATTAAAATATAGAAATATTTGGTGTTTTAATAAAATCTTTGTATTTTTGCATCAACAAAGTGCTCATTGACATTGTTGATTATTATCAAGCCCATCATTTCTTCGGTGAACATGGTTATGAATGACTCTCAAATTCATATCAGAAGCATCGCCTGACACAGTTTACCACTTTTCCCTTGGTTGTGAATGACTCTCAAATTCATATCAGAAGCATCGCTTGACACTTACAACTTCAACACGAAGAGTTGTGAATGACTCTCAAATTCATATCAGAAGCATCCTCAACTACTACAAGAAGTTGAAGCAGGAGTTGTGAATGACTCTCAAATTCATATCAGAAGCATCGGTTGCCAATATGCGCCCTTTTCTATGTGGGTTGTGAATGACTCTCAAATTCATATCAGAAGCATCGGTCTATCCGGTAGGGCGCTGGCTTAACAAGTTGTGAATGACTCTCAAATTCATATCAGAAGCATCAGATAATTCATATTGAATTGAAAATCTGATGCATAGTGACAAATACAGAGATAAAAAGCTTCTGATAATTAAAAATCCCACCAGCTGGTGGGATTTTTGCTTTATTATAATCATCATAATATCATAATAGGCTGAGCAGAGGTTATCCGTCCTAAACGATTTACCGAGACCTTCATGCAACCTAAAAAATTTGAAAGGCTTCTTATCTCAATTGATGTAACACCTTTTAGTTCTTCTGGTGTCTTATTAGATGTATCAAGATGTTGCCTTAATACATAATTCTTTGAAGACATTTTCTGCACCCTGAAAAGGTGAGGACTGACAATAGGATAATTAGCAGGATTACACACGTCGATGGCCGAAGGATCAAAGCCACTCACTTTGTCTGGAACCACCAAATAGTCAAAACGCTGAATCGAGAATAAATGGCGCCAACCTTCGTCAGCATGGTAATTTAGGTCAACTATCGGTTGGTTCTTGTTGGCTTTCTGAACGGCCTCAAAGAAAGTGACGAATTTTTCATGAAGATCACCATTAGCATCAACATAGATGTCTGCATGATGATTTTTGTTGGGCTTAACAAAGTCAACAGATTTCGACTTGCCTTCATCATCAATCACATGTTTTCCACTTCTGTCTTTTTCCTTATGCAGAGGTATTGGGTCTTTTACATCTGTGGCTTTCACTATGACGGATTTGATACAAATGCCTTTCTCCTTATTGAACCAAATTGGATTTTCCTCCAAATTTGTAAAAGCATCCTTGGTTTTGCCATTGTATGCTTCAAGACGTGCTTTTAGAATGCGTTTGATGCCCTCATTAACGACATTTTCTAAATTCAGGTTTTCATTGACTGCAACCCGTTTGGTATAGACGGTCTTGATTTGCAAGCACTTCACTTTCTGCGGGACTGACTTCGTATGCATTTCATCGAGCCAAATGGGGTTCTTGTCCAAAGCGTTCTTGCCTGTAAACGCATCTTTGGGATTGCCGCCATATTGGTTTAGGCGTTCCAGCAAAGCTATTTTATAAGAAGCTTTCGTCACTGTTGCGATTTTACATTCATCGAAAGATTTGCCAACAGCAACAATTTCACATTCAGGATATTGAATACAGCCATAGTAGGTGTCATCATGCAATTTGCCTCTAGGAGTCAAAGTCTGTTGCATGTTTCCTGCTTTTTTCTTTTTCGACTTAGTAATATTCACATTAGGAGTAGAAACTTTTGACGAAGACTGGTGAAAAATAAGCATCTGCTCTAACTGCTGCTTAACCTCAGCACGCAAGATGTCTATTTGCATCGGTGGGTTGAATATCCAGTTTCCTTGCTCATCACGATGCATATACTTATGACGCATTTTAATAAGCTGTTCACGAGCTTCACCTCGCGAATTCAATGAGTTGAGATAGAAGATGAAGACAGGATTTGTAAAGGCAACGGTAATAGCATCCATCGCGTGATTACGATGATCGCTCCTTTTGGTCCAGACGTTCTGGTTAATTCTTTCAACTATTTCGCCATTCTTGTCAACATAAGAATTTATCAATCCTAATTTCTTGTATTTATCCCAAATGAGTTCTTTCAGCACAGTTTCTATTTGCCATTCCTTTCTTAATTGGCTGGTAATCTTACCCGTTGTAGGAACGACCTTACGCGTAACAGGCTCAAGTATCTCCATTGCTTTTTTGTTAATGTAGGCAGTCAGGCCCAAATCGCGATTTAAAGACTCACTGGGGATTTCGTCATATGTTCTTAGTAGATTTTCTTTCTTTGTCTTGCTGATTGCTTTCTGTCTAAATAGTTCATTCACCTTGGCAATATATTGCCGTGTGGCTTCTTCACCATAGGTGTCTCTGATAAAATCGATAGCCGTTGATTTGCTCTTGTCAAGGTTTATGTCTGTCCTTTCTATAGTTAGATTTGAAAAAGAATTATCAAAGCGCAATGCCCTAGGAATAATATGCTCTTTATCAAACCCTCTACCCATTATCAAATCTATAAGATCAACTTTACTGTTGGAATAGAGTGTCTTGAAATCATTCTTTTCCAATTCTTTATATAATCGGTATTTCAGCAGGTCATTCTCACTTACATAGGTTACTTTTATTCCATGCTTTTTTAGTATGGTTATCAGTTCCTCCCTACATGTTTCTTTCTCTTTCTGATTATCATCAATTCCCTTTGAGTCTCGCTGCCGTTTCTCTGCATTGCTACTTAACTCACGTGGCAACTCTATGCGGATTTCGTCAAAGGTGCCATATGTCTTACCATATTCATCAACTAAGTTGTTGACAAGCATCACCATCTGATTAAGAATCCTCTCAACCAGTGGATTGCGGAGACTATTGTGGGGTATTAACTTTAAGTGCTGCTGTAAGACTCTTTGCTCATTTTCCTTTTTGGTGATTGAACGTTTGCTGTGCTTGTAGCCAACCAATTCACATGCATCGCTATATTGATATCCTTCTTTCAATTTAGGAAGAATCTTTTGAATGGCTTTTGCGCTGAGGCTACCATGTCCATCAGGAAATCTCACTTCTGCAATTTCCTTTGCAAATTCATCTGAATCAAACTGGAATAAATCTTTTACTCGTTGAATTAACTTTGCATTGCCAGAACGAGTGTTGTCACCAGGAAAAGAATATAACAGATGCCATAGTCTGTAGTAAGGTTGTTGGCATACATCCAGCCCGTTTTCTATTTGCCCCTTTAACGCTTCTGAAGAATAGCCAAAATTAGCGAACACCGTGCAAATGGCATCAATCACTTCATGCGCCTTCATTTTCTTGATGTCCAGTTTGTCGTGACCTGTCAACTCCAGAATCTTCAGGTAAGCATTGACAAGTCTTGCCTGAGTCTCATTACCTAATAATTTTTCAAAATTCAAATCAAAGTTTTTACCACCTTTACCTAACAATAACTTAATAACATCTTTTTTGGAAAGTTCTTTTCTGATGGATAGTTCAGAAGCAAGTAATTCTTTTTCGCCAAGTGTGAGGCTCCTTTTTTCTAGAGTGTTGAGGTTAATGACAACAGTATCATTCAACCGGTGCCACATCCTGAATTCTTGAAATAACGGAGAAGAAATGGGACATACCTTGCTGCCCGTTGTTACAAGTCGTTTCTTTCCGTTCTTTTCTATTTCTATCTGTCGGCTTTCAAGTTCACAGAAACTCAAATCTTGTTTCTTGCTTTCAATGGGCCGCTGGTAGAATATGACTCGGTTCTTGAGCTCTTTTTTAAGCTTACGAGTCAATTCTGGATGAAACTTTATCTGAGTTTTCCAAATCTGCTCAAACTCGTCTTCGTAGTCTTTACGATAAAAAGTCTGATTCTTGATACTCTTCAATGGGTGCTGCTCCAATTGGTTCATCAAATATTGACCAACAGTTTGGTGATTATCTGCCAGCGTTTTGCTTCTGCCAACTATTGCTGACAAATATTCACCCTGTTGCTCATCTGAATCAAAATCTTCTTTTCTGCTGCTTTTATAGCCACGTTTCTTGTTTATCATTAACAAGACTTTAGCCAGTTCTTCCAATGATATTTCCTCCATAGCCGCTTTAGCACGGAGTTCATAAGTCTGATGGGTTGTATTCTTCCCTTCTTCATATAAAATAGTATCATCGTTAACCAGATGATTTTCTTTCAGCAACTTTATCAAATCAGCCCTACGCAGTTTGTAATGTTGCAGATTACGACGAGCACTTCTGCTTTGTCTTCTGACTAGATTAGGAGAAACACTAAATCCTTTTCTGAACATTTCTACGGGGTTTCCCTCCTTGGGTATGCCTTTGCTGTTCAGATATGTGAAATTATCGAAGTTGGCCTTTATGACTCCAGAAGAAATTATCCTTGATGTCTCTTGATTGTTCTCTGCTTCCAAAACTATTGCCCAACCTATACTTGCAATTCCGGGGTCTAATCCTAGTATATATTTCATAAGTTTTTTAGTTACTTTATTTGGCAAAGTTAGTAAAAAAGAAACAAATTATTTGTTGATTAACAGAGATTATATGTGAAATAACCCTTTTTATTATTTTTAGCCTTATTTTTTTTGCAGGTTTAAGTTTTTTTGTTAATTTTGCAACATGATATGAGAGTCATTCACAATAAGGATTATTCCGTTGTGAACACTAAAGAGAGCCAAAACTATTTTCTAATAGTGGCGGTTCTTTTTTATGTAGATATAATATTTTATTTTGCTCATTGCTCCTAATTATTGAATGAATGTACAACTTTCCTTACTCCTCATATCCACAGGACGTGAGCTCTTGCCAATCTTCACCCAGTCTTCGCGGAAGCTGGGGTTGGTAAGTATGTAAACGTAACCAGGTTCTTTATTGCTCATATTCTTTTCTTTTTTCACATACACATCTTTAATATCCAGGTTTTGAAGAATGGGTCTTCTACCTCGTAGTCTTCTGAGCGAATCACATAACCTGCCTTCATCAGACGTTTGATGGCGCTGAAAGTGGTGTTGGTGGCCATCTGACGATTTTGCATAGGGTTTTTGTTGCTACTCAGACTTTGCATTATAAAACGGTCGGTACGGTTAAAACTGAGCCAGAGACGCTCGAAGTCCAAATCGTGAGCCTGAATGATGGTGTTGACAGCCTCGCTGATAACATTATCGAAGAGTTTGTCATAGGTCATCATTTCCCACCCAGCATGGAGATTGCTATATTTGTTATATGTCTTACTTTCCATTACTTGCCCCCTTTCTCGTCTTGTCCAATGACTTCCAATGACCACCCTTGTCTGGGCCGACACGACGGATGATATTTTCATTCTGCATTTCTCGCAAGATCTTCTTGAGAGTTGTATGCCCTAAATTTAGTTCTTCCTCCAATCTTGCAATAGTTGTAGATTTATCAGAGGATAGAACATCTAATACTTTCTGGGCATTTCCTGGCCACTTTTCTGGCCATTTTTCTGGCCACTTTTCTCTTTTCTGGGCATTTTTCTGGGTACTTTTCTCCCCAGTTTTCTCATTAGTTTCATCCTCATCTCTCAATGCCGAGGTAGGTTTCACCTTGACCATGAATTCCACTTGCTTGTATTCTGAAGCCGGGTTGCCAGCCTCTACCATTTCGCGGAACATACGGTCAACACCCTCGCCAAACTCCTTGACGAGTTTGTATTCACGCATAAACTCGGCAATCCTGCAAATCTTATGCGAAAAATTTCGCAATGCATTTGTTCTCACTTATTTGTAATTTTGAATAAGATACTCCGTTTCGGCAATAAAAATAAACCGATTTATTTTGTTTTGCGCTCAACTATACGTATCTTTTAATAACCTAAAATCCGCAGATATTTTTTCGAGTGTCTGATTTAGCCCTTGCTTGTGACGATTCTGTCTGACTCTGGGCTTAGAAACGCTTGACATTACTTGT
>OMWC01000030.1 GCA_900314655.1 uncultured Prevotellaceae bacterium | reverse complement strand
AGTAAACCGATTACAGGATTAAGAAGGTATGAGAAATAACTTGACAACCTATACCGGGATTATATTAGTTTAACCATCAACCTTATTCAGGACGAGTCACATCGGCGTTTTGCTATCACTGCTATCACCTGTGCTATCACTAAAATTTTCTCAGCAACTTATTACAAACCAACTATTTACTGATTTTAGTGATAGCAGTGATAGCAAAAACAGGAAAATTTATCTTATGTGAATAATATAGGCTAGAGATTTTATCTCCACCCATCACTCGGAAATGTGTCAGTGTTTTTGTCCTTTTTAAAAGTTATACTATTTTTTGGCCTGCTGCGTGACCTATCGGCAAAACTCTGAAAATAATCCCGTAGAGTATTAATCTTTAGAGAGATTTGTATCAAATTCTTGAAGATTTCCTGCGTCAATTATTTGGCAGTTTCAATAAAATGGAGTACTTTTGTACTCTGTTACAATTGCCTATATAAATAATTACAATAAGATAAACAAATGAAACAAAATTTTTACTTTAAATTCGTGTTCCTATCTCTATTGATGATGGTGACGGGGGTTAAGGCTTATGCCGATACGAGTACGCTGACATTCACACAAGCTTGTGGAGGTTCTGGTAAAGCGGATGATGGTACGGTTTGGACAGTAACTTCAGATGGAAGTGAATCTAATTTTGACAATTCGAAAGGAATTCATTACGGAACAGGCAGTGTCGCTGTTTCCCATATAACCCTTACAACTTCCGATATTCCTGGAACAATAACAAGTGTTGTCGTTAATGCTTCTACAGCGGCAGGTGTAACGGCTGCAGTGGATGTGACAGTAGGCGGTTCTGCCTTTGGAGGTGAAGCGCAGTCTATTTCTTCAAGTGCGACTAATTATACATTTACAGGTTCTGCTACTGGTGAGATAGTTGTTAAGGTCCAGAAACCTAGTAAGGCAACGAAAGCACTTTATGTAATGTCCATAACTGTAACTTATTCTATAGGCCAAGGCACCCAAGACCCTCAGAACTCCTTTGCGTATGCTACGGATAAAGCTACGGTGGGAGAGGCCTATACCGTTCAGAAGATTACCACATTGAGTTCAGGCAGAAAGAGTTATGAAAGCAGCGATGAGACTGTGGCCACGATTGACAATAATGGAAACGTGACGCTGAAGAAGGCTGGTGAAACTACCATCACCGTGACAACGGCTGCCGATGATAATTATGCAGAGGGCTCTGCTTCCTATACGCTGATTGTGGCAAAAGGAACTCCTGTGCTGAGCTTTGCACAAGAGACTGTTACAGCCTATTTGGGGACAGACCAGAATGGACCAAAGCTGACCAATCCAAGCGATGGTACTGTGACATACATAATATCTGATCCCAATATTGCTACTATTCAATCAAACGGATATATACAGCCTAAGGCTGCGGGAACGGCCACCGTTACCGCTACTACCGCAGAGACCGAAGCCTGGAATTCAGCCACTGCTTCATATACGCTGAAAGTGGAGGAGGCCTTCCATGTGGATGCCGCTGGTACCTATGAATTGGTGACGGATGCTTCAACGCTGAAGGATGGCGATCAGATTTTGATTTCGTATATTACATCTTCTTCAAGGAGAGTACTTGGTGAGCAGAAGTCAAATAATTTTGGTACAATCGTCTTGAATTCTGGAGCGGTATCAGAAGATTTGAGTACACTTAAGGTTACGAATGAGAAGAATGTGACCGCCGCTGTCCTTGAAGGTTCTACAGGAGCATGGTATTTTCATACGAATGGTGGTTATCTTTGCGCTACATCCAGTTATAACAACTATCTGGGGGTAAAGACGCTTTCTGCAGCTGGCAATAATGCAAAGGCAAGCATCAGCATCAGCAATGGAAATGCGACTATTAAGTTCTCTGGTTCTAATACTCGTAATACTTTAAAGTTTAATTCTTCTGATTTATTGTTCTCATGTTACGCTAGTAATAATAGCACAGGTTACATCATACCTATTCAACTATACCGCAAGATAGATACGGAAACGCCTCCGACTGTAACCTTCTCTCCCGAATCGGGAACGGAAGTGAACTATGGCACGCAGGTGACTATCTCGGCACGCACGGCTACAAGCATTACCTATAGCGTGAATGACGGTGAGCCAGTAAGGGTGGAAGGAACGAGTGCTACGGTTACTATCAATACGCATTCCACGATAAAGGCTAAGGCTATCAACGAGTATGGCACGAGCGATGAGACAACCGCAGAATATACCATCCATGCGGAGAGTCCGGCATTTACCTACGACCCTGCTGAATATACCATTACTTTCGGCGATGAGTTTAAGGCTCCCGAACTGGGTAAGGCTGCCGACTATGACGGAACGGTGACCTTTGCGAGCGATAATGCGGAGGTGGCAGAAGTAGATGCTGAAACTGGCGATGTGACCGTGAAAGGTGCTGGAACAGCCACGATAACCGCTACGGGAACAGCAACAGAACATTTCGAGGCAGCCACGGCTTCTTATACACTTACCGTTAACAAGCAGGCATCTGCCGTTTCGTTTGCAGAGCCTGTCGTGGAAATCACCTATGGCGACAACTATGACAAGCAGAAGGCTACGGCTGAGGGATTCAGCGGCGACCTCGTTTATACCAGCAGCGATGAGAGCGTAGTCAAATTCCATGGAAATGGTGTTATTGATGTGCTCGGTCCTGGCACCGTAACCATTACCGCTACCGCTCCTGCCACCGAGACCACTTCGGAAAGCAGCGCAACTTATACGCTCAAGATTTATGAGCCTGCTGATGCTGTGGAAGGAGCTGCTCTTTCTCTTGATGAGCATTTTGATGACTGTGAGGCAGACGTGCCAAATGATAATAAATGGTGGGGTTCAAATGACTTTAAAGCATTACCCGATGGGTATAGATGGACAGTTTCAAATCCGGATAAAGCTGCAGGAAATGGCTGTTTGAAAGTTGGTGCCTCTGGTGGTGGTACTGCCACCTCTCCTTCATTCACCTTGAATGGAACGACGGCATTGTCATTCGACATTGCTCCGTGGTTATCTTCTTCGGATTATGGTATTGAGAATGGAGATATTACCGTTACTCTAACAAATGCCACATTTGACGATGGTGGTAATTCCGTTTCTTTCAACACAAAGGAGGGTCTCACAGCATGGCAGTTTACGAACAAACAGTATGTAATAACTGGTACGGGCGAAGGTGTTACAATTCAATTCGGTGGTACAGCACGTTTCTTCCTCGACAATGTGGTAGTTGGTGGCGGCGCACAGCCAGCCCATGAGATTAACCTTACGTTCAGTTCTGCCGGTTATCTCACTTGGGTGGCTACGGCTGATATCGACTTCACTCAGACTACAGGTGTAACGGCTTATAAGATCACGGAAGCTACACCGAAGAAGATTACGATGGTGGAAGTGGATAAGGTTGCGAAGGGTGAAGCCGTGATGCTGAAAGGCTCGGACACCGTACAGTTGAAGCGCACTACTGGCGCAGAAGCTTTCACAGACAATAAGATGCGGGCTTGCACGGACGGTTCAGTAACGGGTAACGGCGTTGGCGGCGTGACCAATACGGACGTTTATGTGCTGGGTAACGGCAAGAACGGTCTGGGCTTCTATATGCTGAAAGGCACGCTTCAGGCTGGTAAGGGCTATCTGAGCGTTACGGAAGAAGCAGGTAATGCCAAGCAGAATTTCATCGGCTTCGAAGTGGTGACTGGCCTGGATGCCGTAGAGGCTAAGAATGCTGACGATGCTGCCATCTATAACCTGCAGGGTATCCGCGTGGCTCATCCGCAGAAGGGCATCTACGTGAAGAATGGTAAGAAGTATGTGAAATAAAAGAGACCCACCCCTTCCCTCCCTTAAGAGGGAGGGGGCAGGATAATGATAAATTAAATAATGATATGAAGACAAAACAAGAATATAAGCAGCCCGCTATCGAGGTGTTGAGTACAGAGCCTCTGATGGAGAACGAACCGGGCATGAACTTTGCCAGTGGTGAAATTGACGGCGATGAAGCGGGCGGAGCCTTGTCGAAAGAACAGAAGGACTTCTTCGATGTGGATTCCATGTTAAACAAGTATGTGCCGAATGTGTTCTCGGATGTATATTCTGAGGAAGAGGAATGAGCCTTCAGGCTCAATGAAATAGTAGCAACGGCTGTCAGTCACAGGATTGACAGCCGTTGCTTTTTGATTCCTGACGTGTGGGAATATAAAGAAAAACCGCCAGGCCTGAGGCCCAGCGGTCATTTTCTCTCTTTTTTCAATTCGAGCTTTCTGATTACTCAGCAGCAGCAGTGTCAGCAGCAGCGGTGTCAGCAGCAACAGTGTCAACTACAGCAGTGTCAACAGCGGTAGTGTCCTCAGCGGGAGCCTGAGCTGTTTTGTTACCACAAGATGCGAAAGAGATAGCTGCGATAGCTACGAACATAAAAACTAATTTCTTCATTTTCTTTGCTTTTTTAAATCTGTAAAACAATCATTTGTTTATTAAAACGCTGCAAAGGTAAGCATTTTTTTGATACGCTGTTCATTTTTTAAGTATTTTTTTTGCCTCTTTTTGTAACTTTTTTGCAAATCACTGATAATCAAGTAAATAGAAACTGTGAATAAAGGTTAAAGTTTCTGTGCGCCTTAACAAAACGTTCAAAAACGGTTTTTTGTGTGCGTACACTATGCGATAATCTTGGAAGAAAACCTGTCGAAAACCGTCTTTTCTGTAAAGCATCCGCTTGCGGATGTGCCGAAAGTATATTGCCTGCATCCTGCAAACAAGTTTGCGTCTGCTGACAATCTCCTTTTGGCAGCCCTTACGGGCCTTCTTTACAGAAAAGTGAAAACATTGAAAACCTTTTGTCTTTCGGTTACTCGAAATTTTAGATAAATTTCTCTCGCTCAAGAAAGCAAATTATTTACTTTCTCTTCGCTTACTCGAAATTTTACACTACCTTTATGTCGCTTCGCTTCATGAAGGTAGGCTGCATTCGGGAAAAATCAAAATATATTTTGTTTTTCCACTCATTTGCACTACCTTTGCAGGCGTAATATAATAAGGTATATGATAGATACGAGTGCTTTTCAGGGCAAAACGGCTGTTTACTATACGTTGGGATGCAAACTCAACTTCTCTGAGACTTCAACCTTCGGGAAGATGTTGCAGGAGATGGGGGTGCGCACGGCCGAGAAGGGGGAACGGGCAGATATCTGCCTGATCAATACCTGCTCGGTGACGGACGTGGCTGACCATAAGTGCCGGCAGGCTATCCACAGGATGGTGCGCCAGAATCCGGGGGCCTTCGTGGTGGTGACGGGGTGCTATGCACAACTGGAACCGGAACGGGTGGCCGGAATTGAGGGCGTTGACTTGGTGCTGGGCAGCAACGAGAAGGCGTATCTGGTGCAGTATCTGAGTGAAAGGTTTGGTAACCCTAACGTTAACGATAACCTTAACCCTGACCTTAGGCGGGGATTTTATAAGGTGGAGAAGACGAAGGATATCAAGTCGTTTGCACCAAGCTGCTCGAGGGGAAACCGCACGCGGTATTTCCTGAAGGTGCAGGACGGGTGTGACTACTTCTGCACTTACTGCACGATTCCTTATGCCAGGGGCTTCTCGCGCAACCCGACGATAGAATCGCTGGTGGAACAGGCGCGACAGGCGGCTGCGGAAGGGGGAAAGGAGATTGTGCTGACAGGTGTGAACATCGGCGACTTCGGCAAGACGACGGGCGAGTCGTTTACCGACCTGGTGAAAGCGCTCGACGGGGTAGAGGGTGTGAGCCGCTACCGTATCTCGTCGATTGAGCCCGACCTGCTGACGGATGAGCTGATTGCTTACTGCGCGGAGAGCAGGGCTTTCATGCCGCACTTCCACATCCCGCTGCAGAGCGGGAGCGACGAGGTGTTGCGACTGATGCACCGCCGCTACGACAAGGCACTCTTTGCGCACAAGATAGGACTGATCAAGAAACTGATGCCGGATGCATTCATCGGTGTGGATGTGATGGTGGGCTGCAGGGGCGAGACGCCGGAATGCTTCGAGGAATGCTATGAGTTCCTGAAGGGACTGGACGTGACGCAGCTGCATGTGTTCCCATATTCGGAACGCCCGGGAACGGCTGCGCTGAGAATTCCCTACGTGGTGAGCGAGAAGGACAAGAAGGAGCGTTCGCGACGGCTGCTGGCGCTCTCGGACGAGAAGACGCAGGCTTTCTATGCCCGTCATATCGGGCAGGAGGCGGAGGTGCTCTTCGAGAAGGCGCCCCGCGGCAAGGCGATGCATGGTTTCACGAAGAACTATATCCGCGTGGAGCTGTCGCCCGCTGAGGCCAGGCCGGAATATGACAACCAGCTGATAAGCGTGAGGCTCGGTGAGTTTAACTTCGACAGGTCGGCGCTGAGAGCCTTTTTAAGTGAAGAATGAAGAGTGAAGAGTGAAGAATTTCTTGCCTTGCAAGCGTCCATAGGACGATTAGCTTCCGCGCAGGCATTTTCTTTGAGCTTGAAACCTGAAACCTGAAACATGAAACTTAAGTGATGAAGGTAGCTATCGTGATATTGAATTGGAACGGGGAGCGGATGCTCAGGGAGTATCTGCCCACGGTGATGGAGTATTCCAGACGGTCGGCTGAGGTGATCGTGGCCGATAATGCCTCGACGGACGGGAGCATCGACTACCTGCGGGAGCACCATCCGGCGGTGAGGATCATCCAGCTGGAACAGAACTGGGGCTTCGCTGAGGGATACAACAAGGCGCTGGAGCAGGTGGAGGCAGAATACTACGTGCTGCTGAACAGTGACGTGGAGGTGACTCACCATTGGCTCACGCCGCTTATCGAATATATGGACGTGCATCCGGAGGTGTGCGCCTGTCAGCCTAAGTTGCTGGCGGTGCATGATAAGGACTCTTTTGAATATGCCGGAGCGAGTGGGGGATTCTTGGACAGGCTGGGCTACCCCTTCTGCCGCGGAAGACTCTTTGACACCGTGGAGCAGGATGAGGGACAGTACGACTATGCCACGGAGGTGATGTGGGCCACGGGGGCGTGCATGATGGTGCGCTCGAAGGACTACTGGGACGCCGGGGGACTGGACGGACGCTTCTTTGCCCATAACGAGGAGATTGACCTCTGCTGGCGGATGAAACTCCGCGGAAGGAAGATAGTGTGCCTGCCGGAGAGCTATGTCTATCATGTGGGCGGAGGAACGCTGCCGAAGAGCAACCCGATGAAGACCTACCTGAACTTCCGCAACAACCTGACGATGCTCTACAAGAACCTGCCCGAGGAGGAACTTGGGAGTGTGATGCGCTGGCGATGGCTGCTCGACTACGTGGCGGCTTGGCAGACGCTGATACTGAACCGCAAGTGGGGCGACTTCAAGGCTATCTACAGGGCCAGGCGTGATTTCAAGCGATGGCTGCCGGAATATAAAAAGGAACGCGCATGCGTGCAAGAGAGCCGCAAGAAGGGTATCGACGACGGACGCAAACGCTACAGTCTGCTCTGGCAATACTACGTGAGAGGGCGCAAGCATTATTCTTCGCTTCCCTGATTTGAAAAAATAATCTGCAAAAAATGGCTCCGTTATGCAAGTTTTTAATGAAAATGAAGTAATTTTGCATCCGCAAACAGATATTTTACAATAATAATGGGTGGTTTTTTTGGAACTATTGCTGTAAAGGATTGCGTAAACGACTTGTTTTACGGAACCGACTACAACAGCCATTTAGGTACAAAACGAGCCGGTTTGGTCACATTCGATAAGGAGAAAGGCTTCACAAGAAGCATCCACTCGCTGGAGCGTGACTACTTCCGCAGTCGTTTTGAAGGTGAACTGGAAGGTTTTAAGGGTAACGCCGGACTCGGCATCATCAGCGACACAGATCCTCAGCCAATTCTCATCAACTCGCACTTGGGCCGCTACGCCGTGGTGACCGTGGCGAAGGTGAACAACCTGCGCGAGATTGCAGACGAGCTGATGGAGAAACGCATGCATCTCTCGGAGATGAGCCAAAACAGCATCAACCAGACGGAGCTTATCGCGCTGCTCATCAACATGGGCGACACGTTTGTGGATGGTATCAATCTGGTTTATAAGAAAGTGAAGGGCTCATGCTCGATACTGATCCTGACGGAGGACGGAATCATAGCTGCCCGTGACGCGCTGGGAAGGACTCCCATCGTGCTTGGCAAAAAGGATGGTGCCTATGCGGCAACCAGCGAGACAACCGCGTTGCCGAACCTGGACTACGAGCCGCTGCGCGACGTGGGACCGGGAGAAATCGTCAGGCTCAGGGCCGACGGAATAGAAGTGATGCAGAAACCTTTCTCACGGTGCCAAATATGTTCGTTCCTATGGGTCTATTACGGATTCCCCGCCTCCGACTACGAGGGCGTGAACACGGAGTACGTGAGAGAGACCGCCGGCAAGGTGATGGGCGAGGAAGACGAAACGGAAGCCGACTGTGTGTGCGGTATTCCCGACAGCGGTGTGGGCACGGCGCTGGGCTATGCCGAAGGACATAAGATTCCTTACAAGCGTGCGGTACTGAAATATACACCCACATGGCCACGCTCGTTCACACCTTCGAAGCAAAGCCGCCGACAGTTGGTGGCAAAGATGAAGCTCATCCCCAACCATTCGATCCTGAAAGACCAGCGCGTGGTGTTCTGCGACGACTCGATTGTGAGAGGCACGCAGCTGCGCGACAACGTGAAGACGTTCTTCGACTACGGTGCGAAGGAAGTGCATGCCCGCATCTCCTGTCCGCCGCTGGTGTACGGATGTCCGTTTATCGGATTCACGGCATCGAAGAGCGACCTGGAGCTTATCACCCGCCAGATTATCCAGGACTTCGAGGGTGATCCCAACAAGAACCTGGACAAATATGCCACGACGGATTCGCCCGAATACAAGCGGATGGTGGAAGAGATAGGCCGGAGACTGGGGCTGTCAAGTGTGAAGTTCAATAAGATAGAGACGCTCATCGACGCTATCGGACTGCCGAAAGAGAGAGTATGTACGCACTGCTTCGACGGTACGAGCTACGACTTTGAGCCTTAACGGCAACCTTAACGTTAACCCTAACCTTAACTTTTACTGCATATGGGATTAGGAAAATGGATAGGAGGATTCCTCGGGTTTATAGCCTTTGGTCCCTTGGGGGCATTGGCTGGCTATGCCTTGGGATCGCTTTTCGATAACACGATGATCGGTTTTGCCGACGGTAACGATGGGCCTCACACTTTCGAGGATGCCTATCGCAACAGTTACCGCCAGGGGCACTACAATAGCCAACAGCAGTTTGAGGGGCAGCGCAATAGCTTCATGTTCTCGCTGTTGGTGCTGGCCTCGTATGTGATCAAGGCCGACGGCAAGGTGATGCACTCCGAGATGGAGTACGTGAGGCAGATGCTCCGCTCTAACTTCGGCAATGCTGCCGTGGCTGAAGGTGAGGACATCCTGAAGAAACTCTTCGAAAAGCAAAAGCAGCTCGACGCCCAGAACCCGGGCGCCTACAAGAGTGCCGTGTATGACAGTTGCCGGCAGATATCCCAATATATGGCCTACGAGCAGCGCCTGCAGCTGCTGGCTTTCCTTTGCGAGATAGCAAGGGCCGACGGGCGGGTGCCCGATTCGGAGTTGGAAGCCCTGAGATGGCTGGCTTCGGCCCTTGGGCTGAACGCGCAGGAGGTGGACTCGATGCTCAACCTGCGATCGGGGGCCAACAACCTGGAAGCTGCCTACAAGGTGCTGGAGATTTCGCCCGACGCTACCGACGACGAGGTGCGCAAGGCCTACCGCAAACTGGCCCTGAAGCATCATCCCGACAAGGTGGCTACGCTCGGCGAGGACGTGCGCAAGGCTGCCGAGAAGAAACTCCAGGAAATCAATGCCGCCAAGGACTTGATTTACAAGTCGCGCGGCATGTAGGAGGAAGAATCGTTCGGGAGGCAATAATACGGCCTCATTCACGTTATTAGTTTAATGAATAAGGTGAGACTTTGCCTTTTGGCATTGCTTTTTGGCGTATTGACGGGTTGTCAGGATGATGACTCGTTCAGTACGAATGTTTCCAACATACTTTCATTCACCGCCGACACGGTGAGGCTCGATACGGTGTTTTCGGCCGTTCCCACGACAACCAGGACTTTCTGGGTGCACAATGAGAGCGGCGACGGCATACGCTGTACGAACATCCGACTGCAACGCGGCAACCAGAGCGGATTCCGCGTGAACGTCGATGGCGTGTATCTGGGGGCTGAATCGGGCTACCAGACTTCGGACGTGGAAATCCGCAAGGGCGACAGTATCCGCGTGTTCGTGGAACTTACATCGGCCATGAACGGAAAAGACAAACCCTACCTGGTGGAGGACAACCTGCTGTTCAGGCTGGAGAGCGGAGTCACCCAACAGGTGAATCTGAATGCCTACTCGTGGGATGCCATCAAATATCGCGACGTACATATCCGGAAAGACACGACGCTGACAGGCGACAAGCCTATCATCGTCTATGGAAAGCTGACCGTGGAGGAGAATGCCACGCTGACGCTGGCTGCCGGTACGACGCTCTACTTCCATGACGGGGGCGGCATCGACGTCTATGGACGGCTGTGCTCAGAGGGAGAGGCCGGCAAGGAGGTCATCCTGCGCGGCGACCGTCTGGACTGGATGTTCGACTATTTGCCTTACGACCTGATGAGCGGCCTGTGGAGCGGGGTGCATTTCTACGGTTCTTCCTACGACAATGTAATGGAGTTTACGGATCTGCATAGTGCGTTCAACGGCATCGTCTGCGATTCGGCCAACGTGGAGAAACAGAAACTGACGCTGAAGAACATGACCGTACACAACTGTCAGGGTACGGGACTGGGTGCTACGAACTGCAAGGTAACGGCTGAGAACTGCCAGTTTACGAATACGCTCTACGAGTGTGTGGATATCAAGGGCGGCGATGTGACGCTGAACCATTGCACCCTGGCACAGTTCTATCCCTTCGATTCAAACCGTAGGCCAGCGCTCAGTTATCATTCTACGGCCAATATGCCACTGCTGCGGATGGATTGTATCAACTCCATCGTGACGGGATATCCCGAGGATGTGGTGAACGGAGCCACGGAGAATGAGGAAATACCCTTCAACTACCGTTTCATCTCCAGCATTCTGCGCACACCTAAGGTGGAGGATGCAGCGCATGTAATCGACGTGATCTTCGAGAATGTGGAGGACACGGCTTCCATCCAGGGCGAAAAGCACTTCAAACTGGTGGATCTGGACCGCCAGCATTACGATTTCCATCTGGATCCTGGTTCGCCTGCCGTCAACAAGGGAAACACGGAATATCCCGTGAGCAACGACCGGGACGGCAAGACGCGCGACGGGCAGCCCGATATCGGATGCTTTGAGGAAATAAAATCAAACTAAATAAAAAGGGACGCTTATGAAAGAAATCAACTTGGATGCTAAGATTCAGTTCTGCCAGCTGGAAGAACTCACGGAAGATGACCAGCGGCTGGTGAACAAGGCCATAGAGGCTACCCGAAATTCGTATGCTCCCTATTCGAAATTCTACGTGGGAGCCTGTCTGCGTACGGCTGACGGCCTGGAGATCATCGGTGCCAATCAAGAGAATGCCGCTTTCCCCTCCGGACTATGTGCCGAGCGGTCGGCTATTTTTGCAGCACAGTCGCAACATCCGGAGTCGGCTATTGTGGCACTGGCCATCGCCGCCCGCAACGAAGAGGGTCTGATGGCTACGCCCGTGTCACCCTGCGGTGCCTGCCGCCAGGTGATTCTGGAGATGGAAGACCGCTATCAGCGCGACGTGAAGATACTGCTTTACGGAACGGAAGGTATCTACGTGATTCCCAACGTGAAGACGTTGCTGCCGCTCCATTTCGTTGACAGCTGCATGAAATAAAGGGAACCGGCTGTTGCTACAGACCGCAGAGTTGGCGGTAGGGGCAATGGGCACAGTTCTTCTTGTCGGTAGTAGGCAGGAAGGGCTGTTGCGGTTCAAATATCTCACTTACTACCTTTTTCAGATGATCCATGAAGTCAGTGGCGTACGTTTGTATGTCGCTGATCTTGTCTTTTCCTATCGACAGCGTGGGGTCGTAGTCTTCTGCCATGGTGTGCTGGATGAACAGCAGGGCAGGGGATACGGGCAGCTGTTGCTGGTTCAGCCTGGGATGCTGCCTCACGATGAGGGAATAGAGCATCGTCTGCATATAGTAGTCGGTGTGCTTCTCGCGGATATTGGCGGGGTCGAAAATCTCTGACAGCAGGTTGACCTTACGCTTGAGGTTCTTGCTTCCCGTCTTGTAGTCAACCACGCGGATGCGCTCTTCGCCGGTGAGAGGATCGGTGATCTGGTCCAGGCGGTCGATGCTGCCGCCGACGTTGACGGTGCGGATGCCTTCAGAAGTGGTGATATGAATCGGCTGATATACTTTTTCCTCATTGCCCTTGATGGTGAAGGGGGCGAGCTTGAGGTCAATCTCGAAGAGCCGTTGCAGATAGCGGATGATGACCTCGCGGTTGATGAGCTGCAGGCCGTTGAGTTCCATTTGGAACGGTCTGTCGTCCTTGATGTTGAAGAGTTCCTCCCGGATAGCCTGGTCAACGACAATGTCGATCTGCTCCTGATGCTGGAGCAGCGAATGGAGCTGTGCCGGGGTGATATGCTTGCCCATCTTGTCGTAGAGCAGCTGTGCGGCGCGGTGGAAGATATTGCCGAAGATGCGACTGTCGATTTCGTCTTCCTCGTTGTCGTCGGGTTCAGTGATGTCCAGCACGTAGCGGAAGTAGAAAGTCAGTTGGCAGGCCATGTAGCGGTTGATGGCTGAGGGGGAGAGAGACTTGAAACTGCGGATTTTCTCCATTACCTGGGCATCCTTCTCGCGCCCATAGGGACGGAGCAACAACTGCTGCTGCCCGGATTGCAGGGAGCGCCGCTCAATCGTGTGGGGACTCTCCACCTGGAGTTGGAGCATGAAGCGCGACATCTCGCCCGTGTGGCCGTCTTCGGTGGAGTTGTTGTAGCAGATGGTGATGTCGCTGGCCCGTTGTAGCAGGCGGTGGAAATAGTAGGCGAAGATAGCCACCTTGTTGTCGATGGTGGTGAGTCCATACGCCTTTCGGATGGCATAGGGTATGAACGATGCATCGTTGACGCCTTTGGGCAGGTTTCCCTCGTTGCAGGAGAGTAGCAGGACGTGGTCGAAATCGAGATTACGCGTTTCGAGTACGCCCATCACCTGAAGACCGACAGCCGGTTCACCGTGGAAGGGGATGGAGGTGGACCGGATGAGCTGGAGCAACAGGCGCTGGAGGGTGATACGGTCCACGTCGAGGTGGTCGTTCTCGATGAGCGAGGAGAGGCGGTTGAGCAAGGTGTACATCCTGAAGAGTGCCTCGGCCTGCATTGGATTCTCCTCGTCGCGGGTGTGCTGGGCGATGTGCTTGACGATGGATTGCATCCACAGCACGTAGTGCAGGTTGTCGTCAATGGGGCTGGTGAGCATGTCTTCGCTGAGGAAGCGGGCATAGCTGTGACGCATCACCCGGCGCAGAAGATACTTGGGAGTCTTTTGCGACTGACGGAGCTGAGAGAGCAATACGACGAGTGAACTGACGGGTGTATCGTTGAGCGGGTATCCCGTCGTGACATTGACTTTCCCGACTTCGTCTGGCAGACAGTGGATGATGGAAGGGAGCAGGTGCTCATCGGCCATTACCACGGCCGTCTGGCGTCCGCCTTCGATGCGGTTTTCGGATTGTAGCCACTGGCTGACATAGCGTGCCTGGACGTTCTCGGTGGGAGCACTGATGAAGGTGATGTGCTTAGGCTTTGAAAACTGGTTGTAGATGGTCTCGTCGGTGTTGTCCAGTTCGTTGGGGAAATGGTTCAGGAACTCGCGGATGTAATGGCCTGCCTCATTGTTGGGCGCCATGTAGTAGTGGTCGAAATCCCAGTAGAACTTGGCTTTGCCCGACTCGACGAGTCGTTGGCAGAGGCGGAGTTCCACTTTCTGCATCATGTTGAAGCCTACGAAGAGGTAGGTGTCATAATTGAAGGTGATGTCGTCTTTCTCTGCCACTTCGCGGTAGAGCATTCCTTCGTAGGCCAGCTGCTCGGCACGGAGCTGGGCACGGAAGGTCTCATAGATCTCTTCAAAGTTGCTCCATAGCTGGAGGAAACGGCGTTTAAGCTCACTGTTGTGGTCGGGAGAGAAATTGCTGAAGAATCGCTGAAGCAGGGTCGTCTGTTCTTCGGTGAGATAGGAGAGGTCATCGAGTTCGTGGATGTCACGGAGATTGCGGAATACATCGTGTGCCACGGCCATATTCTTGTCGATGTCGTCGAAGTCGCTGATGAGCAACTGTCCCCAACCGTAGAAATGGTCGAGGGTTTCGTCGATACCGGTCACTGACGTGAAGCAGCGGTAGAGTTCGCAGACGAGTTTGAAGGGATCACCGACGGTCAGCGCGGAATGCTGTCGGAAGAGGTCGCTGATGGTGATATACGACGGGCTCCAGATAGGGCGGTCTGCCAGTCGTGCCAGGGCTTCGTTGAGAAAGAGCGATGCACGCTTGTTGGGGAACACGACGGCAATGCGGCTTAGGTCGGTTCCGTATTTGCGGATGATGTCTTCGGCGACTATTTCGAGAAACGTTTTCATTTTACTTCTTCAATTTTATTGGAATAAACAAACCACAGGTAACCACTTACCTGCTGGTAGCCCATCTGGCGGAGGAGTTCCATGTATTCACGTACCTGCATGTGGTATTCATCGCGAGGCCGTCCGAACTTGAAATCTATGACCACCATCTGCTGCCCGTCGGTCATCACACGGTCGGGGCGTCGCTCCTGAAGTTCTCCTTCTTCGTTGATGCTGATGATGGAGCATTCGTTGAAGAGCGTCCAGCGCGGTGAGAACCAGTCGGCAACGCGCTTGTCGGAGAGCCGCTTCTGCAGCATGTTCCTCAGGCTTTCTGCAGAGACGTCTTCGTCGTAGAGCACACCGCCAAGCTCCAGCTCGCGCAGTACCTGCGGGATGTCAGCCGTGGTGCGAATCTTGGAAAAGAGATTGTGCATCACGTTACCCATCTTGATGTAGCGCGTCTGATCATTCTCGTTGCTGTCATCTTGCACGAAGTCTCGGCTCTTGTTGCTCTGTTTGAAAGCCGTCTTTGCTGTATAGCTATGAATTGCCACGGGTATGGGGCTTACTGGCAGCAGCAGCTTGTTCTCAGTAGTCTTTTTCTCCTTTTCCTGCCTGACGAGCAATTGGCCCTCCTCATAGACGACGGGTTGGGATGCTTCTCCCATGTCACATTTCCATTCGGTAAGCACTTCCTGGATGAGTGTACTGCGGGAGTTGGAGGCATCGCGCTTGCCGATAACAAAGAGATTATGACTGGCACGGGTGAAAGCCACATATAGCAGATTAAGGTTGTCAACGCAGTTCTGCAGATGTTCGTGGGCATAGTCTTTCTGATAGATGGAGTCAGCCAAGCGGGAACTGTAATCAACGGGCACGAGTGGGAGCCTGCTGAACGGTTCTTCCTCAGGCTTGCACCAGATGGTATTTCCCATACGCATCTCCATTGTCCAGTCGCAGAAGGGTATGATGACATTGTCGAACTCGAGTCCCTTTGACTTGTGGATGCTGATCAGGCGTATGCCATTGACCAGGTCACTCTGAATGGTCTTTTCGTGGATGGTGTCGTTCCAGCTGCGCAGGAAGGCATCAATGTCGCTACCTGTATCCTGTAGGAATTTGCTCATGTGGTCATAGAATGCGCAGACATAGGCACTTTCGTCGTTGAGTTTTTCGAGGTGGAAGACAGAGAAGAGCCGTTCAGTCATGTCCATCAGTGGGAGCGTGAGCAGCCGCTGGTCGAGAGGGAAAGTGAGGTCTTGGGTTCCATTGATGCGTTCGTAGGCTTTTTTGAGATTTGCTTCACAAAGCAGGTCGTCGGGATGTATCAATGCGTGGAGGGCCTGGACCAGCGTACATACAGCCAGGGAAGCATCCAGCCGGAATGCCTCGTCGCTGACGATGTTCACTTCAGGCCGTTGCTGCATGAAGGCATCTGCAATGATAGGAATGTGTTTGTTTGCACGCACCAGTATGCAGATGTTTTTTTCGGAAATGCCCTGGGCGCGGAGTTCGTCAACTGTCTGGATGATTTGGGAAATCATCTGGTCATCGTATTCCTCCTTGGGAAGCAGCGTAATGCGTACCAGTCCTTCATCAGGCTTGTCTTCGGGAATCTTTTGTTCCACTTTGGCATAGGCATCGCTTAGTTGTGGCGACTCTTCGGGATTGATTTCCTGTTCGTGCTTGTATTCAATATCCTTTGCGGTGAGGAAGAAACGGTTGTTGAAATCAATGACCCTGCGGGAGGAACGGTAGTTGATGTCGAGGTCTTTCACGTCAATCTGATCCTTATGAAACAAACTCTCGATGCCGTTGAGAAGTCGCCAGTCGCCGTTGCGCCACCGATAGATACTTTGCTTCACGTCGCCGACGATGAGGTTGGTTCCGCGGCTCATAGTCTCATTGAGCAGTACGCGGAAGTTCTCCCACTGAACGGTGCTGGTGTCCTGGAACTCGTCTATCATGATGTGTTCCAGTTGGGTCCCCATCTTTTCAAAGATGAAAGGTGAGTCTGAACCGTCCATCAGGTTATGGAGGAACACCTGCGTGTCACTGAGTAGGAAGCGGTTTGCCTCCTTGTTGAGCAAACTCACACGTTCCTCTATGTTTCCTAAAATACGCAGTTGGTTCAGATGGCGCAACGTCACATCGGCACTGACAAAGCGCTTCCACTGCCGCTCACGGTCGTTTTCCGTATCACGAAGCAGCGGGAGCAGGATTTCGTCTGCCAGCGATATTACCAATTGGCGGTCGGCACTGCTTTTGGGAGCCCAGTTTTCGGCCGTGTCCAGATGTTTGGCCAAGGTGGAGTTCTGGCAGTTCTTGTTGCTCCAGTCCGTGCCTTTCAGCTTGTTGAAATAGCTGGCTATGCCGCGCTGCTTGTTGGAGAGAGAATCGGGTGTGATGCCGTTTTCCTCGAGTGTGTCGAAGAAGGTCTCTGCATATTGCGTCATTCGTTCGCGCGCGTTCTTTTTTATTTCCTGGATGGCGCTGGTGTAATCCTTGAAGAAATCGGGATCTTCGAACTTTTCCTTCAGGCTGTTGCTTTCGCGCTTGTAATAGTCTCGGAAGATGGTGCGTCCGAAGTCCTTGATTTGTCCAATCACGTTCCAGCTCTTGTCGTCCTCAATATTTTCCTTGATATAGTCGATAATCCAGAAAAGCAGGGTGCTGGTGGTGGACAGTTCGTCGATTAGTTCATCTACAGCCTGTTCTTCCACCTGTACGTCATTGAGTCCTACGGTGAGGTTGGCAGCCAAGTCAAGTTCGCGGGCAAGGTTGCGGAGCACACTCTGAAAGAAGCTGTCAATCGTCTCTACGCGGAAATAGTTGTAGTTATGGATAAGGTTCGTAAGGGCTTCGCCAGCTCGCTTTGAGGCCAGTTCTTCTGTTACCTTTAGCTCAGCGGTTATCTTGACCATATAGTTCTGGGAATCGGGCAAACGTTTCCAGATGCCATAAAGCTGGCTCAGGATACGTTCTTTCATTTCCTCCGTGGCCTTGTTGGTAAACGTCACGGCAAGGATGTTTCGGTAGGCCTGTGGATTGAGGATAAGGAGCTTGATATACTCCGTAGCCAACCGGAAGGTTTTCCCCGATCCTGCAGATGCTTTATATACGGTGAGTTGTTGGTTCATATTACAAAGGTAGTGAAATAGTCAATCATATAGTGGAAATATATACGTATAAATTACCAGCGGTTAAAGAGCTCAAAACCGAACTGGAATCCGATACCATCGTATTTCCAGTTGTTCAACCCCAAGAAGACACCCATTGAGAAAAGACGGTTGGTGAAACCATAGCCGAACTCTATATATGGATTTACTTGAGATGACTTCAAGATATTGGTATAGATACGCTCAGTCTCGATGAAACGGCCTATCAGCGGTATGCGGTAGGTAATGAGCATCGGACTTTCGTAGGTGATATTGCCTCGAATGTAATATTTGGAGGAGTTGTAGAAGTGGCTGTTAAGCACTTGGAAGTCGCCCGACCAGTCATCGTTCCATCCACCGGGGATATTGTCACGGCTAAAATTGGAGTAATCCAGGAAGTAGGCCGTATTTTCGCGGTTGGTATAGAATCCCGTTCCCAGTCGCATGGACAAGATTCTCAGCGGATTCAGGTATTTTTTCCATGAGGCATCAAGCTCGATGCGTTCGTATTCCATGTCCGATCTGGCTACATTCTTGATGCCCCGCTCGTAGCTGCCGCTGAGGATGATGCTCTTCCATCCCCATGGGCGGTATTGTAGTTCCAGATATGGTGCGAATGAGCGGTAGTCGGTAGAACCTTTGGCTTTGTGGAAACTCTTGTAGTCAACGGGTGTCCTGCGATGGAAATTGAAACCACCGCCAATGGAAATGTGGTCGTTGATGTTATGATGGGCTATTCCCCTGACATGGAAGTCCTTGAAATAGTCGAGTTCAAGCTTGTCCCAGTCAAGTTTCTGGAGCGAATCCTTATGAATTTCCTGTAGCCTTTCCCTGACAGACGAATTGGATATGTGGTTACCGTTGCCTACCATCAGTTCAACGTATCCGTCGCGTTTCTTATTAAAGGTAAGGCGAAAAGGAACGTTGAAATAGAACTGTTTCTGCTTGAAAGCATATCCTCCCTTGAACTGTAGGTAGATGTCCTGATTGTCATTGAAGGTATAGACCAGTCGGAGTTTGATTTTATAGGTAATACCTTTATAGTTGTTGTATCCAAAGTAAAGGGGATTCAGCAGCGGGTCAAGCCTGATGTAACTTTGGTTATTGCCAAGACTCATTCGGGTACGGTTAAGCAAATGGTCGGCAAAACTGTCCCAAAGAATCTTCTTCACGAAATTTGGCTTCTTTTCCACGTTTGAAGTGTCTCTGTTAGCCCAGGCGATGCTGTCCAAAGAGTCTTTCACTTCATAAAGCCTTGCTATCTTTTCAGGCAGGGGTTCCGGACGCAAGGTATCCATTATGGCCTTATCCTCGCTATCCCTGATGGAATCATTGAGGTTTTGGGTTACAGCATATCGGGAATAATGCTCGGCCTCAATGCGGTTGCCAAGAAACTTGAATCCAGAGTGGGTGTCGATACGTACAGGAAACAATGAGGCGGGGCCTTCCTCGCCCATAGTGGCGCTGAGTGTGAATCTGATCATATCAAACTCGCCAAAGAATGTAACGCTGATGATGCGGCCTGTTTTGGGGTCAACCACAGCATATCCACTCACGAGTTTTGTGTTATACACGCGTGGACGGAAAGTAATCTCGGCATTATTGGATGAAAGGCGGGTAATTTCATATTTGTAATAGAAGGCATTCTGCCTGTGAAATGGTGAGAGCATCCCGTTTTGAGTCATGAGGACCTCATAGATATCTGGCTTCAGGTAGTTCTCCACAGTACCCATAACGGCATGTACACCCGAAGCGGTTTCAATGCTCACCTGTGTGAAATTCTTTTCTTTGGCGTAGGGCTTGAACTTGTTCCAAGTCTCTCCGGCAAACTCGCGTTCAGAATGTCTGGCAATCCTATACATCGAGGGAACAGCCCATAGAATGGGATTCCGCTTGGATTTCTTGATGTAGAAACGGGTATAGTAACTCATTTCATCAGGAAACTGATTGAATTCGATGGTCTGCCGATAGTTGAACACACGATTGATAAGCACGGAATCCATACGGGTTCGTGCTTCGGTGCATTCCATGGTTAGAATGGAAACCAATATAAAGAACATCCATCTGCGCATCGCCGACAAAGATACAAAAAAAATCCGTTTGCACATACTTGCAAACGGATTTTTTATGCTCGTAGGGGTATTTTATCCGAGATATTTCATCAAGATTTTCGCATTGCCGCTGTCACGGAGTTTTGCAATACTCTTTTCGCGAATCTGGCGAACACGTTCACGGGTCAGTCCGAGCTGATCGCCAATCTCTTCAAGTCCCTTCTCGTGGCAACCGATACCGAAACATTCGCGGATGATGGTGATTTCACGATCTTTCAGAACCTTTGAAAGCACGGTGTTCAGCTCCTGTGCCATGCTCTCGTGGTCAACCTTGCGGTCGGTACGAGAATCTTCACCGGAAGGCATCACGTCAAGCATGCAGTTGTCTTCTCCATCTTGGAAAGGAGCGTCGATACTGACATGATGACCGTCGGCTGCCAAGCTTTGGCCGATCTTTTCCTCGTCAATATTTGTTGCTTCAGCAAGTTCGCTGACAGAAGGATGACGCTGATTCTCCTGCTCAAACTTGTTGATTTCGTGATTGATCTTATTGAGTGAACCAACCTGGTTAAGGGGCAGACGCACAATACGACTCTGCTCGGCGATAGCCTGCAGGATGCTCTGGCGAATCCACCACACTGCATAGGAGATGAATTTGAATCCACGCGTTTCATCAAATTTCTGTGCTGCTTTGATCAGACCGATGTTACCCTCGTCAATAAGGTCTGTAAGCGTAAGTCCCTGGTGTTGGTATTGCTTGGCCACAGAAACAACAAAACGGAGGTTGGCGGTCACGAGTTTATCCTTGGCTCTTTCGCCCTCGCGTCCACCTTTCTTGATCTTCTGTGCCAGTTCAATTTCCTCATCGATGGAAATCAGAGGTGCGCGACCTATCTCCACAAGATACTTGTCCAACGCCTCACTGGAACGGTTGGTAATACTTTTTTGAATCTTTAATTGTCTCATCTTGAAATCCTTAGAATCTTCTTAACCGCTTGATTTTCAAGCTAATATCTAAATTTTAGTACTAAAAGCGATGCAAAATTAATAAAAATATCGATACGTTGTTCTAAACGTACCGATATTTTTGTTTAAATAATGTTAAGTGGAAACTATTGATTCATCAGATAATTCTTGAATCCGGCAAAGTCTTTGCCTAAGGGAACACTCTGCTTGGTTCCTTTCATGAAGTCGGCAAGTCGTTCGGGAATCTCTACGTCGATACCTATAATCTCATCTACTTTCTCCTTGAATTTTGCGGGGTGGGCAGTCTCACAAAATACACCCGTTTCGCCTTCGCGGAGTAATTCTTTCAGAGCTTGGTAGCCGCAGGCACCGTGAGGATCCAGCACATATCCTGTCTCCTTGTAGCACTGGCGCATTGTCTCCCTGATTTGATCATCTTTGTAGGTCGCACCACTGATATATTCGGTGATGGCCTCATGGTTGCCTTGATGGAGGTCGTAGATGCGTGCAAAGTTTGATGGGTCGCCTACGTCCATGGCATTGGCCAGCGTCTGAATACTGGCTTTCGGCTCGTATTGTCCGGTCTTCAAATAGTTATAGAAGATGTCGTTGGCATTGTTGGCGGCAATGAAGCGCTTGATGGGAAGTCCCATCTTGCGGCCGAAGAGGGCCGAGCAGATATTGCCGAAATTACCCGAGGGCACGCACATCACCAGATTGTCTGCCAGCCCTAAGGCTTTCATTCTTGCATAGGCATTGAAATAATAGAAAGCCTGTGGCAGGAAACGGGCAACGTTGATGGAATTGGCAGAAGTGAGTTTCATGTGCTTGTTCAATTCCTCATCCATAAAGGCATTCTTCACCAGAGCCTGACAGTCGTCGAAAACGCCATCTACCTCTATGGCTGTGATGTTCCGGCCAAGGGTCGTGAACTGGCATTCCTGAATCGGAGAAACTTTCCCTTTGGGATAGAGCACATATACATGGATACCGTCCACACCGAGGAATCCGTTGGCTACGGCCGAACCGGTGTCGCCACTGGTGGCCACGAGCACGTTCACGGTCTCGTTCTCTCCGCCTTCCTTCTTGATGAAATATTGCAAGAGGCGGGCCATGAACCTGGCACCTACATCCTTAAAGGCGAGGGTGGGGCCATGGAAGAGTTCCAGGGCGTAAATGTCGTCAGTGACCTTCTCCACAGGGCAGTCGAACGACAAAGTGTCATAGACAATCTTCTTCAGGCTTTCAGCATCTACATCCTCTCCGAAGAAAGCATCGGCCACGGTATAGGCAATCTCCTGAAATGTCATCTTATCGATGTTGTCGAAGAAATCCTGTGGCAACTGCTTGATGCGCTCGGGCATATAGAGTCCGCGGTCTTCGGCCAGTCCTTTCACCACGGCCTTTTCCAATGTGGCGACAGGAGCTTTTTTATTAGTGCTGTAGTATATCATTCTTCTTGAAATTATTTGATGGACATAAAGGTTTGCATAAATTCGTTGAGGCGCAGCATCCCATAGCCGCCACTTACGCAGGTCACTTCGTCATAACTCTGAACCTCATCGGGCTCTATGCCTTCATGGTAAATGATGAAAGGCACAGGTTCGTTGACGTGAATGCGCATCTCCACGGGGGTGGGGTGGTCGGGCAGGATAGCAATGCATACGGGCTCGTCCCATGTGCGCACTTCGTTATAAATGGGCTCAATAAGACGGTGGTCAAGGTAGTTGATAGCCCGGAGTTTCAAGTCGAGGTCGCCGTCGTGACCAGCTTCGTCGGTAGCTTCCACGTGGACGAATACAAAGTCTTGCTTTCTCAGAGCCTCGATAGCGGCCTGTGCCTTGCCCTCATAGTTGGTGTCAGCCAGTCCGGTTGCCCCTTCCACTTCAATGATGTCGAGTCCGGCATAGTGGCCGATACCTCGAATGAGGTCAACGGCAGAGATTACCGAGCCGGTTTTCACTTGTGGATAGAGTCGCATCAACGTTTCCATCGAAGGACGGTAGCCGCCGCTCCAGGGCCAGATGCTGTTCGCCTGGCGTTCGCCTTTGGCTGCCTTGGCCTGATTGTAGGGGTGTTTGGCGAGCAGTTCCTGTGATTTCAGAATCAGGCTGTTGATCAAATCAGCCGTTTCCTGTCCGGTCATTCTGTTGCCGTCTTTCTTGTTCTCCCAACCCGGTTCTGCCGATACGAGCAGCTTGGCCCATTCCTCGTTGGGGTGATCGTGAGGCGGATTGCATACAATATGTTTTGAGCCGCCTTTGATGACGAGCAGATGACGGTATTGGATGCCTGTGATGAACTTCACTTTGTCGGAGCCCAACTCCTTGTCCAGATACTTTATCAGTACGTCAGCATCTTTGGTCTCCAGGTTTCCGCCGTTATGGGTGATGATTTTTCCGTCTTCCAGTGTGATGATGTTGCAGCGGATGGCGAAGTCGTCATCGTCCATTTCATAGCCTATCGAAGCGGCTTCCAACGGGCCGCGGCCTTCATATACTTTATTCAGGTCGTAGCCCATGATGGCGGTGTTAGCCACTTCTGATCCCGGGGGGAAACCTTCTGGTACGGTAATAAGTCGTCCGGTACGTCCTTTGCGTGCCAACATGTCCATATAGGGTTTGTCGGCATATTGCAGCAGCGTCTTTCCTCCCAGTCTTTCCACGGGGTGGTCGGCCATTCCGTCGCCTAATATGATAATGTGTTTCATGCTTGTTTAGATATTTGCGATTGACATGATATTGGCAAACACACCTGCTGCGGTCACCGAGGCACCGGCACCGTAGCCCTGAATCTGCATGGGATATTCCTTGTAGCGCTCGGTGGTGAGGAGCACAATGTTGTTGGATCCTTCCAGATTGTAGAAAGGATGGTTCTGAGCCACTTCCTGCAGTGAAACGCTTGTTTTCCCGTTGTCCATCTTGGCCACAAAGCGCCAGTGCTTACCTTCTGCCTCCAGGCGTTGACGGCGCTTCTCGAAGTCGGCATCCAGTTGGGGCAGGTTTTTCCAAAAGTCCTCCAACGTGCCGTTGAAATAGTCATCGGGTACGAAGAGATGTTTCTCCACGTCTTCCTGTTCCACTTTATAGCCAGCCTCACGGGTGAGGATGACAAGTTTGCGGATGACATCCTTACCTGAGAGATCGATGCGTGGGTCAGGCTCGCTATAGCCTTGCTCCTTGGCGCGGCGCACGGTCTCAGAGAAGGGAACGTCGGCTGCTATCTCGTTAAAGATGAAGTTGAGCGTTCCGCTCAAAACTGCTTCAATCTTAAGGATTTGGTCGCCAGAGTTCTTTAAGTCGTTGATGGTTCCGATGATGGGAAGTCCAGCTCCAACATTGGTCTCAAAGCGGAACTTCACACCGCGTCGCAGAGCCGTCTGCTTCAGCTGGATATAGTCGTCGTAGTCGCTTGAAGCGGCAATCTTGTTGGCTGCAATCACGTGGATGTTGTGCTCCAGGAAAGTCTGGTAGAGTTCTGCCACTTCCTTGCTGGCCGTGCAGTCCACAAACACCGAGTTGAAGATATTCATCTTCAGCACCTCGTCGCGCATGTGACTGATATTGCTTGGTGCTGAAGCCTTCAGCTGTTCGCGGTAGTTTTCCAGGTTGATGCCATCGCGGGTGAAGATGGCATTCTTGGAAGAACAGATGCCTACCACGTTGAGTTTCAGCCGTCGGGTCTCCATCAGTTCGTTGTATTGCTGGCGAATCTGCTCGATAAGCTTTCCGCCTACGGTGCCAACACCACAGATGAAGAGGTTGAGCACCTGATATTCCGAAAGGAAGAACGAGTCGTGGAGCACGTTGAGCGACTTGCGCAGATTGTTGCCATCCACTACAAACGAAATGTTTGTCTCTGAGGCACCTTGTGCACATGCAATCACGGAGATACCGCTACGGCCGAGCGTGCCGAAGAGTTTTCCGGCAATACCCGGTGTGTGCTTCATGTTCTCACCCACGATGGCAATGGTGGCCAGACCGCTCTCTGCGTGCATGGGGAACATGGCGCCAGTCTCGATCTCCTTGGCAAACTCATGGTTCAATACCTCTACGGCAGCTTGGGCATCGGAGTCCTTCACACCGATTGACGTGGAGTTCTCTGATGAAGCCTGCGAAACCATAAACACGGAGATGCCGTTGTTGGCCAGCGCGGTGAAGATTCGGCGGTTCACACCGATAACACCCACCATGGAAAGACCCGTGACGGTGATCAGTGTGGTACCCGATATACTTGAAATACCCTTGATGGGCTTGGAGTCGTTATCAATCTTTTCCTTGATTAAGGTACCGGGGAAAGAGGGATTGAACGTGTTCTTTACCTTGATCGGTATGTTTTTCACACAGACGGGATAGATCGTAGGCGGGTAGATGACCTTCGCACCGAAATTGCAGAGCTCCATAGCCTCCACATACGACAGCTCGTTGATGGTGTAGGCTGTATGGATAACGCGCGGATCTGCCGTCATGAAACCGTCAACATCAGTCCAGATTTCCAGCACTTCGGCATCAAGGGCAGCTGCAATAATGGCAGCCGTATAGTCAGAACCGCCACGCCCGAGGTTGGTCGTGCGGTTGGTGTCGCGGTCGCGGGAGATGAATCCCGGCACCACAGCCACCTTTGGCATATCCTTGAACTGCTCGCGGATGAGGCTGTTGGTCAGTTCGAAATCTACCTGATGCTTGCCGTTTTTACGTTCCGTGCGGATGAAGTCGCGTGCATTGATGCGCTTGCCCCCACGGATGAGTGTGGCCACGATATTGCTCGACAGGCGCTCACCGTAACTGACGATGGCATCCTGTGTCTTCTCGCTCAGGTCGTGGATAAGATATACGCCCTGATAGATACTCTTCAGTTGCTCGAAGAGATGGTCAACGGTGTTAAAAAGTTCTACGCGTTTCTGGTTGTCGGTGATGATCGTGTCTATCATCTGGTGATGGCGGTCAACGATAGCGTCGAACTCAGTCTTGTAACGCTCGTCGCCTTGAAGAGCCAGTTGCGAAGTCGCAATCAACTTGTCCGTGATGCCGCCGAGGGCACTGACAACCACTACTACAGGCCCGTTTTTGGCCTCTTTCTCTACAATTTTCTTTAAGCTAAGAATGCTTTTTACGGAACCTACAGACGTTCCGCCGAATTTTAAGACTTTCATTTTTACTTTGTTACATTTCGTTGGGCTCCCTCTGACAATGAGGGGCAGCGCCCGGTTAAATCGGTGCAAAGTTACAAAAGATTCTCTGACTGCCAAAGATTTTCCGCAAAAATATCGTATTCTCCTTTTCAAAGTATCATCAGTCGCCTTCCAACGGATGATACTTTGACCTCCGACGGATGATACTTTGAAGGTCAACGGATGATACTTTGCAAGGCAATGGATGATGTTTTACGATGTGACGGTGTGACAGTGTGACACTAAGTTTATATAAACTTTTATTTTTCAGTACGCGCGAGCTCTTGTGGTTTATTAGTATAAAGTAGTATTTTTATTAAATGTTATGAAAGTTGCTGTCACACTGTCACACCGTCACACTTGTCTGTTGAAAAATGACCGCTTTAGCGCTTGATTTCCAGGAATCCCAGACGGTGGGTGATGCCTTTGCGATTGAGGGAGCGCACTTCGTAGGTGCCTGGCTGGATGTGGCTGATGCTGGCCTGACTGCCGCGATAGGGGAGTGTGGCTACGGCCATACCGGTCAGGGTCCTCACGATAAGCACGTCGGCATCGAGCGTCTGACCTTTGGAGGGCAGTTGCATATATCGGCCGTCGTTCTTGAGGAAGGGAAGGGAAGCGTTGGGGGTAATCTTCAGCGGCATGACTGCCGTAGGGCCAGCCTCTGCGACGATGGGGACAGGCGGAAGCCCGCCCAGACGTTCTGAAAGCAAATCCTGGAAATTCCACACACGTAGATAGTCATAGAGCCCCTGCACATTGTCGAGCAGGAACTTAGCACGAAAGAAGCATTGCCCGAGACCATACTGGCGACAGATGGCCAGCTGACGCTTCACCTCGTCGATTTTCCAGTTGCCCTCGTGGGGGTCCAGGAAGTAAATGCCAAGTCCGGCAGCCACTTCCTTGCCATACTTGTTTTCTGACCAGTTCAAGGCAAAGGGGAAGAACTGATTGCCCTTGAAATACATCATCGGATAGAGCTGGTCCATGAGTCCCGTGCGAAGCCATCCCTGAGCGTCCTGACATACCCCCATGTAGGCATTCCAGCCGCGACTGCTATAGCGTGAGAGGTCTTCGTATTTACCTATCGGCGAACAACTTAACTTGATATTCCTGCGAACTGATTTAACGGCCGTGTGAATCTTTCGTACGATGCTGGTGATGTGCTCACGGCCAATGGATCGGCCAACCTTGATCTTCCATCCGTCGGGATAGCGGATGTAGTCGAGATGGATTCCGTCAACGTCATATTTTCTGACAATCTCCTCGCAGACGCTGGCTATGACATCGCCCGTCTGCGGCTGTTCGGGATTCAGGAAACCATCTTCTCCTATCCTCCTGATGAGTTTGGGATACTTGTTGCGCATGTTCCTGCAGCCGGCTCCGTTCCATTTTCCCAGGGGGAGCGTCACCACCCATGCGTGGAGCTCCATACCGCGCTTATGGCATTCGTCGATGGCAAAGCGCAGCGGGTCGTAGCCGGGACTGCGGCCTGGCTGTCCGCTCATGCATCCGTCCCATGGCTCCAGGCTGGAGGGGTAGATCACGGTACCCCGGATACGGGTCTGTAGCAGCACCGTATTGATACGTATCAGTTTCAGCCGGTCGAGCATTCGGGTGAGTTCCCGTTTCTGTTGTTCGATGGTGGCAGGTGAAGTGGCATAGGTCCGTGGCCAGTCTATACCGCCTATGGTAGTGAGCCATACGGCACGTATCTCGTCGTTGAGACTGGGCGTAGCCACCGGCTGTGCCTCCGTCATGATGCAGGCAATGAGGACATATATAAGGATAAGTGTTCTTTTCATTTATATAAAGTTTATAAAAATCTTTGCAAAGGTACGAATATTTCAGAAAAACTTTGTATCTTTGCATAACTTTTTAAATATAAAGGTACAAATGATAACATTTACGTTGAGTCTCTTGGCTTTGGTGATAGGCTATTTGGTCTATGGCAAGTTCATAGAGCGTGTTTTCGGCCCCGACGACCGTTTGACTCCTGCTGTAGAGAAGGCTGATGGCGTCGATTACATCGTGCTTCCCGGGTGGAAGATTTTCATGATTCAGTTTCTTAACATTGCGGGCACAGGCCCCATCTTCGGTGCCATCATGGGTGCCAAGTTTGGCCCTGCAGCTTATCTTTGGATTGTGCTGGGATGTATCTTTGCAGGCGCAGTGCATGATTTCCTTTCCGGTATGCTCTCCATGCGCAACGGCGGTGCCGGTCTGCCTGAGTTGGTGGGCAAATATCTGGGAGGCACCACGAAGAACGTGATGCTGGTCTTTTCGGTGTTTCTGCTGATGATGGTGGGAGCCGTTTTCGTGTATAGTCCGGCGCTCATTCTGGGTGATCTCTGCGGCGAAGGTAACACGTGGGTCTATATCTGGTGTGGCATCATTTTCGCATATTATATCATTGCTACGATGCTGCCTGTTGATAAGATTATCGGTCGCATCTATCCGCTCTTTGCCGTTTCGATGCTCTTCATGGCCGTGGCCCTGATGGCTGTACTCTTCGTGAAATGGCCTTCACTGCCTGAACTTACGGATGGTATCGGAACGATGAACGGCACGCCTATCTTCCCGGCACTTTTCATCACCATTGCCTGCGGAGCAATCAGTGGCTTCCATGCCACACAAAGCCCGCTGATGGCCCGTTGCATCAAGTCGGAAAAGATGGGACGCCCCATTTTCTACGGTTCCATGATTACCGAGGGAATCGTTGCTCTTATCTGGGCTACGGTTTCCATGTATTTCTTCTATGGTTCTGCAGGTCAGGAACTCTTGGGACAGGCTCCCGAGATGACGATGGCTGCTCCGAAAGTGGTGACCGTGGTGAGCGAAGGCTGGCTGGGTCTTTTCGGTGGAATCCTGGCCATGCTGGGAGTTGTGGCTGCACCGATCACCAGTGGTGATACGGCTTTGCGCTCCGCCCGTCTCATCATTGCCGAATTCCTCCATCTGGAACAGCATTCCATCCGTAAGCGTCTCTACATCTGTGTGCCGCTTTTCGCTGCTACGCTGGGTCTGCTCTTCTTCAATATCGAGAATCCTGATGGCTTCAACGTGATATGGAACTATTTCGGATGGGCTAACCAGACGCTTGCCGTATTCACGCTTTGGACGATAACCGTCTATCTGGTCCAGCAGAAGAAACCCTTCGTGGTGACCTTCCTTCCGGCTGTCTTCATGACCGTTGTCTGCAGCACGTTCCTCGTGGTCTCGAAGAATGCCATCGGAGCATCGATGAGTGCCGGCTACGTAGTGGCCGTAGTGGCCTTGGTCGTTTCCCTGGTGTGGTTCTTTACCTGGTACCAGAAATACACAAAGAATAATTTAAGTAAATAATATACAGAACATTAACAAAACAACAATTCTGCGTATGAAGAAAATTGCAATGATGATTGCTGCTCTCGTGATGACGCTGAGCGCAAATGCCCAGTTCGAACAGGGCAAAATGTATGTGGGTGCTTCGATGACCGGCTTGGATGCCAGTTACAGCGGTGCCACGGAATTCCATTTGGGTGTTGATGCCAAGGCTGGTTATTTCTTTATGGACAACCTGCTGGCTTTAGGTCAAGTGGGATATTCGCATGACGGAAGTGAAGGTTCTTCCGATAAGTTCAACATTGGTGTGGGTGGCCGTTATTATATCGTGCAGAATGGTATTTTCCTCGGTGCTGGTGCCAAGTATGTACATGCCAGCGGCTATAATGACTTCATGCCCAATGTGGAAGTAGGCTATGCTTTCTTCATCAACCGCACGGTGACCATTGAGCCCGCTCTCTATTACGAGCAGTCTATCAAGAACCATTCCGACTACAGCAAGGTAGGTCTGCGCATTGGTATCGGTATCAATCTCTTCAAGGATACTCCCAAGTATTTCAGATAAAACCTGAAACTTGTCATCGTTTTCTCCAGAAAACGCTTTCAGAATACATGAATGAAAGAAACCTGAAACTTGAAACTTAAAAACAAACAGTTATGCTTAGCGTTGACGAATTAGAAGACAGACTTATCGACCTGTCTTTTGCCGAAGATATCGGTGATGGTGATCACACCACACTCTGCTGCATCCCCGAAGATGCCATGGGCAAGAGCCATCTGCTGATCAAGGAGGATGGCATCTTGGCCGGTGTGGAGGTAGCCAAGAAGGTGTTCCACCGCTTTGATCCTGATATGCAGGTAGAGGTGCTTATGGAAGATGGTACGCGCGTGAAGAAGGGCGACATTGCGATGGTTGTGACCGGACGCATTCGCTCCCTGCTCCAGACCGAGCGCCTGATGCTCAATATCATGCAGCGCATGAGCGGCATCGCCACGATGACTGACCGCTATGTGCAGCGCCTGAAAGGCACCAAGACCCATGTGCTCGATACCCGCAAGACTACTCCTGGAATGCGTATGCTCGAAAAGCAGGCCGTCAAGATTGGTGGTGGCGTGAACCATCGCATCGGACTCTTCGATATGATTCTGCTCAAGGACAATCATGTGGATTTCGCCGGGGGTATCACCAATGCGATTGACCGTTGCCACAAGTATCTGGACGAGAAGGGACTGAAACTGAAGATCGAGATTGAGGTCCGCTCTTTCGATGAATTGCAGCAGGTGCTCGATCATGGCGGTGTTGACCGCATCATGCTCGACAACTTCAGCGTGCCCGACACGAAGAAGGCCGTTGACATCATTGCCGGCTGCTACGAGACCGAGTCATCCGGAGGCATCACCTTCGACACCATTCGCGATTATGCCGAGCAGGGAGTCGATTACGTCTCTGTGGGTGCCCTGACTCACTCAGTGAAAGGACTTGATATGAGTTTCAAGGCATGCTAAGCGCGCTTTTGCTGGCAGCAGCCTTACAGTTTGTTTCGCCCGTCCACGATGACCACGTCACGTTGGCGGGCAACTTTGGTGAACCACGCCCACATCATTTCCACGGCGGTATCGACGTCCGTACGGGAATGGCTGTGGGCAAGCCTCTTTTTGCCATAGCCGACGGCTATGTGTCGCGCATCACCGTGGGACTCTTCGGCTTCGGCAATGCCGTCTTCATACAGCATCCCGATGGTCATAGTTCGGTGTATTGCCATCTGAAGGACTTCACCCCCGTTCAGCGTGCCCGTATCTCCCGCTACCGTCGCGAGCATGGGCAGCCTGACGATATTGCGGAGTGGCATAAACCGCCACAGAACCCGGCCGACATCTATCTGCGTCCTCACGAGATGCCTGTCAGTCGCGGGCAGTTGGTTGCCATCAGCGGCAATACGGGCAGCAGCGTGGCTCCCCACCTCCATCTCGAAATCCACGACACACGAACCTGGGCCATGCGCGACCCGCTGTCGTATGTGGGGCAGTATCTCGTTGACAAGACGCCGCCTCAGGCTCACGCCTTTATGGCCTATCCCCAGGAAGGGGAGGGCATCTTCAATGGCAGCGGCCGTCAGCAGTATTTCAATTTCACGTCTCACGACCTGCAGCGCGAGTTCACGGCTTGGGGAAAAGTGGGCTTTGGCATCTGGGCCAACGACTATATGGAAGACACCTTCCATCATTACGGCATCCGCCATACGCGACTCACTATCGACGGTGAAGTCGTCTTCGAAAGTGATGTTGACAGCATTCCCGCCCAGATGAACCGCCAAGTCAACTCCTGGGGTGATTACCAGCATTGGCGCCATCAGAATGTGTGGTACATGAAATCCTTCGTGGAACCAGGTTGTCAGTTGCCGCTTTTCAAGACCAACGACACGCGCGGCATCTACGACTTCAATCGCGAAAAATACTATCAGGTGGTCTATGCGCTCACGGATGCCTATGGCAACCAGTCGCTTTATTCCTTCACCGTAACCGGAAAGCGTCAGTCCATTCCGAGGGCACCCCGTAAGAATCTGCGTTGGATGCTCCGCTGGAACCAGACGAACCATCTGCAGCTCCCGGGAATGCAACTCACTTTGGGCCGTCATCAGATAGTCGTTGATACCGAGGTGCAGCCCGTTGTCAGCCTGCAGCCAGGTCAACTGTCACACGCTTATACCATCGCACAGCAGAGCACGCCCACCTTCCGAGATGTCGAGATCAGCATCCGCCTCAACCGACCGGTCTCGGATACCGCCCGTCTTTGCATTGCCGCTGGCGAGCGCGAATATCCAGCCACCTACCGGAATGGGTGGGTGACTGCCAAAATACGCGAATTGGGGGCCAGCTATCAGGTCCGCCAGTCTAAGGGCGATAAGAATCAGCGTTTCATCCAGTAGCGTCTTTCCTGATCGTCCATCTTCTCAATGGCGTAGCGAAGGGTAGTGCGTGGCATTTCGTGTACATGCTGCTGCAGGAACTCCCGCAGCAGATCCATACTGACATTCTTACCCATTTCCCTGAGCATCCATCCCACGGCCTTTTGCATCAGGTCGTGAGGATGCCGGAGATGGATTTCTGCATAGCGCAGGCACCACGAAGGATCTCCCTCCCTTGATGTCATCCACGAGCAAACCATGCTCATGCGTTGCTTCCATAGATTGTCGCTGAAGGCAAGCGCGTCAATGGTTTGCTGCCGTATATCCCTGTCGTCTTTCGGTGTGAGGGTGGGGGTGAGGCTCGTGGGTAGCGTGAGCCATCGTCCGAGAATCTTCGGAGCCGATAAATCCACGAGATCCCAGTTGTTGGCATATTCTGCATGCTCCAGATATAGTATCAGGATTTCATCTCTTTTTCGTATCGCCTCCTTGTCCTCCGCAAGCTTCTTCTTGTAGAGCATTTCGAATTTGGCTACCAGTATCAGCAGGCCGCAGAGCCTGACCTCATGCCAGCGGTTCGTCAGCAATTCTGGCACCTCTTCAAGCGGCAGGCCTTTAGCCTCTTTGACAATCTGGCGCGTCTGAGGCACCTTCAGCCCCAGAAACTCGTCGCCTTCGCCGTATTCTCCCTCACCAGTCTTGAAGAAGCGCATCAGCACCTCTCGCTGCCGTTCGTTGCGCATCGATTCCATGAGCGCAATAATCTCTGTTGCCTTTGTCATCTGCCCCCTTAATCTTTAATCATGAAACCTGAAACTTGAAACTTGAAACCTGAAACCTGAAACTAAAAAATACGTACATCCTTGAAATGCTCTATCTTCGGCGATTCCCCTTCCGGCGTACCCACGATACCGATAATGTCGAAGCGGATGGGGTTGTTCACGCGATGGAATTTGATGTAGTGGTTGAACGATCGCCTCAGATTCATCATCTTATGATAGTTCACGGCATCAATAGGTTCGGCAAAATGGGTATTGCTGCGGGTTTTCACTTCCACGAACACCACTTCGTCACCGTCCATGGCGATGATGTCAATGTCGCGATGGCCTGATTTCCAGTCGCTCTCGATGATGGAATAACCAAGCTCCTGTAGATATCTTGCAGCCAGTTCCTCCCCCCATTTGCCTAATTCATTATGTTGTGCCATAATACTGAGTTTTATTTCTTGGGGCGAAGTTACAAAAAATCTTTGTATTTAGCATTCTGTTTGGGAAATAATTCATACTTTTGCATCGCAGAATAACAAACAATACACACAGATATGCTGAAAGCAGGTGACAAAGCGCCCGAACTGTTGGGCCTTGACGAGAATGGAAAGGAAATCCGCATGGCCGATTTCCAAGGTAAGAAATTGGTGCTCTACTTCTATCCGAAGGATTCTACGAGTGGCTGCACGGCTGAGGCTTGTTCGCTTCGCGACAACTACAGCGCCCTTCGCAAGCTGGGTTATGCCGTGGTGGGCGTCAGCGTGCAGGATGCCAAGTCGCATCAGAAGTTTATCGAGAAGAACCAGCTTCCTTTCCCCTTGATAGCCGACACGGAGAACCGTCTCGTGCAGGAGTTCGGCGCTTGGGGGGAGAAGTCGATGTACGGCCGCAAATATATGGGCGTCCTCCGCACCACCTTTATTATTAATGAGGAAGGTGTTATCGAAAAGGTATTCCTGCCCAAGGAAATCAAGACCAAGTCTCACGCAGAGCAGATTCTCGAATTCTTGACCAGCCAGCAATAAGCCCCGATTGTAGATGGATAACGTTGTTTCGCAGATGCTTGTCATGCTGCTGGTGGTCTTGGTGGGATTTGTGGCACAGAAGTTTCGGCTGATGGGTGATTCTTTCGACCGTCAGCTGTCGAATCTCGTCATCAATCTCACTTGCCCTTGTCTGATCGTCTCGTCCGTCATGGGCGATGTGTTTCCGAAGCGCGAGCTCATCCTGCCGTTGCTGCTCGCAGGCTTCCTCACCTATATCGTGCTCTTCGTGGTGTGTAGTCAGCTGCCCCGTCTCTATGTGAAGAACCCATCGGTCCGTGGTCTGTATAGTTTTATGCTGATGTTCGGCAACGTGGGCTTCATCGGCTACCCCGTGGCAGCATCCATCTTCGGTGACGAAGCCGTATTCTATGCCTCGTTGCTCAATGTGGCCAACACGCTCTCGGTCTTTGTCTGCGGCGTGGTCTTCATTCTCGGCCCCGATGCCGTAGGCCGTCATCGCTTCAACTGGCGCGTGCTCTATTGCCCCGGTCTTGTAGCCTCTTATATATCCATCCTGATCGTGCTCCTTGGGCTCGACAATATTCCCAAGGAAATCAGCGAGCCCCTGCGCCTGGTGGGCAATATCACGGTGCCCGGTTCGCTGCTCATCATCGGTTCTTCGATGGCCGTGATCGACCGTCGCCACATGCTGGGCTCTCCCTCCATCTATATCACCTCGGCCTTCCGACTCTTGGCCATTCCCGTGGGCGTGTATTTCCTCTTCCGACTGATAGGTATCGACGAGACCATCAACCGTATCAACACCATCCTCATCGGTATGCCCGTAGCCTCTTTCGGCACGATGTTCTGCCTGAAATACCAGCGCGACGAGACGCTCATGGTGCAGGGCACGCTCCTCACCACCATCCTCTCCGTCATCACCATCCCCCTGCTCACACTACTTTTTTAATCTCACCAACTCACATGAAAAGAATACTCAACCCCTGGACACAGCGTGAAGGCTACGACTGCTTCGGCTGCTGTCCCACCAATCCCTACGGCGTACACATGACGTTCTTTGAAGACGGCGACGACATCGTGAGCCTATGGCAGCCCCGTCAGCACTATCAGGGATGGATCAACACCATGCACGGCGGCATCCTTTCCACGCTTATCGACGAGACCGCCGGGTGGGTAGTGTTCCGTAAGCTGCAGACCAGCGGCATGACCACCCATCTCGACGTGCGCTATCGCAAGGCCGTCTCTACGCTGGAGAAGCAACTCACCATCCGCGGCCACATCTCCGAGCAGAAGCGCAACATCGTCTTTGTGGATGTCACCATCGAGAACTCCGCTGGCGAAATCTGCGTGGAGGGTCAGGCCATCTATTTCTGCATGCGTCCCGACAAAGCTCGCGAGATGGGCTTCGAGCGTTGCGAAGTGGAGGAGTGAAGAGGAAAAATTGAGTTTGAATTGAAAAAATCGCATCTCCGCTTTACACTTTCTTCGTCTGAACTGTATTATTAGTGTATGACACGAAAAGATGTTGAAAGTCTGTTCAAGACACACTACACCGAGATGCATCATCTGGCACTTACGCTGCTCTTTGACGAAGCTGAGAGCAAGGACGTGGTGAGCGAGGTGTTCTCCAATCTGCTGAGTGGCAGAACCATTGTGAGAACAGACAATGCACGGGCGTTCCTGCTGGCAAGTGTGCGCCACCGCTGCCTGAATGTGTTGCAACACAAGCAGGTGCAAGAGCGTTTCGCGCGTCTGCTCACGGAGGAAAGCGATGCACTCATCTGCAAAGATACCGTGGAAGAGCAAATGCAGATGGATGAACTGATGCGCTACTTGCAAGACTGTCTGCCGCCAATGAGCATCGAGATGTTTCGACTGCGCTATCTGCAAGAGATGACCTGCCAGGAAGTGGCTGAAGCGCTGAACGTCAGCCGCCAGACCGTCCACTCCCACTTGAAGCAGTCTGTGGAGAAAATAAGAAAGTATTTCGCTACGCACAATACTGCGGCGACGAATTTCAATTCAAACTCAAAACCAATATGATGACCGATGAACAGCGTATAGAGTGGCTTCTGGAATTGCAAGACCACCCCGAGCAACTGACCGACGCACAGTTGCAGCAGATACTCGCCGACGACGAGATGCGCCAGCTTGTACAGCAACTTGGCTTTGCCAAACGTGCCTTCAAGCACGACGCGCTTAAAAACGACACCCCGGACGTGGATGCCGAATGGGAGAAGTTTGCAGCCAGCCATGCAGAAGAGTTGGAAATCCTCGACGAAGGAGAAAGGCTACGGGTAGGCGACGGTACGTCGGGAATACATAAGCCCCGTTTCGTCTTACGCCTCGCGACCCACAAGATTGCCGCCTCCTTCATCGGTGTGCTCCTGGTTTCGGGCATCGCCTTTGCCGCCATCCAAGTTGTGCGCAACATCAACACTTCCAAATCGCAACAACCCACTACGGAGCAAGTGATAGACACGAAGCCAGTCACCTCCCTGCCTGCAGATACAGTAAAGACCGACACAATCCCTACCGAGCCTTACGTTTTCAACAATGTACCGCTCGACTCCATGCTCACAGCCATTGCTACAGCCCACGGCGTCGGCGTGGAGTTTGAGAATGAAGCGGCTCGTGAGCTCCGTTTCCATTTCGTTTGGAAGCGTGAAGACAGTCTCTCGCGTGTCGTGGAAAAGTTGAACACCTTCGAGGCCGTGAACATCGGCATGGAAGACAAAACATTGGTAGTAAAATGAGAAGCACGCTATATACTCTGACGCTCATGGCCTGCATCCTCTGCATGCCACTTGGCACTTATGGACAGCGCATCAGCCACACCTATAAAAATGTATCGCTCAGCGATGCCCTGCTCCAGTTGAACAACGAGCAGAAGGAATACGTCATCAACTTCCTCTACAACGAACTGGAGGACTTCCGCGTCACCGCCACCATCAAGAACAAGCGTCTGCCCGATGCCATCCAGCAGATGATCGGCTTCTATCCCGTCCGCATGACCGTGAAGCCCGATGACCGCGAGATCTATGTGGAGTGTACCCACAAGACCGACCGCCACTTGACGGGCACCATCATCGATGAGCAAGGCCAACCAATGGCATACGCTAACGTAGCGATCCTCAATCCTGCTGACTCCACGCTGCTTAGTGGCGGCGTTAGTAATGAAAGCGGTTACTTCGCCATTCCCTACGAACTGTCCACGGTATTAGCCCGTATCTCATACGTCGGCTATAAGACCGTCTACAAGATATGCAGCCAACCGAGAGTGGGAACAATACGGATGCAGCCCGAGAAATACACCCTAAGTGGTGTCCAGATAAAAGGTGAACGCCAATATGTCAAAGCTGAGAATGGTCATCTTGTCTATAACATGTCCATGCTTTTGGAAGCCTATCCAGCCGACAATGCCTACGATGCGCTGACCAGCATTCCAGGCGTGAGCGAGATGGGCGGTACCGTCATGTTCTCTGGTCGGGCCGTGACGCTCATCATCAACGGCAAACCCACCACGCTGAGTGCCGACAAAGTGGTGGAGCGATTGAAATCTATGCCCGCCGCGATGCTGGCCAAGGCCGAGGTAATGCCATCGGCTCCTGCGAAATATCATGTGCGAGGCATGGCCATCAATATTGTCACAAAGGACTTCGCAGGAACGAACCAACTCTCAGGACAACTGATGGGCGGCTGGCAGCAGAACAAATACGGCACAGGCTATGCGGGTGGCAGCTTTATCTACAACCATAACAAACTTGGGCTGGATATGTCGTACACGTTCACAGATGGAGCAAATTACGGACAAGTGGAGCACGAGGCCAATCATCCGCTGGGTGACAAGCGCATTGCCTACGAAGACAAGACCCGCAACCGCAGCGACGGCATCGACCACGAGTACCGCATCGGCATGGACTACGCCATCGCTGACGACCATCGTCTCGGCCTGGCCTATACGGGGCAGTGGAACTCTACCCGCTCCACCAATACCACGACAGGCACGGCACAGTCCACGCAACATTCCCGTGAGCACACTTTC
>OMWC01000024.1 GCA_900314655.1 uncultured Prevotellaceae bacterium | reverse complement strand
TACAAATTCAAAACCGTTGACTCTCAAAATTGCTCGTAAAAGACTGTAATTCAATTATTTCAAAGACCGATTAGTCCACTTTAACGGGACAGTAGTGAATATTAATATGAAACAAGTTAATCTATTATGGATTCCACTCTTTCTGTACATGTCTCTCTTGTCATATACAGATGTTTCTGCGCAATCAAAACTAACAGGCTTATGGATATGTGAAATACAAGAAAGGTCAAATGAAGAAGCATATGAGAATTCATATCTGTGGAAATTGAAAATTGAAAAAGACGGAACGTTTTTGTATGGCGAAGGGTACAAAAGATATTTTGTGTATGAAGACCGTATTGGTTTATATTTATATGCACAAAAAGAAGGAAATTATAATTTTAAAGATTCCGTTTTAACGCTAATATTTAATAATTCACCGGTAGCATTTGATTATGGGCCTATTTTTACTTCAGATCATGGGAAATCTACGAGAAACTTCGCTTTAGAAGAACGCTTTCCCCCATATTTTAGACAACTAAAAGAAATTACGAATAAATGGATTGAAAGAGTTTCTCAAAAACCTTTTGAAATGAAAATTAATCTGATTAATGATCAAGAAATGGTGGTTAGTTGGGAACATATTGATAATGAAGGTAAGACAAGACTTATACAAAGGACGTTCAATAAAACTCTTTAAAAAGCCTCCTATAAGGTGTTTCACATAGGATCACCCCTTTGAGTATAAATAACATAAGATTTGTTTGTATGTTAAAATTCTACTAACACTATTATGAATAATAAAAGGATTATAATTAGAGTATTATTGCTATTATTGGTAATAGGTACACCCCAGCATGGTTATTCTCAATATCTTTATGGTATTATAAAATCTATCTCTGACGGTGTTAAAGAAAGAAAAGAACGGAAGAAAACTGCACAATTGATTGCCGAGCAAGAAAAAAAGGAGGCAGAATTAAAAGCAGAAAAGGAAAGAAAGGAAGCGGAATTAAAGGCTGAGCAAGAAAGAAAAAAGGTCGAATTAAGAGAACAATTTATTTTGCAAAATTCTAAATTATTAGAAGACAAGAATACGAAATCATGGTTTGAACTATTGTTGCAAACACAGCAATCCAGAGAAAAAAGAGAAATATCTATACAAGACACTGTTGATGCTGCAAAAGTAATTCCCGCTCTCAATTTACTATACGGAGAAGAGATAGATGAATCCAAGGCACTGAAAGCGATAAAAGAAATAGCAGATCAAGGGAATAGTGTGGCTTCATCGTATTATGCATTTTTAGTGAGTAGAGGGTATAGGCCAGGATTCCCTAACGGGGACAGGATCTTCTATGGTGTAGATTGGGGGAATAACGACTGTTTAGGTAATGGAACAATATTGCACAAGAAAAATGGCGTACTCAAAGTGATAGGTGGTAAAATGGTATTCACCATGAATGATGGGACGGTTTTTACTGGTTTTTTCAAAGAACAAGTAACATTCTTTGGAGACTCGAATCAATACTCAACCTTTGACGAAGTGGCGGATCGCCGTATCGCTAACTATCCCGAATTGACTCCATGGAATGGTGAAATAAGATATCCAGACGGAAGTACAGACAATCTGGAAGGGGGAGAATCAGTGAAGAAAAAAGAGGAAAATGAAAAGAAACGAATTGCCAATATAATAAGTACCTTCAGGAATAAAGCCTCTAAATTAGGTCAGAAATACGGAGCCACGTATGTCAATAGTCTTCTAAATACTGGTAATATCAAGATTGGAACCCCATTGGCTTTGTTGCAGGAATATATTACCTTATATAATCCTTATGTTATCAATAATGCCAAAGAATACTTGAAGTATTATGAACCCACAGTGAGAGACATGATGCAGTATGGAAAAACTGCCAAACGAGTAAAAATCGTTGATCAATGGGGTAACGTTGACTATTCTTTGATGGTAGCAAATGGAAAAGTTGTTGCTATCTATAAGCAGAATGCTTGCTTGTGGATGCGATAAGTGGAGGTTCTCAAATTGGAGACTGCCGAAAATCCTTAGAAGAGTAGGCGATGTAACAATTAAAATAATATAAAAATGGAAAAGATCAAGATTACTATCCTAACGTTTTGTATCCTCTTATGCTGTGCATGTGATTCAAACAAGGTCGAGGAAATCAAACGGTTTGCAACAGATTTTGCCGCTGCTGTCCAGAGTGGTGACAAATCCAGAATCACAAAGATGTATCCCGGTACGGCTGATGTTGATGAATTCGCCTCTGACTTCAAGATGGATAGCATTCAGATTAATGAGGACAACATGACAGGCGGTCACAAGGTGTCGCTGGGTAATGGAATCTGGCTTGTTGTGACCGGAAAAGATAAAGAATCGTTCAAAATAGTCAGTTCTCATGGTCTGTTTTCATTCCCTAAAGAGCAGATGTCTTTTGCCCAGGAAACCGGGTGGATTAAGAAAGATATGGATGATCAGGAAATGCTGAAGGCCTTTTCCGACACAACTTTTTATGATTTCCTTTTTGATAAGACCGCAGAACAGCTTAAGAAGAATGTCACGACCGAAGTAAACTGGGAGAAAAGCGATATAAAGTGTATGGTCGATGAGCCTAGTACCATTGTGGCGCAAGTGACCAACAAAGGAAGTCATGCAATAAGAGGCGAGGACTATAAAGTAATTATATCGTGCGAAATGTTTGGCGCCAATGAGGCAAAGGGTAAGGATATCGCACCCAAGCAGACAATCTTTTTGAGTACGCGTTTCCCCGCAGAAGGTGCTGGACGCCAAATATATAAAGCCGCTCTGAAATTTAATATCAATGAGGCTTCCAGGTGTGAAGTCGTCTCGAGATATTATGAAGTTAAAGGTGGAGAATACGAAGAGTTTCTTAAAACAAAATAAAGTATAGACATGAACAAAAAGACTTTTTACGTGGTGCTACTATTAGTATCACTACTCGTTACAGCAACATCTTGCTCAGAGGAATCTAAGTTCAAGGAATTTGCTGTCGATTTCGCCCATGCAGTAAATAGTGGCGACACCCTGAAAATCGACACTCTGATGGCCCATCCTAATAGCTTTCAATTCAGCAAGATAAAACTTTCAAGCATTAACCCAGACAGTTTAACACTTATTGAAGCCGGTGAAGGAAAGTATAAGGTCACCTCCGTAAGCGATGTCGCCATGATTGTCGCCAAAGCTGGCAAAAAAATGGTTGTTGAACATACTTGGAACATTTTCGGCAGTGAACCGGAAAGTGTCACTTTTGCACTCAAGCATAATCTCATCAAGAAGGGTGACAACGACAAAACCATTCACGATGCCTTACTCTCTGAAGAATACGCCTCTGCCAAAGCTGCCGAAATGGAAGAGCAGAAGTTCGCACAAGAAAAGGAGGATGCACAAAAGGTCATTAACAAAACTCTCGTGTCTTTTACAGACATAGTAAACACCATACAGGGTTTATACGACATGGATCCAGGCTCTCTCTGGTGGTCTATGAACGAAGGGGTTATGACTGAAGCCAGTAATAACAAACGCACTCTCGATAATATGAAAAAGTATATGACTCCACAACAACTCAACAAGTTTGAGAAATCGGCTAAACAATACAACAGGCTTATAAAATATTAATAGTCATAATCTAAATTAAAAAAATATCTCGTCAAAAGAGAATGGTAAAAAGTTAAAGCGCTAACAGGCTTTCTTTTCATTGCAATTAATGTGAAAGACAATCTAAAATATATCATTATGAAAAAGAACATTCTTATTATTTCGATGCCGGTGGTTGTGATATGTATCTCTGCACAGGTAATAACGGAATTCTCACTTGAGAATGCCTGTAAATAACTAATAAGCCAGTCACTTTGCCCCGGCAACAATAAGTGGAGACACTCAAATTGGAGACTGCCGAAAATCCTTAGAAGAGTAGGCGATGTAACAATTATAATAATATAAATATGGAAAAGATCAAGATTACTATCCTAACGTTTTGTATCCTTTTATGCTGTGCATGTGATTCAGATAAGAATAAGGTAAAAATTCAAGAGGTAACAGACATGTTTGTCAGTGCAATCAATGCAAAAGACAAAGCTACCATCTATAGCATTTACCCTAATGCCAAGAACATCAACAACATGAGTCTTCCTGATAGTATTCAGAAGGGAGACATTACTATTGAGAAAAATGATTCTGTCAGCTATATCGTGTCTATAGCCAATGCTCGAATGCAGAAACTTGTTTTTGAAGTTAAAAGTGAAAATGAAGTTGTTCTTAATGATACTTATAGCGTACTTGAATTAGACTCTGCTTCTTTGGAACTAGCTATACAGACAGGTGTACCCGTTAAAGAGATTTCGGATTTGAACGTTTCAAAACTCTTGGATGTTGAAGGTGATTACATAGAATTTTTGAAAAAAACACATGCAGATGAAATCCAAGGAAGTCTTGTCCGGGAAAATGGAACATGGACAGCTCAGCGAGCATACGGAGGCAATGTAACCGTCACTCAGGCGATTCGTAATGTAGGAACTGTGCCTATAAAAGGTAGTGAGTATAACGTTGAATTCACTTTCTATTCTCCTAACGGAACGTCTAATGCACATTTGAAGAAAGTTGAGAATGGAGTTGACCTGGAACCCAATGAAGCAACAACGTTTTACTTATACCCTGGTAATGGTTATGTGGAAGCCTGTTATGAGCATGATTTCAATTGGAATGTCTCGTTTGTGTACAAAAATCAGCCGCCTATTAGTAGCCTGCTCAATAAAGCTAAACTTAAAGGAACAGAGTATGAGGAATACGTGAAAAGTAAAGAATCCGACGAAACAAAGCATGGAACAGATTCCAAGAATCCATATGCTTGGTTAAAAGAACGATTGGCAACAGAGAACGATCTAATAGGGAGAACGAAGGAGGATATAAAAATAATGCGAAACACTATTTTTGCTATGCACGGATACATCTTTAAGAGTCAAGATGTGAAGGAGTACTTCTCAAAAAAGTCATGGTACAAGCCTCAAAAAGAAGATGTTAATTCTGAACTGTCGGCGATAGAGAACAAAAACATTCAGTTCTTGAAAAGTCATGAATAAATGTTTAAGACAATATTTCGGCAAAAAGAATAAGGAATGACACGATTTACATGTGTTTTTTTATTCTGTTTGTTTTTAATAGGTTGCAATAAAATACAAAAGAAGCAGGGTGACCAATCGCTATCTTCTGAATCCGCAAGTGATTCGGAAGATAGCTTAAAAACAACAGATACAATACCTTTATATGCAAAAAGAATAATAGATGCATATCATGATTTCAATATAAAATATTCGAATAACCTTTTAATCTTTGCTGATAGTACTCGTATCGTATACGATGATGGCAAGGAAAAAAACTATGTTGAAAAACTTGATAATTGTGATATAGAAGATATGTTTTCTATGTCATACGATACGTGTGCTTCTATTCCAGCTTATTTAAATGATTGTGGTAGGGGGAGGAATGATGAACTGTTCATGAAGATGTATGGCTGTAATGAATCAGAGGTTAGGAACAACTTGGTTCCTGTGAACTGGTTTGGCAAGAGTGTGCCTTTTTCCAAAATCAACGGGGCCGCAAAGCATCTGGAAAGTGTAGCTGCAGAACTATCTAACTATTCTCAATTGCACAAATATCTTACCAATGCTTCTTCTTTCTATTGGCGGAAAGTAAGAGGAGCAAATCGTCAAAGTGCGCATAGTTATGGCATCGCAATTGATATAAACACTTCATATTCCAATTACTGGCTTTGGACAAATCCAAGATGTTCTGAAACAGAAAAGATACAATATGAGAACCACATTCCTTATGAAATAGTGAAGATATTTGAGAAGCATAGTTTTATATGGGGTGGAAGGTGGTATCATTATGATACCATGCATTTTGAGTATAGGTCAGAACTTTTCAAATAATAGTTGAAAAACATACATCATACATAAAAAGCCTGAAATACCCTTTTAATAAAGGGGTTGTAGGCAATGTATGTTTGTTGAAAACATACACAAACCTACATTCGATCATGAATGTAGGTTTATGCTGATAGTAGGCGGGGCGTTCCTGATTATTTTATGCGCACAGTCTAAAGGGCGAAACTAACGGTTTTTATTAGGAAAACTGTTAGTTTCTATGGGAAAAACTGTTAGTTTCCGACTTTGAAACTACAGAAACTGCGGGCCGTGTGAATGTATGTTTATGTATGTTTGAAACAAACATACATGCTCCAAACCGCCTGTAAATAAAGGTGGTTTGGAGGTTTTTATGTAGGATGTATGTTTTTTATGTTATTATGAAGTATATTTTAGAATAAATTGCTGTTTTTGCAAAGTAAACTTTAGAATTCTGTTATGGACAAGCAAATCATTTACTCCGTCTCGGCAAAAAAAAGAATAAATTAGAAGATTTTGTCCGCTTAAGGACTAAATCGTGTTTTGCTCTCAACTTTTGCATAAATTTCTCACATTCGGCAAAATAAATTTATTTATTTTACTCTCATTTATCCGAAATTTTCGTATCTTTACGTCGTTCCTCCGTGAAGATACTCGGTCTCGGCAAAAAAAAGAATAAAATCTTTTGTTTTGCTCTCAACTTTTCGTATCTTTGCCAAACAATTAGTTGTGATGAACAATGTTTGAACAGGAGATAAAGCATTATGAGGATGTGCGATGCGAATATGAAGAGTGCATCGTAAAGAAAATGGCACCAGCCGACTATATGGACTGGCATGAGGTGCTGTTTTCCACACACTCGTGTGCCATCGAAGGCAACTCGTTCACTGTGGACGACACCCGCATACTGAAAGAGCAGGGACTGGCGATGGTACCAGTGGGACATTCCCTCCTGGAATGTACGGAGATGGCAGACCATTTCCGTGCCTTCCGCTATGTGACCACACACCTCGATGCTGCTTTTGATGAGAAATTGCTTTGTGAGACCAATAGACTGGTGACAGAGAATACACTGGCTTACCGGGTCCCTGGTGCCGTGGCTGGTGCTTATACGACAGAGGATATGGCGGCAGGTGATACTGTCTTTGGCGACCACGAGACGCTGGGGGCACGCGTGCCGGCTTTGATGTCGTCCACGGCAGAAGCTATGGAACGCGGAGTGCATCCAATGATTGTCGCAGCCCGTTTTCACGGATTCTTTGAATACTTGCATCCTTTCCGCGACGGCAATGGCCGTACGGGACGTCTGCTCTCTAATTGGATACTGTTGCATGCTGGTCATCCACTACTCATCATCGATATTAAAGACCGTGCAGACTATATCAATGCTCTCCGTCAGATACGTAGCGAAGGCACTGATGAGTATCTCGTTTCCTTCTTCTTCCGTGCTGCCACAGAACGTATGAAGAGCGACCTTGCGCAGAAACGCAAAAATACGGGCCTCGGTGTGTTCTTATTCTGATATTTCTATATGACGATTTAATAAATTAAAACTGTAAAAAACGATATGGCAAAGAAAATTGAAGAGGAGGGAGCTCAGAACCCTCAAAGCGAGAAACTGAAGGCATTGCAGGCTGCCATTGCGAAGATTGACAAGGACTTCGGCAAGGGCAGCGTGATGAAGCTGGGGGATGAACACGTGGAGAATGTGGATGTGATTTCTACGGGAAGTATCGGACTGAACGTCGCACTCGGCGTGGGCGGCTATCCCAAGGGACGCATCATCGAGATATATGGTCCGGAGTCATCCGGTAAGACAACGCTGGCAATCCATGCCATAGCCGAGGCGCAGAAGGCGGGCGGTATTGCTGCCTTCATCGACGCGGAGCATGCCTTCGACCGTTTCTATGCTGAGAAGCTGGGCGTGGACGTGGAGAACCTCTGGATCTCACAGCCCGACAATGGAGAGCAGGCGCTGCAGATTGCCGACCAGCTCATTTCGTCGGCAGCCGTGGATATCGTGGTCATCGACTCTGTAGCAGCCCTTACGCCGAAGAAAGAAATCGAGGGCGACATGGGCGACTCTGCCGTAGGTCTGCAGGCCCGACTGATGAGTCAGGCCCTGCGCAAGCTCACTTCCACCATCTCGAAGACCAATACCACGTGTATCTTCATCAACCAGTTACGCGAGAAGATTGGCGTGATGTTTGGCAATCCCGAGACTACTACTGGCGGTAATGCCCTGAAGTTCTATGCTTCGGTACGTCTCGACATTCGTCGTGTCACCTCAATCAAGGACGGCGACGAGGTGATTGGCAACCAGGTGCGCGTGAAGGTGGTGAAGAACAAGGTGGCTCCTCCCTTCCGCAAGTGCGAGTTCGAAATCATGTTCGGCGAGGGTATCTCCAAGATTGGTGAGATTATCGACCTGGGTGTAGAGTACGGAATCATCCAGAAGAGCGGCAGCTGGTTCTCTTACGAGGACAGCAAACTGGCTCAGGGACGCGAGGCCGTGAAGGCGTTGCTGAAGGACAACCCCGAACTCTGCGAGGAACTGGAAGCCAAGATCATGGAAACCATCAAGCAGGGCTGATACGACAGGGACCGACTCACCGCCGATTACTTTTGGCGGTTTAAATAAAAGCATACTCCGGTGGACGACTTGATCTGCCGGAGTATGCTGTTTTTGGAAAGGCGGAAGAGGATTTCGTCGAAATAATCCCTGCATTTCGTCGAAAGTATCTTTGAACCGGATGGTTTTTGGTTTACTTTTGCATCAGAAATCAATAAACAAAAATCCAAAGGTATGAAAAAGATTCAGTTTTTTCTGGTAACAATGTTGCTGATGACCACATCAGCAGTAATGGCGCAGACCACCGTGAAGGGAACACTCGCAGACGAGACATCCAAGGAAGGTGAGCCTTTCGCCACAATCCGTGTGTTCAAGGAAGGCAAGCAGGACAAGCCCGTTGCCATGTTCCTCACCGATGCTGACGGCAAGTTCAGCCATACGGTGAAGGGTAGGGGTGCTTTCGATATCGTGTTCAGCAGTGTGGGTAAGGATGACCTGAAGCGCACCGTCACGCTGCAGAACGAAGGCGTCCTCAATCTCGACACCTTATTTATAAAGGAGAATGCTACGGCCCTGAAGGGTGTGGAGGTGGTAGCCCAGAAACCGCTTGTGAAGATGGAGGTGGATAAGATGAGCTACAACGTGGCCGACGATGCCGACTCCAAGTCGGCTACGGTGCTCGATATGCTCCGTAAGGTTCCGATGGTCACGGTTGACGGCCAGGACAATATTACCGTCAACGGTTCTTCGTCGTTCAAGGTTTATGTAGATGGCATGCCCAACGTGATGTTCTCGTCGAATCCCTCGATGGTGTTCAAGAGCATGCCTGCCACGGCCGTGAAGAGCATTGAGGTAGTGACCAATCCCGGTGCCAAGTATGATGCCGAGGGTGCTGCCGGCGTTCTCAACATCGTGATGAACCGGATGGACCCGATGGCTCCGCAGAGTATGAACGGATACAACGGAACCGTGCGTGCATCAGCCGGAAACAAAAGCCTCGGCGGTAGCGCTTTCATCAGCGGACAGCAGGGCAAACTCTCCTACAGCGCGAACGTGATGACCAACTATTCAAAGCCCGGCACCACCAAGACCGAGATGGAGCAGATTCAAGACAACGGCGGAAGCCAGCTGATGACCTCTGAGAACGATGTGAAGATTCCGTTCACGATGGGAAGTCTCACGCTGGGATATCAGCTCAGCCCCAATAGCGCCATCAATGCCACGGCACAGGTGAACAGCATGTCGATGAAGAGTACTGGTACGACGCATACCACAATGGGCGGCGGAGCCTATGGAAACGCTTTCACATATGGTAGCACAACCGATATGAAAAACTCGCGCACGTCGTTCAGCGGCAGCCTCGACTTCCAGCATTTCTTCAACAAGGAGCACACCCAGTCTCTTGCACTGACCTACCAGCTGAACTACAGTCCGGCCACCACCGAGATGACCAACAACTTCGGAACCACGTCTTCGGTGATTGATCTGACCAACCGTGATTCGGAGAACAAGGACAAGACCGTCAACCACACCTTCCAGCTCGACTACACTATGCCGCTGGGTATTGGACAGACCCTGAGCCTGGGCAGCAAACTCTTGCTCCACGATGCCACCTCCGACTCAAAGTATTACCTGAAAGGCACCTATGATCCGAGCTCCAGCTCCGAATACGAATACAAGAACTCCGTGCTGGCTGGCTATGGCGAATATGCAGGTAACTTCAACAAGTTCGGTGTGAAGACCGGATTGCGCTACGAATACACCTGGCAGGACGTGAAATACCATCTGGGCAACGGTCAGGACTTCAGCACCGGTTACGGAAGTCTCGTGCCTACGGCCAGTCTGCAATACATCCTTTCGCAGGGCAGCAACCTCGGACTTTCCTACAACATGCGCATCAGCCGCCCAGGTATCTCCTATCTGAACCCCTTCGTTGATAAGACCAATCCCATCGCCCTTACCTATGGTAACCCCGACCTCGATGTGGAGAAGGCCCACAATGTGTCGCTCGTCTATAACATGTTCACCCAGAAACTGATGCTCAACCTCAACCTCCACCACAACTTCGTGGACAACGGCATCTCGCAGTACAGTTTCTACGACGACAACAACCTGCTCAACACCACCTACGGCAACGTGGTTAAGAGTCATCAGACCGGTATGAATGCCTACGTGAACTATCTCTTCACCAAGAACACCCGCCTCTTCCTCAACGGCGGTCTGAACTATACCGATCTTCGCAGCACCGTTCTCAACCAACGCAATAATGGATGGACCGCCAACGCCATGGTAGGTCTGCAGCAGACACTCCCCTGGGATCTCAAGCTCGGCGCCTTTGCCATCACCTCCACCAAGTCGTACTCTCTGCAGGGATGGAACGGCGGATTCAATCTCGTCACCGCAAACCTCTCGAAGTCGCTGCTGAAAGACAAGCTCAATCTCAGCGTGATGGGAATGGTGGGACTCAACAAGGGTGGCAACATCCAGATAGAGAGTCATAGCCGTGGACAGAATTTCACCACTCATTCGCTGACCAAGGTGCCACTCTATGGATTCACTTTCACCGTCAGCTATACCTTCGGCAACAGCAAGATGGCTACCCGTCAGCACCAGAGCCGTGTGAAGAATGACTATATCGAGCAGCAGACGCAGGGTGAGATTATCAACAATGCCGGCAGCGGCATGGGCACCAGCGGAGCAGACAATATGCAACCATAAAAATTTGCAAGTTTCCAAAATAATCACTATTTTTGCAGACAATGAATAGAATTGCAAAAAAAGACCTCTGGCTCTTCGCATCCCAGGCAGCAGTATGGATACTCATGCTGCTCCTTTTGCCGCTGGCCACATTCATCAGCACCCGCAACTGGGAGTCCACATCCACTTCGCTGTCGCTGGTGTGGCAATTGTTGCGGGCTCCGCTGGTTGTCTATTTTGCCAATTTCTATTTGTTTGGCCCCTATCTGTTCTTCCGCCGTCGCTATTGGCTGTTCGTCCTGTGCAACCTGCTGCTTATCTTGGGCGCGAACTACGGTTTCGTGTACGGCTATTTTGCCATCAAGCACAATGTGCCGTCCATGCCAGCAAAGGCCTGGATGGGTTTCTTCTCGGGTGCCTTCATGTTCTTCCTGCTCAACATCGTTACGGTTGCCGTTGCTATCGGTATCCGCCACTTCATCCGCGTGCGCCAGTTGAAGCAGCAACTGAAAGACGAGAAGGCGAAGAACACCGAGGCTGAACTGGCATGGCTGAAAAATCAGATCAATCCCCATTTCCTCTTCAATACGCTCAACAATATCTCCAGTCTCACGCAGATAGATGCAGATGCAGCACAGGATGCCATCGCGCAGTTGAGCGAACTCCTGCGCTATGCCATGTATGAGACCAATAAGCCGCTTGTGCCCATCCAGGGCGAAGTGGAGTTCATGCGCAATTATATCGAACTGATGAAACTGCGCTGCAACGAGCAGACCAAGGTCAGTGCTGAGTTCAGAGTTCATAATTCACAGTTGGAAGTGGCCCCCCTGCTGTTTATCTCCCTGATAGAGAATGCTTTCAAGCATGGCGTGAGCACCGGTCGCCCTTCGGTCATCAATATTTCATTGGAACAGAACGACGGACAAATCGTCTTCGTCTGCGACAACACCAACTACCCCAAGAGCGACAAAGACCGTAGCGGTAGCGGCATCGGCATTGAGAACACCCGCCGCCGACTGGAACTGATGTACCAAGACCGTTACGAATGGGAACAGTCGCTTGAGGATAATATCTACCACGTCAGGATTACGCTCAACGTTAACGATGACGATAACGATAACGTTAACCATAACCTTAACCCTAACGTTAACTTGAAACCTGCAACTTAAAACCTACAACTCCTATGACCTGCATCATTGTCGATGACGAGCCCCTGGCCGTGAAACTCCTTGAATCCTTCGTTTCCAGAACCGAAGACCTCGAACTCGTGGCCAGTTTCACCGATTCCGTGGAAGCCATCTCCATGATCAAGAGCCACCCCGTTGACTTGTTGTTTCTGGATATCCAGATGCCCGATATGAACGGCATGGAACTGGCTCACATGATTCCTTCGGAGACGCGCGTCATCTTCACCACCGCTTTCAAGGAATACGCCTTCGAGAGTTATGAGGTCAATGCCCTCGACTTCCTGCTGAAGCCCATCCGTTACAATAAGTTCCTCGCTGCCGTTGAGAAAGCACGTCAATGGTTTAGCCTCGCCCCTATAGGGCGGGGAGATAAAGACACTCCCCCTATCGGGGGGAGCAGGAGGGGGGCTTCCGTTTTCCTTCGCGTGGATGGCGAATACCGTCAGGTCAATCTTTCGCAGGTGCTTTATGTCAGCGGCATGAAGGATTACGTGATGTTCTATCTCGAAGGCGAGCGTCGTCCGCTTATCACCCATCTCACCATGAAAGCCGTTGAGGATATGTTGCCCCAGGAGTATTTCATGCGCGTTCACCGTTCCTATATCGTAGCCCTCGACAAGATCCGCAGCGTTGACCGCAACGACTGCATCTATATCGGCGACGAAGTAATCCGCGTCACCGATGCCTACCGCGAAGCCTTCATCCAGTATCTGCAGTCGAAGTTTCCCGGCAAATAAACATTCTATTCATCCAAAAAAGCTCGGCTGTCATCAACGACAACCGAGCTTCGACACAAATACTTTTTTGTCTGACTACTTCACAATCTTATGTGAATTAAGCATGTTCTTGGGGTCGAGAGCCTCGTCAAGCTTCTCTTGAGTCATGAGGCCTTTCTCCAGCACAATATCGTAAACAGAACGGTTGGTCTCCAGGGCTTCCTTGGCCACCTTCGTACTGGTCTTGTAACCGATGTACGGATTCAGGGCGGTAACGATGCCGATAGAGTTCTTCACCATTTCATAGCAACGTTCCTTGTTGACGGTGATGCCGAGGATACACTCTTCGGTAAGCGTCTCGATGGCGTTCTTCAGCCAGAGCAGGCTCTCGATGAGCGACTCGGTGATAACGGGCTCCATCACGTTGAGCTGCAGCTGACCGGCTTCGGCGGCGAAGCTGACGGTGGTGTCGTTGCCGATTACCTTGAAGCATACCTGATTGACTACCTCGGGGATGACGGGGTTCACCTTACCGGGCATGATGCTGGAACCGGGAGCCTTCGGGGGAAGGTTGATCTCATTGAGACCGCAACGGGGACCGGAAGCCATGAGGCGGAGGTCGTTACAGATCTTAGAGAGCTTGATGGCCAGACGCTTCAGGGCTGAAGAGTAGCTCACGTAGGCACCGGTATCGGGCGTGGCCTCTACGAGGTCGCTGGCTGATACGAATGCCTCGCCGGTGAGTTTGCTCAGATTGGCAGCGCAGAGCTTGGCAAAGCCGGGAACGGCATTCAGACCGGTACCGATGGCGGTGCCACCCATGTTGATCTCGTGGAGAAGCTTCACGTTACGCTCCAGATTCAGAATCTCTTCCTCCAGGTTGTTGGCGTAGGCGTTGAACTCCTGTCCGCTGGTCATAGGCACGGCGTCCTGCAGCTGGGTGCGACCCATCTTGATAACGTCCTTAAACTCTTCGCCTTTATAGCGGAGGGCGCTGATGAGGCCGGTGAGGGCAGCTACGAGGCTCTTGTTCATACGGATAAGGGCCAGGCGGATGGTGGTGGGATATACGTCATTGGTTGACTGTCCGCAGTTGCAGTGGTCGTTGGGGTAGCAATACTGGTAGTCGCCCTTCTCGTGGCCCATGATCTCAAGGGCACGGTTGGCAATCACCTCGTTGGCATTCATGTTGACGGATGTGCCGGCACCACCCTGCATCATATCGATGGGGAAGTCCTCGTGGAACTTACCGTCGATGATTTCGCGGCAGGCCTGTGAGATGGCTCCCGAAATCTCGTCGTTGATCACACCGAGGGTGTGGTTGGTCTGCACGGCAGCCAGCTTCACGTAGGCGATGGCGATGATGAAGTCGTGGTAGCTACGCATCTGCTTGCGCGAGATGTGGTAGTTGTTGATGGCACGCTGTGTCTGCACACCGTAGTATGCTTCGGCGGGGATTTTGAGTTCACCTAAGAGGTCGGACTCTACGCGGAATTTCTGTTCTGACATAATTCTTATTGTTTAAATGATAAATGGAGAAAATGAGAAATTGTTCGATTCTCAATTCTATTAATGATGAGCTTAGAACATCGGCAGCTGCCAGATGTAACCGAGCGAGATGCGGTTGGTGCTGTAGTCGTCGAAACCGAAAGCCTTGGCGCGGTCGGTGTAGCTGTAGTGACGGCCCACATAGGTGAGGAAGAAGTGCAGGTTGCTGTTCTTCATCGGATAGTACTCAAGACCGGCGAAATAGCCCAGGGCTGTGCGATACTTGCCCTTCTCTACCGTACCGTTGTCCTTGGAGAGACCTTCGTTCTCCACCATGCCCTTCACGAAGACGTTCCATTTCGGGGCAAAACGATACTGTGCCTTCAGTACGAGCGAGAGGTATTCGGCGTCGTTGCGGTGGCCGCCATTGGCGTTGTTGCCCACGATGCTCGACACGATTCCCTGGCGGTCGATACCCTCGCGCATGTACATCACGTCGAAGAATGCATCGAAGTTGTTGACGGTCACTTCGTTACCCAGTGCGATGTAATGGCTCTGGTTGCCGCGGGCCTGGCTCATCAGAGAGTAGCTCCAACGGGTCTTGAACACGTCGCCGAAGTTACCGTTCCAGTTGGCGGTATAGACCAGGGGCACTTTTGACTGCTCGTAGCCTTCGCCATACATGTCGCTCATGCTGCCGCTACGGCTGTCGAGCACCTGCAGCTGGAGCTGATGGTTGGGGTTGAGCTGGAACTGGAAGTTGGCACCGGTGAGGAAGTTGCTCATGTAGTCCACCATATCGGAATACTCGTAGATTTCGATGGGGTTGAGGTCGAACTCGATACCACCGTAGGCTGCGCATTGCTTACCGAGGAACATGGAGAACTTGTCGTTGACCTTGACACCGATACCAGCCACGTCGATGGATGATGAAGGCATGTTGTCGATACCGTCGGGAGCAGGCGTATTGTTGCGGTTCAGACGCTGACGCCAGCGGAAGGAGAACGTGTCGTTGATGTTTCCCTTGGCCTCGATGCGTATCTGGCGCATGTTGAACTTGGCGTTCTTGAACTCGCCGTCGTTCTCGTTGACGTCGAAACTGTTGTTGAGGTTGAGCAGGAAGTGGAAGTTGTCCTGCTTCTTCTCTATCTTCGTGACTTTCTCGAAAAGCGTCTGCTCGCCTGCCGATGCGTCCTTGTCCTGCTGTGCCATGATGGTTGCGGGCACGAAGAGCAGGGCTAATAATAATGTTTTCTTCATAATTAATAATGATAGGTGATTGACTAAGAATAGTTAGTTGTTGATTAATACTCCTGGAAGTACTTCTGGATCTGCTGCCAGTCGGTGGTCTTGGTGAGGGCAAGCATCAGCAGCACGCGGGCCTTCTGAGGATTGAGGGTGAGGGCAGCCACGAAATGATACTTAGCATCATCCACTTCGCCGTTCAGGCAGGTAGGACCTGTGGGAACGCGTGAAGAACGAACGATGTTGATGCCCTTCTCACGAGCCTTCAGGGCTACGTCGAACACATCTTTGTAGAAGTTGCCGTCGCCAACACCAGCGAGTACGATACCGTCGAACTTGGCATCAACGAATGCCTGCATAGGCAGCGGAGAACAGTTGGCATAGCCATAGACGATGCCTACCTTGGGGAGTTTGTCGAGGTTGGTCACGTCGAAGACAGACTGTGTGGTGTGCTTGTTCTGGATGGTGCGGTTGTAGATAGCCTCGCCGTTATAGACATAACCTACCTTTCCGTAGTTGGCACCCTGAAAAGTAGCCACGTCGGTGGTATGCATCTTCACTACATCCTTGGCATCGAGCAGCAGGTTGTTCATGCAGCACATCACACCGCGACCCTTCGATGCGGGGCTTGCAGCAGCAGCCACACCAGCGTAAAGGTTGCCGGGACCGTCAGCGCTGATACCCGTAGAAGGACGCATAGAGCCAACGAGGATGACGGGCTTGTCGCTCTTCACGGTGAGGTTGAGGAAGTAAGCGGTCTCTTCCATGGTGTCGGTTCCGTGAGTGACGACCACACCGTCGTAGCCTTCTTCGTTGAGCAACTGGTTGATGCGCTTGGCGAGCTTGAGCCAAACCTCATCATTCATGTCCTGAGAACCGATGTTGACGAGCTGCTCGCCGCTGATGTCGGCCAGATAAAGCATCTGAGGAACGGCGTCGATCAATGTCTGAACGCCAACCTGTCCGGCGCTGTAGGCAGAAGAAGTAGCCGACTGGCTCACACCTGCGATGGTGCCGCCGGTAGCAATAATACGAATCTTTGGTTTAGCAACGATGTTGACAGAAACTAAGAGTGCGAGAAGCACTAAAACACTACGTAAATGTTTCATAATTGTATTGTTTTGATGGTTAGTAAAAAATTATTTTATTTAATACAGAAAGGTGATAATCAGATAACCGATGCCTATCGACACGAAGGTGGTGATGAAACCGGAGAGCTGGAACGAATGGTTGATCACGTACTTGCCGATGCGCGTCGTTCCGGTGCGGTCGAAGTTGATGGCAGCCACCTCGGTGGGGTAGTTAGGGATGAAGAAATAGCCGTTGACGGCGGGGAACATGGCCACCAATGCCAGCGGCGAGATGCCAAGGGCCATGCCCAAGGGATAGAGGGTGCGCACGGTGGCAGCCTGCGAGAAGAGCATGATGCTCATGAAGAACAGGGCGATGGCGAAGAGGAAGGGATACTGAGTGACGATATCGGCGATACCGTTCTTGAAGAACTCGATGTTGCCGTTGAAGAACGTGTCGCCCATCCAGGCAATACCAAAGATGCTCACCATGGCATTCATACCGGCGCCGAAGATGTTGCCCTTCACGGCATCGCCCACCTTGGCTTTGCCCACGATGAGAATGAGAGCCGCGATAGACATCATGAGAATCTCTATAGTGTGTGGCATGGACAGACGCTGCATCTCTCCGTCAACCATGTATGAGGGACGCAAGGATGGTATGCTGCCAAAAAGAACCACGAGGAACACGCCCAGTAGGAATGCCCATACGGCGCGCTTGGCGTATTTATGCTGGGTGTTGGATGTTGGGGTTTGGGTGTTGGCGGATTCCAGGGTTTCGTTGGGGTCGATGAGGCCTTCTTTCACGCGGCGCTGGTATTCGGGATCGTCAACGAGTTCCTTGCCCACACGGTTTTGCACGAACGACGAAACGAGGATGGCAATGAGCGAGGCCGGAATACAAACGAGCAGGATGTCCTTCAGCTCGATGCCTTTTCCGCCCAGCAGGTCGGTGCTGATGACGGCTGCCGTGGCTGCCGACATAGGGCTGCCCGTGATACCTAAGGATGCTGCGATGGTGGCAACGGTCATGGGGCGTTCGGGGCGAATCTTGCTTTTGGTGGCTATCTCGGAAATAATGGGCAGCAGCGAATAGCTGGTATGAGCCGTGCCTGCAACGATACAGAAGAGCCACGTGGTGAGCGGACCGTAGTAAGTGATATGGTCAGGATGCTTGCGGAGGAATTTGGCAGCCAGTCCCACCAGATAGTCGAGTCCGCCGGCAGCCTGCAAAGAGGCCGTGGCGGTGATGACGCTCACGATGATGAGCATCACGTCGAGCGGGATATTGCCGGGCTTGAGTCCGAAGATGAAGACGAGAATGAATACGCCTACCATACCGTAGATACCGAGACCGATACCTCCCACGCGGGCACCGATGAAAATCAATGCCAATACAATGAAAAGTTGAATAATAATTAATGTAGTAGCCATAGAAGGTGATTGATAAGATTGCTGTAGTATTTGTTTTCGGTGGCAAAGATAGATATTTTTTTCTATAGAATCTTTGCAAAAAAATGGAGAATATTTGTAAAATCCGAAACAATTCGTTATTTTTGCAAAGTCAATCAAACCATATTAGCCTTTTGATATCGAGAATCTTTACGTTGGCAGAAGTGTCCAACATGATGCACAATGATTATTCCGCCGGTGCCAGTGTGTCGGTGGCGTGGTTGGATGATTCCATGCTGGGTAAGATAGAGAAGGGGCAGATATGCGTGAATTTCTACACGCTGGCGTTGGTGCAGAAAGGGCGGATGAGCTATCGGCTGAAGGGAAACCTGATTGAACTGGGAGAGAACGACCTCGTGCTGGTGCCGCCCAACTATCCCGTCAGCTATGATTCTTATACGGATGACATTCAGGCCATCAACCTGATGATAGAAGAAGACTATTATAATAAGGTATTGGCATTCGACGAGAATCTGAAGGGCATGGAGTATAGCTATGCCTACGATCTGCTGCCGGTGTTCCATCTGAGTGAAGGCAAGGCCGAGTTGTTCTCCGTTATGAGCAGACAGATTCACAACACCTATTCCGTTCCGCATCTTTACCGTCAGGAAATGATTGACCATCTGGTGCATGTGGTACAGCTGCTCTTCAGCGAGTTGCTCTATGGCAGCAATATGCAGCCTTCACACGACCTGCCCAACAAACAGAACATTTTCAAGATTTTCATTCATCTGGCTTCGCGCAATTTCAGGAAAGAACGCCAGATCAAGTTCTATGCCGACCGCCTGAATATCACCACCACCTATCTTTCGCGCACGGTGAAAGAAATGTCGGGACAGACCGTGAACAGTTATCTCAACACCTATTTATATAATGAGATATGCAAATTGCTCTGCTCTTCCTCCTACAATATGAGCGAAATATCGGAAATGCTCTTCTTCAATGACCAGTCGGCGCTTACCAATTTCTTCAAGGCCCGTTCGGGAATGACCCCCGTGGCTTATCGAAGAAGTTTCGAAGGGAAGTGAGTTTGGGCGTTAGGTGTTGGGTGTTGGGTGTTAGTGGATTGTAATGGCTCAAAAGTATCCACCATCACCTAACACCTAACACCCATCACCAAAGATTACAAATTAGCCAGTTCTACAACCTTATCGATGGCTGCGCTGAGACCATCGGGGTTCTTGCCGCCTGCATTGGCAAAGTGGGGCTGACCGCCACCACCGCCCTGAATGAGACGGGCTGCTTCACGCACCATCTGCCCGGCGTTCAACTGGTGGTCTTTCACCAGGTCGTCGCTGATGGCTACATTAAGCATGGGTTTACCCTCGAAGATGGATCCGATGACGCAAATTGAACTCTGAGGCTCTGCGGCACGCACCTTGAAGGCGAGGTCCTTGGCATTCTCGGGCTTCACGTAAACGATGGTCGTGAAGACCTTCACTCCGTTCACCAGGCGACCCTGAGTGAGCAGCTTCTCCTTGGCTGCCTCGACGGCCTGCTGCTGGAAACCTTCCACTTGCTTCTTCAGCTGGTCGTGCTCGCCGATATATTTCTGGATGGTACCTTTGAGGTCCTTGGCATTGTTGAAGAGATTTTCCAATGCGCGTTCCAGGTCTTCCATCTGATAAATCAGCTCTTCGGTCTCACGTCCGGTCTTGGCCTCGATACGACGGATACCGGCCGCAACGCTGGCTTCGCCGACAATCTTGAACAGACCGAGACGACCGGTGCTGCGGGCATGGATACCACCGCAGAACTCACATGAAGGACCGAAACGGACTACGCGCACCTTATCGCCATACTTCTCGCCGAAAAGGGCGATGGCACCCATCTTGCGGGCTTCTTCCATCGGTGTGTCGCGATGCTCGTCGAGGGGAATGTCCTGACGAATCATGTCGTTGACGATACGCTCCACCTGACGCAGTTCTTCGTCGGTGACTTTCTGGAAATGGGCAAAGTCGAATCGCAGGGTGTCGGGAGAGACAAACGAACCCTTCTGCTCCACATGGTCGCCGAGCACCTGCTTCAGGGCATAGTCCAGAAGGTGGGTGGCGGTGTGATTGGCGGCAGAAGCCTCACGCTTGTCGGTATCTACGCAGGCCATGAAGTCGGCCTCCAGATTCTGGGGCAGTTTCTTCACGATATGGATAGACTGTCCGTTCTCGCGCTTGGTATCGATAATCTCAACGGTTTCGTTTTCAGAGACGAGTACACCCTGTTCGCCGACCTGTCCGCCCATCTCACCATAGAACGGGGTGTAGTCGAGCACCAGTTCATAGAAGGTGTTCTTCTTCTGGGTGACCTGACGGTAGCGCAGGATGTGACATTCGTATTCGCTATAGTCGTAGCCCACGAACTGCTGCTCACCAGCCTTCAGTTCTACCCAATCGCCATTTTCAACGGCGGCTGCATTGCGGGCGCGTTCTTTCTGCTTCTGCATCTCTACGTTGAAGCTGTCCTCATCAACGGTGAACCCGTTCTCGCGGCAGATGAGTTCCGTCAGGTCGAGGGGGAATCCGTAAGTGTCGAAGAGCTTGAAGGCATCGGCACCGGCCAATTCTGTCTTTCCCTGAGCCTTCAGGGCTGCCATGCTGTCGTCGAGCATGCGGATACCGCGGTCGAGGGTGCGGAGGAAAGAATCTTCCTCTTCCTTGATGACGCGGGTGATGAGTTCGCGCTGTGCAGGCAGCTCGGGATAGGCATCGCCCATCTCGGCAATCAGCGTGGGCACGAGCTTATAGATAAATGCTTCTTTCTGATCGAGGAACGTGTAGGCATAGCGTACGGCACGGCGCAGGATGCGGCGGATGACGTAGCCGGCCTTGGCGTTGGAGGGCAGCTGTCCGTCGGCAATAGAGAAGCTGACGGCACGGATATGGTCGGCGATGACGCGCATGGCCACATCGACATTGTTCTCCAACGTGTTTTCACCACCGTCATACTGCTTGCCCGTGAGGCGCTCCATCTCCTTGATGAAAGGCTGGAAGATGTCGGTGTCGTAGTTGGAGTTCTTGCCCTGCATGGTGCGGACGAGGCGCTCGAAGCCCATACCCGTATCAATGACGTTCATGGAGAGTTTCTCCAAAGAGCCGTCGGCCTTGCGATTGAACTGCATGAACACAAGGTTCCAGATTTCGATGACCTGGGGATCGTCCTTGTTTACCAGTTCGCGTCCGGGCACCTTGGCCTTCTCTTCGGGCGAGCGGCTATCCACATGAATCTCTGAACAGGGACCACAGGGACCGGTGTCGCCCATCTCCCAGAAGTTGTCGTGCTTGTTGCCGTTGATGATATGGTCGGCAGGCACGTGCTTTGCCCAATAACTGGCGGCTTCGTCGTCGCGTGGGATATTATCTTCGGGAGAGCCTTCGAATACCGTCACGTAGAGGTCGGCGGGATTCAGCCCGAGCACATCCACGAGATACTCCCATGCCATGTCGATGGCGCCTTCCTTGAAGTAGTCGCCAAACGACCAGTTGCCAAGCATCTCGAACATGGTGTGGTGGTACGTGTCGTGGCCTACCTCTTCCAGGTCGTTGTGCTTACCGCTCACACGCAGACATTTCTGGGAGTCCGCTCGGCGGCGTGGCTCGGGGTCACGAGTGCCGAGGATAACATCTTTCCATTGGTTCATACCTGCGTTAGTGAACATCAGCGTGGGGTCATCCTTGATGACCATGGGGGCTGATGCTACGATGGCGTGTCCTTTCGATTCAAAATACTTCTTGTAGGACTCGCGGATTTCGTTGGCTGTCAACATACTTAAAATTTATGGTTTTACAATTTTGCGTGCAAAATTAATAAAAAAAAGGCATTATTCGCTCGATGTTCTGATTTATTTTGTATTTTTGCAAAAGAATTTGGCTTTAAGGCCAGATTGTAAATGGTAATAGATTATTTCATATACTGTTATGGCACTGAATACAGACAAGAACCTGAAACTCTACTTCTCTATCAAGGAAGTGGCTGAACAAGTAGGCGTTACGGAGAGTAACCTCCGTTTCTGGGAAAAGGAGATTCCGTCGCTCAAGCCAAAGACCACGGGTAACAACGTGCGCCAATATACGGCTGAGGATATTGAGAACATCAAGACGGTTTATAATCTGGTGAAGGTGCGTGGCTTCAAGATTGCTGCCGCCAAGAAGATGCTCAGTGCCAACAAGGAGGGCGTTGACAAGAATGCCCGTGTGATGGAGGGCCTGATCAAAGTCCGTGAAGAGCTGAAAGACCTCAAGAAACACCTTGACTCGCTGGTGTAGAGGAAACCCCTCCCAGGGAAAGGAGTTCAGAAAGTCTCCCCTCGGAGAGGTTTGGTGGGGGTCTCTACTTTATAGATGAAATCATCGAATATCGCTGTGCCTCGCGCAGCGATATTATTGTATGCATACAGGGCAATGCGCGCCCCTTTCCAGTTGCCCCATTTCATGTAGAAACCCTTGCCTAACTGGCGGTAGCGGCGGCCATTGGTGCTGTACTCAAAGCGATAAACATTGGCCGCAGCATCCAGATGCAGCCGGAGATAGACCTTGCTGCCTTTGAGGGGAATACTTGTTTCTTCCTGTCCGTTGTCTTCGATGTAGAGCAACGGCTTCCCGTTTTCTTTCTTGATGCCTATGAGGTGGTTCTTCTTGCCCATACAGCCCAGGCCGCAACGCATTCCGTCGGCTGTCTGGCTGAAATCGAGCGTGACGGTAGCCATGCCCTGATAGCCGATGGTTCTCAGCGTCAGCGTATTAAGGGCGTGGATGAAATCGGAAGCCTGCAGGGCTTGAAGGGTAAGCTTTCCATTGTTGCGGGATAGAGACCAGGCTTCGTGCTGCGGATTGTGGTTCCATTGCCACTCGGGCTTCAGGGTACTGCTTCCGAAATCGTCTTTCCACACCTCGTTACCTATTTCGCTTCTACTACTGCTTCCTAAAGGCATCTTCCATTCAGTGACGGGCTCACCGATACCGTTGCCGTCAAGGTCGATACCTATCTGGGGCCAACCGTCAGCCCATCGTACAGGTTGCAGATGGACAATACGGCCCAATGGACTCCATTCCTGGAAATGATAGAACCACCAATTGCCGTCGGGCGTATCTACAAGGGCTCCCTGATGAGGACCGTTGATGGCAGTAGTGCCTTGTTCCAAGACCACTTTCCGCTCGTAGGGACCGTAGATGCTATTGGACCGTAGGATGGTCTGCCAACCGCAGCAGACGCCGCCTTCGGGAATGCTCATATAATAGTATCCGTTCCACTTGTGGATTTTGGTTCCTTCTGCCACAGGACCCGTATAGACCGTCGTTCCTTCGTCTAAAAGGCGCGTGCCGTCTTTGCTCATGCGATGAATGATGATGGGGCCTGCGCCGTAGAGACTGTGACCTAAATAGGCCTTGCCGTCTTCATCCCAGAAAGGACAGGGGTCTTCCCACTTCTTGACAGCCTTTACCAAAAGAAGTTTGCTCCATGGGCCTTCGGGTCGTTCGGCACTGGTCATGAACAGTCCTTCGTCGGGCGTGCAGAAATAGACCCAGAATCGGCCATCGTGCCAACGGATGCTGGGAGCCCACGAACCGCCTGCATAATGTTCCATGGTATCCCATCCGGGAAAGTCAAAACGGTCGTAGAGTTGTGTCACGACATGCCAGTTCACCATATCTGAAGATTCCAGAATCTGCATTCCCAGGAAATGGAAGTCGCTGGCCACCATATAGTATCTGTCGCCAACGCGGATAACATCGGGATCGCTCAAGTCTGTTGGCAGGATAGGGTTGCAGAAAGTACCGTCTCCTTGGTCTCCCCAATGTTGTGCCTGCAGCGAAACGGCAATAGCCAGAAGAAGGATCGTTAATATTTTTTTCATGTTGCAAAGTTAATAAAAATTTCTCATTATCTCATTATCTCATTTTCCCAATTTTTCATTATCTTTGTGCCCATGAAACAACTAATATCACTATTACTACTGGCTTGCAGCCTTCAGGCTGAAGCTGCCGTCTATAACATCAGGGATTTCGGTGCTAAGAATGACACTACAGTTCTTTCCACTAAGGCTATACAAACTGCCATCGACCGCTGTTCGCAGGAGGGTGGAGGACAGGTGCTGGTGCCCGCCGGTCACTACAAGATAGGGACAATCGTGCTCCGCAGCAGGGTGAATCTGCATTTGGAGAAAGGAGCCGTACTCTTTGGCAGTACGGACATTAACGACTATACACCGCAACGAACCAGCTATGTATCCCTGCGAACGAACACGCCTACCGTGCAGTTGATATGGGCAGACAATGTAGAGGATGTCACCATCGATGGTGAAGGTGTCATAGATGGACGGGGCAAGTCGTTCCCCAAACTCTCATGGAATGATGAAGGTATCACACGTCCACACCTGTTGCGGTTCGTGCAGAGTCGCGATGTGCAGTTGAAGGGTATAACCCTCCGCAATTCAGGCTGTTGGATGCAGCATTGGCTGGCCTGCGACCGTGTGAAGATTGACGGCATCACGGTCAACAACCGCAACAACTACAACAACGATGCACTGGATCTGGACGGCTGCCATGAAGTGACCGTGAGCAACATGATCTGTGACTCTGACGACGACGGCATCACACTGAAGAGCACTTCGCCAAGGCTTTGTGAAAATATCTGCATCACGAACTGCGTGGTGAGCAGCCATTGTAATGCCGTGAAACTGGGAACCGAAACCAATGGCGGTTTCCGCAATATCACCATTCAGAACATCTGCGTGAAGCCCAGTTCAGACCAGAGTTCGCAATTCTTCGGCCATGAGTCGAAACGTGGTACGAGTGCCCTCTCGCTGGAAATTGTCGATGGCGGCGTGATGGAGAATGTGAATATCTCTAACTTTACGGTGGAAGGTACTGAAAGTCCAATCTTTGTACGTATGGCCAATCGCGCCCGCAGTTATTGTGATACGGTGAAAATTACGAAGGTGGGGAACATCCGCAATGTGCGCATCTCCAACTTCATGGTCAGCAATGCAGGGCCTACGGGTTGTTCCATAACGGGCATGGAGGGCCATCCGGTGGAGAACATCTTTCTGCGCGACATCTTTATCACACAGCAGGGAGGACAGCCAGAAACGGCTGTCCCCACCGATGAGAAACTGGCGGAATATCCCGAAGCCACGATGTGGGGCATCCTACCGGCCAAAGGATTCTGGGTGAACCATGCCCGCAACGTCCTTTTTGACAACGTCTGCGTGAAAACCCTCAGTCCTGACCAGCGTCCGCTCTTCGTCAAGCAGGATTGCGAATAGCCGTTGTATGACCAAACTGATATACATATTTTATTGACATTTTTTTAATGTAGAAGTATTGTTGACGATAAAAGCCCGAACCGTATTGGTTCGGGCTTTTATGTACTTGGAATAAGGATAATTCAATATCCAGGGTTCTGCTCCACTTTTGTTTGGTTCTTGTCTAAAGCGTCCTGGGGGAGGGGACGGAGAATCTTGTATTTTCCGTCGTCACCCTTCATGTCGGATTCGCTTACGCCGTCCTCATTATACTTGGTGACGTATTCTACGAGTTTGTGGGTACGCTTCAGATCTGTCCACCTCACATATTCGCCCGCCATTTCACGAGCGCGCTCATCCAGCAGGAAGTCGATGTCCATTTCACTGTCGGTTACCTTCATTTCCTGTTCAAAGCCTGTTTTGATCGTGCCAGGACGCTGACGCAGCGTGTTGATCATCTTAGCGGCTTCTGCCTTATTGCCTTGCAGAATATATGCCTCGGCTGCAATAAGATAGGCTTCTCCTAAACGGGAGAGAACCACATCGTGAGTGCTACAGGATGAAGAACGGTTTGCAATGGAGTTTGCTGTGTAGTCATCGAATTTCTTGATACAGGGAACTCCTACGTCCATCGAGCGACGCTCCCGCCATGTGGCATGTACCTGCGTGGAAGGACCGATACCGGTGTTGTCGAACGTAGTCTTTGTGATAATGGTGTTGGCCTTCTGGTTGTCAGGATCGTCGGCTTTCCAAGCTTCGATGTCGGCATCTGTTGCCCATGCTGGCACATAGTAGGCCAAAATGGGAGATTTGGGATTGTTGTAATAGTCGAAATACTGAATGCCGCCTTTTCCTGTACTGGTACCATGGAGTTCAAGCATGAAGGTCTGCTCTAGGCGTCCGTCACCTTTGGTGTACATGTTCATCAGGCGGAAGAAAGGTGATTCGTTACCGTCAATAGCTTTCGTGTTAGGCATTTCGGCACCACCCAAATAAGAGCCGAATTGTGCCTGCTGGTAACTGCCGTCGGAACCAGGATTCTCCATAGATGCGGAACTGAACTGGACAGCCCAGAATATTTCTCCATTCTGCTCATTGTTTATATCAAAAGCGTCTTCAATGGAGAGGGAGGGCTTTTCTCCGTTGATAGTGGCTACAGCATACTTGGCAGCATTCTGGAAGTCGGTTCCTTGGGCGATGTTCTCTTCTTGTGACTCATAACCCTGACCGTTCAACCATCCACGGGTCAGATAGGTTTTCGCCAAGAAGAACCTGGCAGCGCGCTTATTGGCACGTCCTTCGTTATCAGTGTCCTTTAGGGATGAACTTCCCTGCAGGTATTCAAATTCAGAGATAATGAAGTCGTACAGGTCTTTCAGACTGGTACGTTCAAAGTTCATTTGTGCAGATTTGTACATCTCTTGTGAAAGCGCTACGGGACCGAAGTGCTGCACGGTCATGAAGTAGGCCCACGCCCGTATGAATCGTGCTTCGTCGATATATTGCTTGCGCAGGCTGCTTTCTTCGGTTTCCTCTCCATAGGCAATAACGCTGTTTGCCAGTTGGATGGTCTTGAAAAGATTAGTATATAATGTCAGCACATTACCTTCTGTGGCAGTGTGGTGATAATAGTTCATTGCCACGCCCGATGACTTGCCGTCGCCGAAAAGATCAGTACCCGCCGTCAGCGTAAGAGGTGAGGTGTCGTAAATGTTGCGCAGAGAGGCATACATACTGTTAGTAAGACTCTCAAAGCCATTTTTGGTCTGATAGAATCCGTCGGCAGCCACGCTCGATTTGTTGTCTTGCTCCAGGAAATCAGAGCAACTCGTGGTCATACCAGCCATCAGTACAGCTGTGATAATATATTTCAGTCTCATATTATTGTCTTTTTTAGAATTTCAGATTAACACCAATTTGATAGCTTCTTGAAGCAGGGCCACCTTCACCTGTGCTAATAGAGGTTGCAGCCCATTCGGGGTCGAAGCCCTTATAGTTCGTGAATGTGAATGGATTCAAGATGTTTACATAAACACGGAGGTGAGAGATTCCAATCTTTCCAATCCATTTCTTAGGCAGTGTGTAACCCAGAATGATGTTTTTAACCTTAGTAAACGAGTTGTCAACAAACCACTGGGAACCTGTCTTGTCTCTTACCCAAAAATCACCACAACCCTTGTTGTTTCCGCCATTGGTGGGGAAGGGCCATGCACCTAAATGTGCTTCTGTAGTCGTATAGAGTTCACCGTCATCACCCAAAGCCTTGATGCCCGCAGGAACATAGAGATCCATCGACAGGCGCTGCATGCCGCGTTGGCTATAGTCGCAGAACTCAGCCATGAAAGGTGAGTAAACCTTACTGCCTTGGCTGGTATAGATCGAGAATGAGAAATCAAAGTTCTTCCAAGTCAATGTGGAATTTATGCTTCCTGTCCATTTCGGTTCAGCATGACCCTGTACACGGCGGTCAGATGGATCAATGACACCGTCGCCATTAGAATCCTCTACAGCATATTCACCTTCGTGGAACTTGGTCTTCATATTGGAGTTGGCCGCATAAGCCTTGGCCATCTCTGCCGTGCAGACTCCAATAGGCACATAACCGTAAACTACGTCAATAGGCTCACCGATGAACCAACCGTTACCAGTCATGTCTTCTTTACCACCATTTAATTCCAGAATTTCATTCTTGTTGTGAGCGAAGGTAAAGTTAGTGGTCCAGGTGAGGTCCTTTGTCTGGATATTCACGGTGTTCAACTGAATCTCTATACCTTTGTTGCGTACCTTACCGACGTTACCCCAAATGGCACCTGTAGAAGAACCCATTTCCAGTGGTGTCTCCATTTCCATGAGCAAATCCTTGGAGGTACGAGAATAGAAATCGATGCTACCATTGATGCGGTTGTTGAAGAATCCGAAATCTAGGCCAACATCAAACTCAGTGGTCTTCTCCCATGTCAGGGCACTGTTGGCCAATTCGTATCCGTAGCCATTGGCAACGGTTCCACCGAAGTTATAATAATACTTTGTGTTAGCCAACAATTGGGTCTGATAAGCACCTACGGCTGCATTGTTACCTGTGATACCAAAACTCAGACGCAGCTTCAGGTTGCTCAGCCAGTTACGGGTCTTCTCCATGAAACTCTCTTCAGAGATGCGCCATGCAGCCGCAGCTGAAGGGAACATACCCCAACGGTTATCTTTCTGGAATTTTGAACTGCCATCCCAACGGGAAGATACCGTCAGATAATAGCGACTCTTGTAGTCGTAATTCAGACGGGCTACATACGAGAGCATCTTGATGCTCTCATAGTAACTACTCTTGTTTTCTACATTTGCTGCTGATCCCATGTTGTACCAGTCAACATCGAAAGGCATATCTGTAACGTTCAGGCTTTTCTGGTTAAGTTTCTGCTCGTAAACACTGATCAACCCCAGGGCATTCAGGGTATGGTCGCCCCATGACTTGATATAATTGGCCTGTGTGTCCCAGGTGTAAGAGAAAAACTCATTGTCTGTGGTGATGGCCTGGTTAGTCTTGTTGTAACGGGCTTGTGACTTGCTTCCGTTGAACTGTCCACGCTCACGTTTATTGTACATGGGAGAGAATGTGGTCTTTAGAATAATTTCCTTAATAGGTGAATACTGCAGATAGATATTAGCCATTGCATCATAGTAACGGGTGTTGTCCTTCGTGTTCTCTCGGTCCAAAATGGGGTTGATGGTCGAGGTCGGGCCACCACCGTTGGGATAGATGGCGGCATCTTTACCCGGTTGCTCGATGGGCTGTCCAACGTTTTCACCTTCCCAATAGCGTGCACTCATCACAGGTGACATACGGAAGCCATTAAGGATGGCGTTAGCAGAACCACTCCGCTTGTCGGCAGTTGCCAAGTTGACAGAAGCACCTGTTGCCCAATGGTCATTGATCTTGTGGTCAACAGCAGCCTTCAGGTTCCAACGCTCATAGTTGTCATAGAGAACGCCTGTCTCTTCCTGGTAACCTAAGCCAACACGATAACTTAGGTTCTTGCCTGCACCAGTGATGTTGACAAAGTGGTTTTGCTCATGTCCTTTACGAGTCACTTCGTCCACCCAGTCGGTATAGTCGTTATTCTTGAATTCATCCATCCAGCGAGGACTCCAGTTACACCACACCAATTTGTAGTTGGCATCTGTCAGTTCCCAGTCCGTCGTACCATCAGCATTCAGTTTTGTATTAGCATAATAACGGAAAGTACGCCATTTCATCCATTCATTTCCCGACATGAATTCTGGCATGTTGGCAGTTGACTTAAAGCCATAGTAGCCGTCATAACTGACTGTTGCTTTCATCTCGCCGCCCATCTCTGCACCTTTCTTCGTCGTGATCATCAGCACACCGTTAGTGGCTCGTGAACCGTAGATGGCTGTGGAAGAAGCATCTTTCAGAACGTCCACCTTCTCGATATCCATTGGATTCAGGAAATCCATATTGTCGCAAACAACACCGTCAATGACGTAGAGAGGCTGACCACCTTGCAGTGAACTCTTACCACGGATCTGCATGGTGAAACTGTCGCCAGCACGGCTGGACGACTGGGTGATGTTTACACCAGCCACGGAACCTTGCAGACCTCCAGCCAGGTTTGTGGAACCAGCGGAAACAATCTTATCGCTCTGAACGCTACCTACAGAACCGGTCAAGTCTGATTTTTTCACAACACCATAACCCACTACCACGAGTTCATCGAGTGACTGGGCATCTTCTCTCATTACGATGTTGAAACTTGTACTTTCGCCTACCTTGATAGATTGTTCTTGGTAGCCTACGTAAGTGACTTTGAGAACATCAGATGGAGTAGCGTTGGAAATGGAGAAACGACCGTCCATGTCAGTCACGGCACCCGTTGTTCCATTAATCATTACGCTCACACCAATCATGGGTTCTCCATTAGCGTCTTTCACTGTACCCGTTACTGTCTTCTGCGCGAACGCCACGAAGCAGAACATGGTCAGGAGTGAAGCCATAATGGCTCTTCTGATTTGTTGATACATAGATTTTTGTTTTAGTTATACTTAGGTTTGTTAAATAAAATCGCGTTAGGGCAATCTTAATTCGGATTTGTCCGTTGTAGTAGCATGTTTTGTAGTGCAAAGGTACGAACTTTCTTTTGATTAATCAAATATTTTTTTATTTTTTTTTAGTTTGCCTATTATAAAAGGTCATTGTTGCATTTATAACGTCGAGTACAAACTAATTTAGTATGTTCTTCAACTACGCATCGGATGACCTGCAAAACATCATCGGATGGAGAACAAAGTAAATTAGTTTGTACCCGGTCAGTTTATTCCTTTAGATGCAAGGGATGGAAGGATGACTCTCTATCTCTTGATTTCCCAGTCGCCCATGACGGCCTGGAGGGTGACTTGCTGTACTTCCTTCTTCGTGAGTTGGTGAGCCCATGACACACGGGCTTTGGCATTGGCTCCGGGGCCTGTGCTGCCATACTCGGCATAGCGGGCTGTCTTTTCGTTTTCGGGATTACGCCAGTTTTCCCATCCTTGGGGTACAATGTGGCTGCCCATCTCTGTATTTATATATAAGGTATAGGCGTAAGGTCGCCATGGACGGCCAAGATATACCTTGTCGGCTCCCTCGGCGGCAATGAGCTTGCATTTGTTGAAGATATAACCAAACTTCACGTCCTTGGGCGTGGAGGCGGCCGTGATGTAGGAGTTTACCTTGCTCAGGATGGTGCATTGCTCGAACCAACAGGTTGAAGGGCCGAAGATAAAGTCGGTTGTACCTTCGATGTAGCAGTGGTCGAAATAGCAACGGGTGTTGCCTACGCCGGTATAGACAGTGTCCTGATTGCCGAGGAAACGGCATCCGATGAACATCAGACGGTCGCCTTCGGTATGTAGGGCTACGGCTTGTCCTAAGCGAGCGGCATTGTTTTCGATGGTGATGTTCTTGAAGGTGATGTCCTGTCCTTCCACCTTGACTGTATAAGTACGGAAGGTTCCCATGCCTTGCGTCTGGCCTGTGGCTTCCTGACCAATCTTGGGAATCTGGATGTTGGCATGGTCATCATAGGTGATGATGGTCTTCTCAGCGTCTTCTCCGCATATCTCAATGTTGGTGAGCCATGAGGGGATGATGATTTTCTCCTTATAGACTCCTTTTTTTACGAAGATGACCTTGTGGTACTCCATAAAGGCACGGCAAACTTCGACGGCCTCATTGACCGTGCGGAATTCTCCGGTGCCATCACGTGCCACGAAGAGAGTGTCGGGGTTGTCGTACTTGTTAGCAGCTCTCGTTCCTATTGACAGGAGGAGCATCGTTGTGATTAGCAGTAGTTTGTTCATGGGTGTATGATTAAATGATTTGTTTGATATCCTGCAGGCCGTTCACTTGCTTGAGGTTTTCCACGATGGTGGCCACGTCTTGGCGGTCGTGGATGCGGAGTTCGATGGTGCCGTCGAAGATGCCTTGGTCACATTGGATGGTAACGCGGTGGATATTGACGTTCATCTGTGCAGAGATAACCTGGGTGACTTCGAGCAGCAGTCCGATGCGGTCGATGCCCGTGATTTGAATGGTGGCATCGAAGAAGAGTTGCTTGTGCATGTCCCATTTGGCATCGAGGATCCGTTTGCCATAAGTAGATTTCAGCTTGGAAGCTACGGGGCAGTTGCGCTTGTGGATTTCGATGCGGTTGCGTCCGTCGATGAATCCCAGGGCATCATCACCGGGGATGGGGTGGCAGCATGAAGGGAAGATGAACTGCGAGATATTGTTCTCGTTGATATAGACGGGCTTCTTGCGGTTGAAGTCTTTGCCGACGGTGATATAACTCTGCTGGCGGTCTTTGCTGTCCTCCTTGTCTTTCTTCTTGCCGACGAAAGGCACATAGCGGCGCCATCCCTTCGACTGGTTTTCGTCTTTCTGCTTTTTCCCGTGAATCTCGTCGATATCCTTTTCACCGAGGATGATGTTTTTCAGGCCGATGGCCAGGAAAAGGTCTTCATGCTTGGGCGTCTCATGGATCTCGCATAGTTTGTCGAGCACGGAGGTGGTCATCTCCATGTCGTTGCGGCTGAGGAAATCTTGCAGGATTTTCTCTCCCTGTTTCTGAGTTTCACGGCTGTCACGGCGCAGGATGGCCTGTATCTTTCCCTTGGCTTTGGCCGTGCTTACGAAATTGACCCACGAAGGCTGCACATGCTGGGAGTTACTGGTGAGGATCTCCACCTGATCACCGCTTTCCAGTTTGTGGCTGAGAGGCACCAGCTTGTGGTTTACCTTGGCACCGATACAATGGCTGCCCAGGAAAGTGTGAATCTGGAAGGCAAAGTCGAGGGCCGTACAACCGGCGGGCATGGTCTTGATTTCACCCTTAGGTGTGAAAACGAAGATTTCGGAAGCGAAGAGGTTGAGCTTGATGGCGTCGAGGAAGTCCATGGCATCGGGTTGCGGATCGTCGAGGATTTCCTTGATGGTGGAGAGCCAGTCGCCCAGTTCTCCCTCGTCCTCGGCAATCTCTTCTCCCTCCTTGTATTTCCAATGGGCGGCAAATCCTTGTTCGGCCACTTCGTCCATGCGCTCCGAACGAATCTGAACCTCTATCCATCGGCCTTCGCCCGACATCAATGTGACATGGAGCGCCTGATAGCCGTTGGCTTTGGGGTGGTTGAGCCATTCCCTCAGACGGTCGGGGTGACTCTTGTAAATCTTGGTGAGTGCCACATAGATGTCGAAACACTCATTGATTTCGTCAGATTCCTGTGTGGGGGTGAAGATGATGCGCACGGCCAGGATGTCGTAGATTTGATCGAAGGTGACATGCTTGGTCTGCATCTTGTTCCAGATGGAGTATGGACTTTTCACGCGCTTGATGATGCGGTGGCGGAGTCCCATCTCGTTGAGTGCCTCCTCAATGGGGGAGATGAAGTTGGCAAAGAGTTCATCGCGCTTGCCGGCTGTTTCTGCCAGTTGTGATTCTATGCGAGCGTATTCTTCGGGGTGTTCGAACCGGAAAGAGAGATTCTCAAGTTCGGATTTAATCTTGTTGAGACCCAGTCGATTGGCCAGCGGTGCGTAGATGTAAAGTGTCTCTCCGGCAATCTTGTATTGTTTGTTGGCTGGCTGGGAAGCCAGTGTACGCATGTTATGGAGACGGTCGCAGATTTTGATGAGAATCACGCGAATGTCATCGCTCATGGTGAGTAGCAGTTTCTTGAAGTTCTCTGCCTGGGCAGAAGCCTGCTCACCGAAGATACCGCCTGAGATTTTGGTCAGTCCATCTACGATTTGTGCTATCTTTGGGCCGAAGATGTTGGAAATGTCTTCCACGGTGTAGTCGGTGTCTTCCACCACATCGTGGAGCAGGGCAGAGCAGATACTCGTAGAACCAAGTCCCATCTCCTCACTGGCTATCTGGGCCACGGCGATGGGGTGCATGATGTAAGGCTCACCCGAAAGGCGTTTGACTCCCTTGTGCGCCTGACGTGCAAAATTGAAAGCCTTGGTGATGATGTCCACCTTCTTACGATGGCGGGAAGCCAGATAACTGTCAAGCAGTTTTTGGAAAGCTTCATCGACCATCTTCTCACCAGCCAGTTCTTCTGGGGTGACCTGATTCTTCTGCTCGTCCATAATCTTACCTAATTATCTATTTTACGCGAAGTTTCTTACCGGCACGGATGTTGCTGCCCTTGATACCATTGAGCTTGCGCAGTTTTTCTACGGTGGTGTGGTTCTTACGGGCAATCTGTGAGAGGGTTTGTCCCTCCTTGATGGTAATATTCTGCTCCCTTGCCCTGCGTTCTCTGCGCCCCCTGCGGCCTCTGTCGGCCTTGTCGTGACGGTTATGGCCGCGGCGGTCATGACGGGAATAGCTCTTTCGACTGCTGTAACTGGGAGCAGTGCTGCGAGCCACCTCCGGCTGTGCGTCATTGACTGCAACTTCGGCACGACGGGAGAGCAGTTGGTCGGCATTATATACGTACACGGAGTCCTCGTTGTCAATGAAGGTGTTGATAGCTGCATCGGGCAGACGGATGGCAGAAGGCTCGGTGCTGCCGTTCACGATGTCGCGGCGGTACTGCGGATTCAACGTGCGGAGTTCCTCGAGACTGAGGTTGCAGATGGCGGCCACTTGTTTGAGATGCACATCACGGTTGACAACGATAGTGTCCGACTTTGCAGGCAACTGTGTGCGCATCGGGCAGATGTTGTGCTCGCAGTAGTAGTTCATGATGTAGTTGGCTGCAATGAAGGCTGGCACATAACCACGCGTCTCCCTTGGCAGATAGGGGTAGATTTTCCAGTAGTCGCGCTCGCCTCCGGCACGGTGGATGGCGCGGTTGATGTTTTCTGGTCCGCAGTTGTATGCGGCAATCACGAGATTCCAATCCCCGAAAATCTTATACAGGTCGCTCAGATAATGGGCTGCTGCATAAGAGGCCTTGATAGGATCGCGTCGTTCATCGACCAGGGAGTTTACCTTCAGACCATAGCTCTTGCCCGTGGCCAGCATGAATTGCCAGAGGCCAGTGGCACCCACACGCGAGATGGCATTGGGATTCAATCCGGATTCAATCACAGGCAAGTAGCGCAGTTCGAGAGGCATGTTATAGGCTTCAAGGGCCTGTTCGAAGATGGGCATATAGAAGTTGCTGGCACCAAGCCAGTAGCCCACAGCGCGGCGCATACGCGAAGCATAGCGGTCGATAAATTTACGGACTACCTGATTGTAGGGCATCTCCATGATGTTGGGCATCCGTCTGAGACGATCGATATAAGTGGCATCAGAGAATTCCGGATTCTCATCTCGGTAGTTGCAGTCTCCATCAGGGGTGAGGTACATCTGTGAGTAATAGAGACTCAGCAGAGAGTCCACCTCATGGGTTAGTCCTTCTGGAACGTCAATCACTTCCTGTGTTCCGTCGTCTTCAAGCACCGTGATTTCGTCGTTTTCAATCTGTGCTGACGCAGTAAATGGCATGCAGGCGAGCAGACCGCATGCCAGAAGGCGTTTCAGTGAATCGCCAATACGTTTTATTTTATTCATGTATGTCATCATTCTTTTTGGTTACATAATTTGGTGAACGGCAATCGCTGCCGAGTTAGAATTTCAGGGAACATTGTAGCCCTACACCAGATGATCTGAAGGGATTGTTTGCCGATTGGCTGTTGATAACCGCTGGCTGAATCCTTAGGCTCAGGTCGTCAGAGATGTCGAACTGCGAAAGAGATGCATCCACGTAAGCATCGATGACGGAAAGCGCATAGACTCCGATAAGGATGAAGATACTCATGTCGCGGTAGCGACGATAGTAGTCCTTACGCTTCTGAAATCTATCTTTCCATGTCTTTTTGTTGCTGTCGTCAATTTTCGCACCCAAATGCAGATACTGGTTGTAGCTTTGCGTATTCGGGTCGTTGTCGGTGATGTCCATGAACGCCTTGGAGTAGTCTTTGTACATCATGTCGTTCCAGCGCCAGGCGTAGATACATCCCACAAAACCGCCATAGATGATGGGCAGTTTCCAATATTTGTGATTATAGATCTGTCCGGCGCCGGGAATCACCAAGGCGAGCCACATCGCCCGTTTGGGATCGGGACGCCACGTACTCCAGTCACGCTTTTTTTTCTGGAACTGGATGGTGTCGGCCATCAGAGTGCCTTCAAGGGCAGCATCGTCCACTTCGATGAGCGAGTCACCGATATGGAAGATCCCGTTGTCATGACGGGCCGTACTGTCTTCCACTACAATCTGCGCCGCTGCGGTCTCAGCCATGAGGAGCAGACAGGTGATGAGCGTATATCTGATGATGTCTGTTAACGTCTTCAAGATAGATAGGAATTAATTCTCCTTCAGTTTGTCGAAAATGTTCATGATGCGCTCCAGTTCCTCTTCGCTGCTGAAGGGAATACTGATTTTGCCCTTGCCTTTGGGTGAGCAGGTCATTTCCACCTTGGCACTGAGAAACTGACTCAGCCGTTTTTTGAGCACATCGAATTCTTTAGGCAGTTTGCTTTTGGCACTGGCTTTTTGTACGCCTACCAATGCTTCTTCTCCACTGGTTAGCTTCTTGACCAGTTCTTCCACCTTGCGCACGGAATACCCGTTTTTCTCAATTTCCTTGAACAGCTTGATCTGCATGGCGGGAGAATCGAGTGAAAGCAGGGCGCGGGCATGTCCCATGTCGATGGTCTTGTTCTGAAGTGCCATCTGCACTTGTGCAGGAAGTTTCAGAAGCCGGAGATAGTTGGCCACTGCTGTGCGGCTCTTGCCTACGCGTTCACTGACCTTTTCCTGAGTCATTCCCGTGGAATCCAGCAGATGCTGGTAAGCCAAGGCTATCTCCACGGCATTCAGGTCTTCGCGCTGTATGTTCTCCACGAGTGCCATCTCCATCATGTTCTCGTCGTTGATGGTGCGGATATAGGCGGGCATTGATTTCAGACCGGCCATCTGTGAGGCACGCCAGCGGCGTTCTCCGGCAATGATCTGAAACCTGTTGGTGTCCACCTGTCGCAGGGTGATTGGCGTAATGATACCCAGTTCCTTGATGCTATTGGCCAGTTCCTGCAGAGCCTCGGGATCGAATTCGCGGCGCGGCTGGTTGGGGTTAGCCTCAATCTGACTGATAGCTATCTCATTGATGGTAGAGGAGCCTTGGGGCTTCACCTCTTCCGTCGATATCAGGGCATCGAGTCCTCTGCCCAATGCGTTATATTTCTTGTGTACTGCCACTTTCTAAATACTTTTAATACTTGAAACCTGAAACTTGAAACCTTAAACCAACACCATTATCCCTTATTAATGATCTCCTTGGCCAGTGCCAAATGATTCTTGCTGCCCGTAGAGTCGGCATCATAAAGGATGGCAGGAAGTCCGTGGGAGGGTGCTTCCGAAAGTTTCACGTTGCGCTGGATGACCGTCTTGAACACCAGCTCCTGGAAATGACGTTTCACCTCGTCATAAATCTGGTTGGCCAGACGCAGGCGTGAATCATACATCGTAAGCAGGAATCCTTCTATCTCCAACTTGGGATTCAGTTTGCTCTTGATAATCTTAATGGTATTGAGCAACTTGGAGATACCTTCCAGTGCGAAATATTCGCATTGCACGGGGATAATCACCGAGTCGGCTGCCGTCAGCGCATTCACGGTAATGAGTCCCAGCGAAGGAGAGCAGTCGATGAGGATATAGTCATAGTCGTCCTTGATGGGAGCAAGCAGGTTCTTGATGACCTGTTCGCGCCGCTCTATGTTGAGCATTTCAATCTCAGCACCAACCAGGTCTATATGGCTCGGTATGATGTCCAGTCCTTCAATATCGGTTGTGTACATGGCATCGTGCACGTCAGCGTGGTCAATAATGCACTCATAAAGAGAGCAGTCCACGTCCTTGGTATTCACGCCCAGGCCGCTGGATGCATTGGCCTGCGGGTCTGCATCGATGACGAGAACTTTCTTTTCCAGGGTAGCCAGCGAGGCTGCCAGGTTGATGGTGGTGGTAGTCTTTCCCACACCGCCTTTCTGGTTTGCTAAAGCAATAATCTTTCCCATAATTGTGTGCAAAGTTACATATTTTATATGAGAAAAGATGATTTTCATCCATTTTTTAGTAATTTTGCACCCAAAACTTGATATATTTATGAAAAATAAAAGACCGTTAATACTTATTTCGAATGATGACGGCTATCAATCCAAGGGCATCAACTGTCTCATAGATATGGTTCGAGATTTGGGTGATATCATTGTTTGTGCACCTGATGGTGCGCGTTCTGGCTATGCCTGTGCCTTTTCTGCCGTGGAATATCTCCGGTTGCAAAAAGTGCGTGAAGAGGAAGGGCTGCAGGTCTGGTCGTGTACCGGCACGCCTGTGGATAGCCTGAAGATGGCGCTCAACCGTGTGGTGCCACGTACCCCCGACTTGGTCTTGGCCGGTATCAACCATGGAGATAATGCCTCCGTGAACACTCACTACAGCGGAACAATGGGCGTTGCTATGGAGGGTTGTATGAAATATATCCCAAGTGTGGCTTATTCGCTTTGCGACCATCGCGAAGACGCCGATTTTGAACCTTTGCGTACCGTTGTTCGCATGCTGACGCAGAAGGTTTTGGCCGAAGGACTGCCTAAGGGTGTCTGTCTGAATGTAAACTTCCCGCTGGTGGAAGAATTCAAGGGCATCAAAGTCTGTCGGATGGCTTATGGCACGTGGGGTAATGAGGTGGTCAAGTGCCTGCACCCCCGTGGCTATGATTATTACTGGATGGTGGGTTCCTATACCAATGATGAGCCGGAGGCCGAGGACACGGACAACTGGGCTCTGACCCATGGTTATATTGCCATTACTCCTACACAAATGGACGTCACTAACTATCCGTTGCTGGAAAAATGGCGCAATGAGTTTGAGCATGAGTCTGTTTAATTTCTTTTTGAAAGCCTGATGAAATACTATCTGATTGTCGGCGAGGCTTCGGGCGACCTCCATGCATCCCATTTGATGCAGTCGCTGAAAGCGCAAGACCCTCATGCTGATTTCCGTTTCTTTGGTGGCGATTTGATGACTGCCGTAGGAGGAACGCGTGTAAAACATTTTCGCGAATTGGCCTATATGGGTTTTATTCCTGTTCTGCTCCATCTGCGCACCATTTTCAAAAATATGGATTTGTGCAAGAAGGATATCCTTCAGTGGCAGCCAGATGTGGTTATCCTGGTGGATTATCCGGGCTTTAATCTCAGTATCGCCAAGTTTGTCCATAATCTGAAGCCTGAGACACTCAGACCACAAGTGTTTTACTATATTTCCCCTAAGATTTGGGCATGGAAGGAATATCGCATCAAGAATATCAAGCGTGATGTGGATGAGCTTTTTTCCATCTTGCCCTTCGAGGTGCCTTTCTTCGAGCAGAAGCATCAGTATCCTATCCATTATGTAGGCAATCCCACGGCAGATGAAGTACGGAAATTTCGTTCGGGATACAAAGAGACGTTTGGTGATTTTTGTAAAAGATATTCACTAAATTCAAAGCCGTTGATTGCACTTTTGGCTGGGAGTCGGAAACAGGAAATCAAGGACAATCTTCCCGCTATGATTGAGGCCACCCGAGACCTTTCAGGCGATTATCAGTTGGTATTGGCAGGTGCACCCAGCGTAGAGCGTGACTATTACGAAAGGTTTATCGGTGATTCGCCTGTAAAGCTGATTGAAAATGACACTTATTCTCTGCTGATGCATGCGCAGGCAGCATTGGTTACCAGTGGAACGGCCACCCTTGAAACGGCTCTTTTCGATGTGCCTCAGGTGGTCTGCTATGAAACCCCTGTTCCCCGTCTCATCCGTTTCGCCTTCAACCATATTATTAAGGTGAAATACATCTCGCTGGTTAACCTCATAGCCGACCGTGAAATTGTTCAGGAACTTCTGGCCGACCGCTTCACGGTGAAGAATATCCGTCGTGAGTTGCTCGCCATCCTTCCTGGAGGGCCCTCCCGTGAACAGATGCTCGAAGACTATCGTATGGTCCACGAGCAGTTAGGCACTGCCTGTGCTCCAGACAATGCCGCCCGCCTGATGATCGAAAAACTCTCTAAATAAAAATTATCGGTTGTATTTCTGCAGGTTGTCCTTGACGTGCTGACCGTAAGCCTTGATGACACCGTCTTCCGTCCAATGGCCGTTGGCTTTGGCGCGGGGCAGCAGCATCGAGCAGGTTTCGTCCTTGTCACTCAGCGACCAGTTCACCCAGCTGATTTTCTCGGCTTCCATGCAGTCGGTCCATTTCTGCCATTCCTCCAAGTTCAGCGGTCCGTTGCCCGAAGCCTCCATGCCGGCACATTCGCTGACGAAGATGGGCACCTGCTTATGAGCCTTCACCATCTTGTCGCGAAGGTACTGCCCGTGGGTGGCTGCATAGAAATGAACGGTGTACATCAGGTTCTTCTGTCCTTGAATCGGCGAGGCTGCCACGAGATCGATGTCTTGATCCCAGTGGGGACAACCCATCAGGATGACGTTGTTGGCATCGTATTTTCGGATTTCATTGATAATCTCCACGGCGTAGGCCTTGAGTGATTCCCAAGAGTCATCAACCGGCTCATTGAAAAGTTCGTAGATAATATTGGGATATTTGCCGTATTTCTGAGCAAAGTAGCCAAACCATTGCTTGGCTTCCTGCGTGTGCATCTTGTGGGCATGCCAGTCCATAATGACATAGATGCCGTTCTTGATGGCGGCTTTTACCACGGGTTCGATACATTGCTTGGCAAATTCAGGATTTTCCAGATAGTTGTCTTCAATCTGGATGCCCATGGCTACGCGTACCACCGAGGCATTCCATTCCGTGGCCAGTGTCTTCACGGCTCCCTTGTTGTAGAAGCGTGGCCATATGTTGTGCCAGCCAAAGGATACACCGCGCAAGACGACGGGCTTTCCATTCTGGTCACAAAGTTGGGTGCCGATCACTTGCAGCTGACCGTATTTCTTCACCGGTGTCTGGGCTGTGGCATTCAGCGCGAGGGCTAAGAGCAATAAGGACAATAGCTTTTTCATAAGATTGAGAGTTTTATAGGTTTTGGTTATTATCATTTTCTGTTATTTAGTGCCCTTCGGGCAGAAATCTTACAAATCTAAACAAGTTCATATATATACTGTTTTTTAGAATTGTAAGATTTCTCGCCGTAGGCGACTCCAAAGGGCTAACATAATAATGTAAAGGTGTAAACGTAGATGACGGCTGCGGGGAAAGCCATCAGCGAAGAGTCGAAACGGTCGAGCATACCGCCATGGCCCGGCAGGATATTGCCGCTGTCCTTGATGCCGATGGTGCGCTTAAACAGCGATTCCACGAGGTCGCCCCATGTGCCGAACACGCAGACCACCAGTCCCAGTCCCAGCCAGAAAGGGAGTGAAGTGTGCAGCGTGAAGCGTGCTGATTCTTCGCCATTGCCTGTGAAGTGCCAGATAATGGTGGCAGCAATGAGTACAAAGATGCCTCCGCCGATACTGCCTTCCCAGCTCTTTCCCGGGGAGATGCGGGGAAACAGCTTGTGTTTGCCCAAGAGTGAACCGCAGCAGTAGGCTCCCGTATCGCTTACCCAAAGGAAGATGAAAACGGAGAGCGGAAGCCATGTGTTGAAATCAGCCAACTGTTCCCCCGTATTGTTGAAAGCCAGCACGTTGATGCATGAGAAGGGTAGGGCAATCCACATCTGCGAGAGCATGGTGTAGGCCCAGTCGTTGATGGGGTTCTCCTGCTTGAGGTAGAGCTCGCTGATGAAGAGGTAGATAATCGTGAGCAGATAGGGAATGAACACGGCGCCGCTCTGTGTGAGTCCGCTGCAGAAACCCGCCATGGCAACAAAGAAATAGACGCCGGCCACTGTAGAGATAAACCTATTGACGGTGGTGGCGGGCACATGGTCGTTTGTCAGTCCGGTAAATTCCCAGATGGTGAGCCCCGTTACCAGGGCAAAGAGGAAGACCATGGCGATGGGCTTCAAAAAGCAAATCACGATGGCGGCTACGAAGAACACGCCCGTGATGGTTCTAACGATCAGATTCTTCATATTATGATTCTGGTGTATGGTCGATAACAGAACTATCCGGTTCTTCCGGGCCCTCAGCTTTCTCTGCGTCCTCAGTATTCACGGTGTTCTCCTCGTTTCCGTTGAGTTCCATGATTTCCTGCGAACGGCTTACCCATGGGCGTTTACCAAAGATTCGCTCCACATCCTCTGCGAAAATCACTTCGCGTTCAATGAGCAGTTCGGCCAATTGGTTATGACCTTCCTGATGGAGAACGAGCAGTTTCTTGGCACGCTCATATTGTTCGTTGATCATCTTCAGGACTTCATCGTCCATAATCTTGGCCGTTGTTTCTGAATAAGGCTTTTGGAAGTTGTATTCCTGATTGTTGTAATAGCTGATGTTGGGCAGTTTGTCGCTCATACCAGCGTAAGCAATCATGGAATAAATGGTTTTGGTGACGCGTTCTAGGTCGTTCATGGCTCCCGTGGAAATGTGTCCTGTGAAGAGTTCTTCGGCAGCACGGCCACCCAACAAAGCGCAGATTTCGTCGAGCATTTCTTCCTTGGTGGTAATCTGACGCTCTTCAGGCATGTACCAGGCTGCACCCAAGGCACGGCCACGTGGTACGATGGTCACCTTTACCAATGGATTGGCATGCTGGCAGAACCAACTGATGGTGGCATGACCGGCTTCATGCAGGGCGATGGTGCGCTTTTCTGCAGCAGTCATCACCTTCGTCTTCTTCTCCAGACCACCGATGATACGGTCCACGGCATCCAGGAAATCCTGCTTCTCCACAAATTGTTTGTTGTGGCGGGCGGCTATCAGCGCAGCCTCATTGCAGACGTTGGCAATATCAGCACCAGAGAATCCCGGTGTCTGGCGGGCCAGTTGCTCAATATCCAGCCCCTTGTCCACCTTGATGGGGCGCAGGTGTACCTCAAAGATAGCCTTGCGCTCATTCAGGTCGGGCAGGTCAACGTATATCTGACGGTCAAATCGTCCGGCGCGCATCAAGGCCGAGTCGAGCATGTCGGCGCGGTTGGTGGCAGCCAGGATAATCACTCCGCTGTTGGTTCCGAAACCGTCCATCTCCGTCAGCAGGGCGTTCAGCGTATTCTCGCGCTCGTCGTTTCCACCCATGGCGGGGTTCTTGGAGCGGGCACGTCCCACGGCGTCAATCTCGTCGATGAATATAATACAGGGCGATTTCTCCTTGGCCTGGCGGAACAGGTCGCGCACACGACTGGCTCCCACACCTACGAACATCTCCACGAAGTCGCTTCCCGACATCGAGAAGAAGGGTACGCCAGCCTCACCGGCCACGGCCTTGGCCAACAGGGTCTTACCCGTTCCCGGAGGACCTACGAGCAAGGCACCCTTGGGAATCTTACCGCCTAGCTCGGTGTATTTCTGTGGATTCTTCAGGAATTCCACGATCTCCTGCACCTCCTGCTTGGCACCTTCCTGTCCGGCCACGTCCTTGAACGTGATGTTCAGGTCGCCGCCTTTCTCATACATCTTGGCTTTCGACTTACCCACACTGAAGATACCGCCACCGCCGGCTCCTCCTGTTCCCATACGGCGGAACAGGTAGATCCAGAACACGATGAGGAATATCCAGAACAGATTGTTGAGGATAAACGTCGTGATATCGCCTGTATTCTTGTTGTCGTAGTCGAAATCGCCCTTGAACTTGCCTTCGGCACGCTGCTTGTCAACGAAGGATTCTATCTGGTCAACGCTGCCGAACTGCACCTTCACAAAGGGATTCGTGCCCACCTGCTGCGTGCCGGCCTTGAAGACTTCGCGGATATGCTCGGGCTTCACATACATCTGAAGCGAGTTCTCCGTCTTGTTCACCACGATCTTCGAGGCATAGCCTTTGGCAACCAGCGTCTTGAACTGTTCGTAGGAAACCTCCTTGCTGACCGAACTGTTCTGGCCTACCGAGTCACTACTGGTAAAATACACCGCAATGAGTCCCACGAGCACCAGGATGTAAATCCAGCTCATGTTAAACTTCGGCATCTTCGGTTTGGGGTTATTTTTGTCTTGTTGTTCCATGCTCTTTAAAGATGATTTTAGTCCAGGTCAGGAATGCGGGTGATCTTGGCATCCTCCCAGAGCGTCTCCAGATTGTAGTATTCGCGCACGTCGGGCAGGAAGATATGTACCAGCACATCCGTATAATCCATCGCAATCCATTGTGCATTCTCGCGGCCCACCACATGGACGGGCTTCTCACCGGCCTTCTCGCGGGCAAACTCCTCCACAGAGTCGGTGATGGCATCCACCTGCGTAGGGGAATTGCCTGTGCAGATCACGAAATAATTGCAAATGGCACCTTCGATGCCCGACAGATCGGCCACTACGATGCTGTGGCCCTTCTTTTCTTGAATACCTTTTGTAATCGTCTCTACTAATTCTTTTGTCTTTACCATTTAGTACATTATATATAATAATGGCACAAAGGTACACCTAATTCGCGGAAAAACATCAAAAATGAAGATTTATTTGTTTTTTTTTAGGAAAAACTTTGGTAGTTCCAAAAAAAGCAGTACCTTTGCAACCGCATTTCGGAAAAATGCAGCACAGATTGGGGTATGGTGTAATGGTAACACTGCAGATTCTGGTCCTGCCTTTCCTGGTTCGAGTCCGGGTACCCCAACTTAGAGAGGATGTGTCTATTTTGACACACCCTCTTGCGTTTTATACAATTCTCTCCTTGGTGACAAGGCTTGCCAGTTGGACGGAATTCCTCACCCCGTACTTGGCCAGCAGACGCTTGCGATACCAATTTACGGTTTCGGTGCTTAGATTCATGCGGTCGGCTATTTCAGGATTCGTGCGTCCCTCACAGATGAAACGCAGAATATGATGTTCCACGGTCGTGAGAATGACTGCATTGGCGCTGCCCTCGCGGATGATTTCCCTGACAGTCGGACTGATGTATTCCAGTCCTTTCCATACCGTTTGGATGGCCGTTGTCAGTTCTTCGATGGGTGCACTTTTCAATACGTAGCCGTGAACACCGCTGTCAAGCATCCGCCGGATCATGCTGTATTCATCGTGGATGGTGACAGCCAGAATCTTCACCTTGGGATATTCCTCTATGACCCATTGGCAGAAAGCCGTGCCGTCGCCGTCGGGCATGGAGATGTCGAGCAGCAACACGTCTGGTCGGCGCTCCCTCAGAGCTGTCCGGCATTCGGCAAGCGTTGTGAAACTGCGGCTCACGTAGATGGTCTTGGACCGATTGACGGCATCGGTCAGTCCTTCGTTGAGCATCGTATGGTCGTCCACGATATATACGTCTATACGATATTTCTTCATAGCGGTAATGATATATTGATTTCCGTTCCGTCGTTCTCGTTGGCAACCATGCGTATGGTGCCGTGGTAAGGTTCGATGCGCTCACGGATGTTCTGCATCCCCATGCCGTCCGTCTTGTCGTTCCCGATTCCTTTTCCGTCGTCGTTCACGGTCAGCGTCACCTCATGGGCATCTTGCATCAATTGGATGCCAATGTGGTCGGCCCGGGCATGTTTCAGCGCATTGTTCACCAACTCGTAGGCACAGCGATAGAGCACGAGTTCCCGGTCTTTGTCGAGCAGGATGTTACCAACCGCCATGAACCGTGCTCCTGGTACCGAGAGGGTAAAGTCGTGCAGAGCCGGGGCAAGCCCCTTGCGAAGCAGTTCCTCTGGCAACAGGTGGTGTGAAACGCGGCGCAGTTCTGTGTGTGTGGCATCGAGCAACGGCAATACGTCATCTTCCCCAGCTTCAATCTTCAGTCGCAACAGCGACAGCATGCCGCCCAGCGAGTCGTGCAGGTCACGTGCCAGAATGCGGCGTTCCTTGGTCTCTGTCTCTAATGCTACGCGAGCGGCAAGCAACGCCTTTTGTCGGCGGTGGGCCAGATGGCGATAGACAAACATCACCGCCAGCAGCATGATAAGGCCGATGGCAGCGGCCAGCAACCAAAGGTGCAGCCTGCGCTCCTGGGTCATGGCTGCTATCTTGGCCTCCTTCTTCTCCGTCTCGTAGATTACCTCCATCTGCGACAGTCCGCTCTGGTAGTGCTCTGTGGCATAGCGGTTCATCAGGTCGTAGGTCTTCTGCATGTATTCGCGCGCCTTGTCTTTCCGGCCTAATTCCATATAGATTTGTGCCAGCAGCATGTAGCTGTCCTTGTCGCTGATGGTGGCGGCCGAGTCGGCATGGACACTCTGCAGCCCATAGTGGAGGGCCTGCTGCCAATGGCGGTCGGCCATAGCCACCATCGTGTTGGCGGCATAGATGTCGAAGCGGATTTCACCCATCAGTTCTTCGTTCACATGGTTCAGGGCCTCCTGTGCAAAGGCACGGGCTTTGGGCAGGTCTTTGTGGCCATCCATGAGATACATCTTTGCCATCGAGGCCAGTATCTCGGCATAGTCGTTTGGTTCTTCGTCGCGATGGGCGTGGTAGTAGTCGTAGGCAGGGAGTAGTATGCCCCTTAGCTGGTTGTAATCGCCTTTGTCGAGGTATATTTTGCTCAAGCCCTTGCGGGGCAAGGCCATCATCAGCGAGTCACCCGAGGCCGTTCCCGTCTCGATGGCCCGCAGGTATTCCTGTTCGGCCTTCTCATTGTTGCCCATGGTGAGCCATAGTTCAGCCACGTTGTGATGGAGGATGGTCTGCGACTCTTTCCAGTCGTATTTTTCGAAGATGGGGAGTGCCTTCTGGTAGTATTCGATGGCTAGCAGCGCCTTGTCCTGCAGGTTGTACAGGTTGCCCAGAGCCCCGTAGATTTGTGATAGGTTGTCGTCGATGTCGCGCTCTGTGTATCGTTTGTCGCCACGCATCGAGTCGGTGACGGCAAATGCCCGGAAGAAGTGTCGCTCGGCTTCCTCGTACTGCTCTTTGCCATAGTGCTGCAAGCCTAAGTGGTAGAGGGCACTCTCGCGCATGTTCAGGGCGTTCATCCTATAGGTCAGCGCCAGCATCTCGTGGCAGTAGCGATTGTGCTTCTCGCTGTCCTTGCCTAAGTAGCCGCGAATCAGGGTGTGGTAACAGTCCATGCGCTCGCGTTCGGTCAATGGTTTTCCGCTCTTGAGTACCTGCTCGGCGGAGTCCACCTTCGTATGGCGATGGTCTGTGTAGGCATTTGTCATCAGACCCTGCATGAACAGCAGGGCCGACAACAGGATCTTGAGTGTGCTTGTTTTCGCCATTTGAGGTCTGTTTGGCTACAAAGATAGGCATTTATCCTCATATAACACCACCCAAATGGGTGGAAATTTCGGCCCTTTGACGTAAATCCCCCCATTTGGGTGGTTGGTGTGCCAACTAAATTGCTTAACTTTGGACAAATTAATTGTAATACTATAACAGTAACACTTAAATTTCAAAGTATGAGAAAAAAGAGAATTCTGATGCTTATGGCGATGATTTTCGCATTAAGCATGGGAGCCAGTGCTCAGGGCTGGCTGGGCAAGCTGAAGGATAAGGCCGTGGATGCTGCCAAGCGCACCGTGGAGCGCAAAGTGGAGCAGAAGGCTGAGGGTGCCGTCGATGGTACGATGGATTATGACGCCTCTAAGAAGAGCAGGAAGTCCAAGAGATCGGGCAACGGTGAGAATAATGATGGGGTGGAGCAGGAGGATGCCGTTGTAAGCCAGAATCAGAAGAGCGATTTCAAGCGCGGCAGCGTGATCATCTTCGAGGACGACTTCGCTAATGAGCAGATGGGAGAGTTCCCCTCTAAGTGGGACATCAGCGATGGTAGCCTGGAGGTGGCTTCCGTCAATGGCAAGAAGTATGCGCACAGCAATGCTTCAGGAGGTTCTGTGTTCTCTCCTCTGATGGAGAACATGAAGTCTTATCTGCCCGATGTCTTTACCCTCGAGTGGGAGGAGTTTATGTGCAAACCCGGTGATATAGACCAGATGAATTGGCATATCTTGTTCTATCAGGGTGATGACGAGACGGGCAATATCTATAAAATGTTTCGCCCAGGTAGTCCGGATGCTTACGGAAACTATTCATTCAGGAAGGGTGGCGGTTCTTCTGATAATGTGACTGGCGATTTGAAATGGGAAGATTTGGAGAAGTGTGTTAAACTTGGACAGTGGAACCATTTCGCTATCTCGTTCAACAAGCGTGCTTTCAAATACTATATCAATGGACAGCGTGTCATCAATCTGCCGAATGTGGCGGCTCCCAGTCGTTTTGAATTCCATGTTCAAGATGGATACCCGTATCGTGGCGTAGGTCATGTGATTCTCGCCAAGGGGGCTGCAGATCTCTATGAGCGCCAGACCACAGACCTCAGTGCCGTCGAGAAGGCCATTGCCGAGACAGGCAAGTTCGTGACCAACAATATCCTCTTTGAGACGGGCAAAGCGACGCTCAAGGCCGAGTCGATGGCGGAGATACAGAAGGTGGCCGACTATATGAAGAAGAACCCGTCGGCCCGTTTCGAAGTGCAGGGCCATACCGACAATCAGGGCAGCGACGCTGTGAACGACCCGCTCTCGCAGCAGCGGGCTGAGGCCGTGGTGAAGGCACTCGAAGGCTTGGGCGTTGACGGCTTCAACCTGAAGGCTGTGGGTAAAGGTTCTCACGAACCCGTTGCCGACAACAAGACCGATGCAGGCCGTGCCAAGAACCGCCGTGTAGTGTTTGTCAAGCGCTGATTGCCGGTTTTTGCCATTTTGGTAACAGTCTTCTCCGTACACGTAAAACGTTTTTTTTACCCTCTATACCCTCTATCTTTCGCGTAAGGCTTTGTGGCTTAGCGCGTTGTCGGTAGAGGGTATGGTTCTCAAACCCTCTATGATCCCCCTATCGCCCCCCCTACTTTGGAGCATTTTTCTCGTTTTTTTTGCGGTTTTTCTTGCATTTCCCTGAAATATTTGTTACCTTTGCAAGGTCAAAAGAATTATGTAACGAAAAACACTTTACCAACCAAAAAATGAAGATTACCAAACTGAAAACGATGATGGGCGAGGCCCAGGGCTTGACTGCCGTCGAATTGGAAAAAATCGTGGAGCGTATGCGCTCCGAAACCACGAAAAAAACTGCTGAAACCATCAGAGAGGAAGCTCTGCTGGGTCGCATGCAGATGAATCAGGGCGGTGCGCGCTACTTTCTGGCGCACAGCGACCGTCTGCCGTATATCATCTTTGGAGCCACGTTCGGCAAGAACGGCTTCGATGAAGTGAACGATGTGAATCCCTTATTGCTGCTCACCCTCGACTGCCCGGAAGGATTGCCGCAGGTGGAAGCGCTGAAGCGGCTTGTCTCGCAGGTGCCTTATACGCTGTTGTGCTTCGCGGGCGTGAGTGGCGTGACGCTGAAAGTGGTGGTCCGTTTGCCCGACGGTTTTCGGCCCGACGCGCTCACCGATGCACAGGCTAATGCCATCAGCATCTACGAGGCACTTTCGGGAGGCCGCGTGGTGCCCGCGGTGCCGTCGCTGATGGCGGGTTGCCGCATGAGTTATGATGCGAATCTTTTTTACAATCCTGGAGCTCAGCCATTGCCGGTGGTTCTTCGTGGTGACGCGGCGGCTGAAGCCTATGGCGGAGCCGTGGCCGATGACGACGGAAAGGTGGACTATCCCGCCGAGGCCGAGCAGCAGCAGCGGATGAAAATGGAGTTGCAGACCTGTCTGCAGAAAGCCCTTTCGGAAAGCGAGGGCGATATGGACCATTGTCTGCAGCTGCTGGCCGACTATTGTGCCGCGGCGCATCTGCCCGAAGAAGGATGCGTGCGCCGCATTGTCTGGATGGCGCGTTTCCGCCAGCAGGGTGAAGACCTCGTGAGGAAAACCTTCCGTGCGGCCTATCAGAAGCCCCACGAAGGACGTCCCCTCTCGCAGATGAACGAGAAGGAACGCATCATGCGCTCCATCGAAGACTTCCTGGGTCGCCGCTATCAGCTGCGCTATAACGTGGTAAAACAGATGGTGGAATTCCGGCCTAACGACATGCGCTTCCTGCGGTGGCAACCGCTCGACGACCGTCAGCTCCGCTCCATCGTGGTGGAGGAGATGAAGGAAGGCGGAGAGAGTTGGATGAACGATATCCGCACCTATATCCAGTCGGCCCATGTGCCCGACTATAATCCCATTCTGGAATTCCTCTATAGCGTGGGTGAATGGGATATGAAAAAAGATTACATCGAAGACTTCGCACGGCGGCTGCCTACCGGTTACGACCGTTGGCCGCAGTATTTCCATCGTTGGTTCCTGGCCTTGGTGGCTCAGGCGCTCAACCTTTCGCGCGACTTCGGCAACTCCGTGGTGCCTATGCTCATTGGCGGACAGGGCATCAAGAAGAGCACTTTCTGCCGGAACATCCTGCCGCCGGCCTTGCGCGAATACTTTATGAACGACATCAAGATGGACAATGCCGAACAGGTGGAGCGCGTCCTGGGCCGTATGTGGCTCGTCTGTATCGATGAATACAACGCCAAGACCGACCGCGAACAGGCCAAGATCAAGCGTCTTCTGACCGAAAAGGACGTGCAGATCCGCAAGATGCGCTCCGACCAATATACGATGACGCCGCGCCTCTGCTCTTTCATCGCTACCACCAACGACACCACGCCATTGCCCTCCGGCGACGGTTCGCGCCGCTATCTCTGCGTAGAGGTCACAGGCCAGGTAGATATGTCGTCGCCCATTCCCTACCGGCAGATGTTTGCCCAGGCCATGAGCGAACTCCGTGAGCGCGATTGCATCTACTGGTTCACCAGCGAGGACGAGCGTGAGATTCAGGCCCATAATGCCCATTATCAGCAGCAGTCGTCGCTCCAGCAGGTGCTCGAAGACATCTTTGAGCCTGCCTCCGAGCATTCGCGTCAATGGCACTGGACGGTGCTCCGCATCCAGCAGGAACTCGCCAAACGCCTGAAAGCCAAGGATGTACCGAATTTCCGTCAGTTGGGTACTACGCTAAAACAGCTGGGATGGCCTTATGGGGGTATCGACGGACATCGGGGCTATTATCTGAAACTGCGTTCTGTGTAAGGGGCAAAAGTGCCCTTTTTGTGCCTTTTGAACTTGAAATAGAGGGTTCGATAGAGGGTTCATAGAGGGTTTAACGGGTAAACCCTCTATTGATAACAGTCTGGAATACAGTGATTTGTACGTAAAATAGATGGGATAGAGGGCTTAATCCCATATTGTAGTGTGGAAGAGATGGCTGGAGCGGGTACAAACTAATTTAGTTTGGGGGTTATTGTGTTAACTCATTGATACTCAGCATTTTAAAGACCTCTGCAAAACCTCTGTAATATCATTGGTTCTTATTGCAAATGT
>OMWC01000023.1 GCA_900314655.1 uncultured Prevotellaceae bacterium | reverse complement strand
AGGTAAGTGAAAATTCTGACATGGCAAAATCCTGGGCAACTTTTTGTTGCTCAGGCACTTATAAATAATGTTAAACTATAGTGTTGCGGAATTAAGGTATCTTTCATTTTCATATTATTTTTCTCCTTCATAATTAAAAGTCAACATTCACACCGAACACAACATTGCGTGGAGAAGGATAGTTCCACCACTGTACCCCGTCGGCGCCAACGCTGGAGGGATCGAAGCCACGGTAGTTCTTGGCAGTGAGAACGAAGAGGTTGTCAGCCTGTACATAGAAACGCAGACGACTTACATAGAACTTCTTGGTGAGTTCAGACGGCAGTGAATAACCCAGTACAATAGAACGCAACTTCAGGTAGTTGCCGCTCATGAGGAACTGGGTGGAGTGTTTGTTGGAAGAACCATAGAATTCCAACTTAGGTACGTCGGTGACATCACCTGGCTTCTGCCAGCGATTGTCATATACATACTTCGTGAAGTTCTCGCCGACCGAAGCACCTGTATGCTCATCGTAACGAAGGCTATTTCCGTAGATTTTTCCGCCCAAAGAATAGTTGAACTGGAAAGAGAAGTCGAAGTTCTTGTACTCAAGATTGGAAGAAATGGCACCGAACCACTTGGGGTTAGCATCGCCTACATAGCGCTTTTTTGCCTTGTTCCAGTTGGTGGTGGTCTCGTCGCCTTCCTCATTCAGATACCACATGGGCGAACCTGTCTCAGGATCCACACCGGCAAATTCTTTCATCTTGAACTGATAGATAGGATAGCCTACCTCGGTAATTTGATAGGTACTCTCGATTGGTAAATCAGTGCTGAGTTTCTTCACTTCGTTCTTATTGTGCGAAGCAGAGATAGAAACATTCCATTTCAGGTCTTTCTTGTTGAAGATGATTGTACGTAATGTGGCTTCAAAACCGCGGTTGCTAAGTTCACCCACGTTCTGATAGTATTCATCAAGTCCTGTTACGAAAGATGTGGGAACGGCAAACACCATATCGGAGGTGAGGTGGTTGTAGTAATCAAGTTCCACCGTAAAGCGATTCAGGAACGTCACATCCAGACCAACGTTAAACTTACCGGTCTTCTCCCATTTCAGGTCATCATTACCGAACTGTTCGCGAGACATACCTGGAATGCCGTTATAGTTGTAGCCAAATCCGAAGAGATCTTTGGCTGCATACCATGAATTACCTACTTCGGAATTACCCGATGTACCATAAGAGATACGGAATGTGAGGTTGTTCAGCCATGAACGTGTAGATTCCATGAAACTCTCTTCCGACATGCGATACTTGGCACCTACGGAGTAGAAGGTAGCCCAGCGGTTGTTCTTACCAAAACGGGAACTACCATCAGCACGGAGACTGGCCGACAAATAGTACTTGTTGTCATAGTTGTATTCTGCATTGCCGAACCAAGAGGACAGTGCCATACGGTCGATGTAGGTAGAGGCGCTGCCAGGAACAGAGGTGTTGGCCACCTGTGGCTTATCCTGAACAGGATAGTTGCTTCCTGCCAGATAAGCATTCTTCTGGTAGGTGTACTGAGCCTCTTGACCTAACATGATGTTCACATTGTGCTTCATGTTGAAGGTCTTCAGATAGTTCAGCGTATTGGTAATAGACATCAGTGTGTGAATGGTGGTGTTGTTCTCACCCATACCATTCTTAGACCTACCTTGAGGCTGTAAGAACGACCAGAACCCGAATTCGTCAACCACATATACGTCAGCACCTGCGCGCATGGTATAGAACAGTTCGGGCAGGAAGTTGATTGTTACGTAAGGCGACAGAATGGCGCGATACTGTTTGGCAAGACTTTGGTCACCTTCAGAACTGCGTAAGGCCACAGGGTTGTAACCGTTAACGGTATTCATGTTCCACTCACCATCAGTGGTTTTCACACTGTTCCAAGGTGATTGCATGAAAGCCTGAGTGATAGGATCGGTAAAGTATCCGCCGCCGGCACCCATATTTGTCTCTGAATAAACGAAATTGGTGTTGAAACCATACTTGACAATCTTCGAGGGAGCCTGGTCGAAGTTAAAGCGGAAGGAATAGCGCTTCATGTCCTTGCCTATGACGATACCCTCGTCGTTTAGGTAATCGAGTGAAAGGAAATAGTGAGCAGCGCGAGGATCACGACCGCCACCCTGGATATTCAGATTATAGTTCTGGGTGAGAGCAGTACGGGTGACCTCTTCAACCAATCCGTGGCTGTGCCGGCTGGACTGTCGTTTTCAATGAACCAGTTCATGAACTCAGCGCAGTCTTCGGATTTCGAGAAGTCGAGTCCCAAACCATATGCGGCATTGAAGTAGTTGGCGTAGCTGTCATCGCCATAAGCGGCTTCGTTCTGTATGGCTTCCGTCCAAAGCTCTTTGTACTGTTCAGCATTTACGGGATGATAGCCTGTGTGCTTATGACCAGGCATGAACTGCCAACCGACCTTTGCATTAAAACTTACCTTCGTTGCACCGGAACCACCTTTTTTCGTTGTGATAACGATGACACCGTTGGCTGCACGGGCACCATAGATAGAGGTTGCCGTAGCATCTTTCAACACGGTGATGCTCTCAATGTCATTGGCATTTAAGTTAGCCAAGGGACTGGTTTCCTGACCTTCATCTGAGCGTACGCCAACTGCATCAGAATTATAGGTCACACCATCAACGACATAGAGAGGCTGAGTACCAGAGTTCAGTGAGTTGCGACCGCGGATAAAGATGTTGGCAGGAGCACCCGGCTGACCTGATTCGTTGTTCAGTTGCAATCCGGTAACGGCACCTTCAAGCGCCTTGATGGGGTTGGCATCAGTCTTGTTTCCCACAACTTCGCTGCCCACAGTTGATGCAGCACCGGTAAATGCAGACTTGCGCGTCACTCCGTAACCGGTAACGATGATTTCATCGAGTTCCGTGTTGTCACTTTTCAGCACGATGCGTAGATTCCTGCGTGCTACAATTTCAATGGGCTCCATACCCACAAAAGAAATCTTGAGAATGCTGTTCTCGGTGGGACAGTCAAGCGTGAATCTACCATTGATGTCTGTCACGGTACCTATCGACGTGCCTGCCACCTGAATGGTAGCACCAACGATAGGCTGGTTGTCGTCTTGTGAAACGACAACACCGTTGACTTCAGTCTGGGCAAATGCTCCTCCCACAATCAGGAAGAGAGTTGCCAAAAGCATTGTTAGTCTTCTTTTCATAAATACTCTCTCATGTTTAAATTATATATATAGAAACGTTCTTTCCGGAGTATGTAGGTGTAATAATTCCCGCTGCAAAATTAATTAAAATTATTAAATTGTGAAATTATTGATTAAAAAATCTACCATTTTTATACTCAAAACGTTTCAAAACGGATATTTTTGCAATAAATATCCGTGAATTAGTAACTTTTCAGCGCTTATAGCATCCGGCGGCAGCGCTTCAGGGCCCAAAGGAACCAAGCGCAGCAGGCAGCGCGTAGCCACAGGCTGTAATTGGCGGGCATGATGCCGGCGAAGAAAGCTGCCTGCACCTCAATCAGATTCCAAGTCTGGCGCATGTTGATGTTGCGTTCCAATACCGATGAATAATACTGACGCAACCATTCTACGGGGCGGTTTGCGACGTTTTTTACATTTTCAAGGAGCATCCATGTGCTCTGAATGGTCATTTGCTTTTCCATAATTTTTTTAACGATAACGATAACCTTAACGATAACTTTATTAATCTGAAACCTGAAACTTTTTCGTCAAGTTCTTGTTTCGTTGGCAAAATTATCGTACCTTTGTGCACAATATGTTCACAAGCATAATTATTTCTGCTTCTTAATGTTAAATAGTTTTTAATTACCCGCTTAAACGTATTCTTATGTTAAAGAATTGCTATAATGAAGGAAAGATAGAGGCCGGTTGCGATGAGGCAGGCCGTGGTTGTCTGGCAGGCAGCGTCTATGCGGCTGCCGTGATATTTCCTGCCGATTATCAGAATGAGGAACTGAACGATTCAAAGCAATTGACCGACAAAAAGCGTCATCAGTTGCGCAAGATAATCGAGCGTGATGCTCTGGCTTGGGCTGTGGGCGTGGTGACACCAGAGGAGATAGACAAGATCAATATCCTTAACGCTTCGATTCTGGCCATGCATCGGGCACTCGATCAGCTGACGGTTAGGCCCGAGGCAATCATCGTAGATGGGAATAGGTTTAAGCAGTATGGAAAGATACCCCACACCTGTATCGTGAAAGGCGATGCCAAATACCTTTCTATTGCTGCCGCTTCTATTTTGGCCAAAACCTATAGGGACGACTACATGGATGGATTAGCGGAGGAATTTCCGCAGTATGACTGGAAGTCGAATAAGGGATATCCCACGAAGAAACATCGCGATGCCATTCGTCAATACGGTGTAACTCCCTATCATCGCATGAGTTATAATCTCTTGGGCGACGGCCAACTTGATATTCCCTTTGAGTTCTAATATTTTCTAACTAAACACAAAGACACAAAGACACTAAGAATAATGTGTTATCTTGTGTATATCCATGTTGTTTTAAAAAACTTTGTGACTTTGTGTCTTTGTGTTCCATTAAAATCATTTATCATTTAGACTGCCATGCGCCACGATAAATTAGAAATGCAGCTGCAACTGCTGCTGGCTCTCTCGCAGAACAAATCGCTGACCGTCGAAGAATTGAGCCAACGCTACGGACTTTCTCGCCGTAGCCTGTATTACTATCTCGACTTCTATCGCGATTGTGGGTTCATCGTTGAGAAGCAGGGCCCCTATTATCGTATCGACCGCGAAAGTCCTTTCTTCAAGCAACTCATCGCCCGCATCTCCTTTTCCGAGGAAGAGGCCATTGCCCTCGCGCGTATATTAAATAAGGTAGAAGAAGATGCCTTGGTGAAGAACATCAAGCGCAAACTGTCACGCTTCTACGATTTTGACATCCAGAACGACAGCGAGTTGGCCGAGCAGCAGGCCCGCAAGGTGTCGATGCTTTGCCAGGCCATTAAGTTGAAGCGCATTGCTGTGCTGAAAGGCTATTCGTCGGGGCATAGCCAAACCAAGAAAGACCGTCTGGTGGAACCTTTCCTGATGATGAACGGCAATCAGGATGTTCGCTGCCACGAGTTGTCGTCGGGCCTGAACAAGACCTACAAACTTTCCCGCATGGAAAATGTGGAGATACTCGATGACGAATGGCTCCATGAAGAAGAACACCGTCAGGTATATACCGACGCCTTTATGTTCAGCGGCGAACGGCAATACACCGTTGACCTGCGGATGGGAACATTGTCCAGCAATCTCTTGCGTGAGGAATATCCCGCATCCGTTCCTTTCATTACGCAGGAGGATGATCGCCATTGGCTCCTGCATCTGCCTGTGTGCAGTTACCTCGGTATCGGGCGTTTCGTGTTGGGGCTATTTGAAGACATTCAGGTGCTGGGTGATGAGGGCTTTAAAGCCTATCTTCGAGAAAAATCAGCAGAGATGCAATCGGTTTTTGCCGAAAAAGAATGAAAATTTATTGAATATTTTTCATATTCAGAAATAAAATCGTAACTTTACATAAGTAAAGACTGCATTCGGAAATTCCAAAAAAAAGGTCTTTTATTTTGGTATTTCGCTCATTTGTAGTAACTTTGCACCCCATTCCGTTTCTAAAAACATCGTGATAATCAGAAAGATGAAGAAGATACTTTCCATACTGCTACTCGTAACTGTTTGCCTGGCAGCCCAAGCTGTGCCTGCCAAGCGTGGACAATGGAAAACCTTGACCTTGACCGATGGTAGTCAGGTGAAGGCGCAATTGAAAGGTGATGAGCACTGTCACTTTTGGATGACCGACGACGGGCGTGCCTTTACGCTTTCGGCTACGTCCGACTATGCCATACCTACCAGTATGGAAGAACTCCAACAGCGTCGTCAACAGCGTCTCATCCGCAGACAGAATGTACGTAAGGCAGCTCCCCGTAAGGCCGGAGAGTTCGGAAAGCCTACGTCTTACAAGGGCAGCAAGAAGGGTATCATCATCCTTGTGGAATCCCCTACCAAGACCTTTAAGCCCGAGAATACGCAAGAGGTGTTGTCGGAAATGGCCAATAAAGTGGGCTATACTGACAAGTATGGCGCCGTTGGTTCTGTGCATGATTATTTCGACAGCCAGAGCAACGGGCAGTTTGATCTCACTTTTGATGTGGTGGGACCTGTCACTGTCTCCAAGGAAATGGAGTACTATGCCGGTGACGGCGGTACGGAGTTTGTTCATGAGATGATTATCGAAGCCTGCCAGTTGGTGGATGAACAAGTGAAATGGTCTGACTATGATTGGAACGATGACGGCTACGTGGATCAGGTCTATGTGATGTATGCCGGTCATGGTCAGGCCGATACCCAAGATACAAGCACCATCTGGCCTCATGCATATGACCTCAGTTCGGCCTTGTCGCCCGATGGTTACCATGCGGGTGATCCCTTGGAACTTCAAGAGATGAAGATTGACACCTATGCCTGTGGGCCCGAACTCAACGGATACGACAATAGAGACGGCATCGGTACCCTTTGCCATGAGTTTTCCCATTGCCTGGGACTTCCCGATTTCTATGACACCCGAGAAGATGGTGACAACTACGGTATGTCCTACTGGTCGTTGATGGACCGTGGTTGCTACAATGGCGATGGCTATGTGCCCTGCAACTATACAGGCTACGAGCGCTGGTTCTGCGGATGGATAGAGCCGAAAGAATTGGCTGCAGATACATTGGTGACCGATATGAAGTCGCAGTCCGACTATGGCGATGTGTTTATAATCTACAATCCGGCTTACCGTAATGAATACCTTATCCTGCAGAACATACAGCCTACGGGATGGGATGCAGAAGCCTACGGCAAAGGCCTGCTCGTCATGCATGTAGATTACGATTATTGGTATTGGGCATATAATGTGGTGAACAATACGCCTGAGCGTCAGCGCTGTACAGTCATTCCCGCCGATAATAATTTCAATACCTATTATGGCGTGTCGGGCGATACTTATCCCACGCGTAGGAATAAGGTGTTGAACAACACGTCGAGCCCGGCTGCCCTTTTCTACAATAAGAATACCGATGGTACCAAAAACGCCAACATCAGTCTCTCTGATATCACCCAGAACGCCGACGGCACCATCTCCTTCAACTTCCAATTGGGAGAAGGGTCTTCTTCGGGAGAGGGTGACGATTCTACGGTGATTGAGCCCACCGACGACTATCTCTTCTATGAATCGTTTGATAAGTGCAGCGGAAAAGGCGGTAACGACGAAATTTGGAACAACAAAGGGGCTGCATCCCAGTTTGTGCCAGACAATGAAGGCTGGTCAGTAACAAGCGAAAAGTACTTCGGCGGAAGCCAGTGCGCTACCTTCGGCACCAACGGAGTTCCTGGCATAGTCACAACCCCCTTGTTCCTTCTTGACGGCACGGCTACACTTACTTTCAAGGCCGCTGCATGGAATGCAGAACAGTGTAGCATGGTGCTGAGTGTTAATGGGAAGTCGCTTAGTTCTATTGATCTGGGTAATAAAGAGTGGACGGAATATACCGTTGAGATTTCAGGTGAAGGTGCTACTTCCTTAACCTTCCAACCTACAAAGAACCGCTTCTTCCTGGATGAGGTGAAGGTAGTGAAACAGGAAGATACCACTTCCATTCAGGGAGTTGTTTCGCGTCCATTGCCAACCGATCGGCAGGGAGTCTGGTCGCTCGATGGCCGTTATCTCGGCACGTACGGCAGCAACTTGCCGCCAGGCATCTATATCGTGAATGGCCGCAAAGTAGTGAAATAATAAAAAAGATGCATCCAAAAGGTTGGGTGCATCTTTCTTTTTGAAGTACGATAATTTTAACTACTAAACGTTAAGAAATCGTGTGCTAAAATTGTTTTTTGATAGAAAAACGGGTGAAAATTTGAATTTTTTGCAGAAATGTTTGGACTTTTATAAAAAAGTATTTATATTTGCAAACTATTATTTTCGTAATTGCATTTGAAACTTAATATTATTAATTAATAACGAGAGAATATTATTATGCAAATGAAAAAGTTCTTGATGGCACTTTTATGTGTCCTTCTAAGCGCGACAACAGCCCTGGCGCAGAACAACGTGACAGGTACAGTTGTTGACGAGACAGGTGAACCGGTTATCGGTGCATCAGTCATGGTGAAGGGAACGAAGACCGGCACCGTGACAGATGTCGATGGTAAGTTCTCGCTTGTCAATGTTCAAGGCAAAACCCTGGTTGTTTCGTACATCGGTTACGACAATAGCGAGGTTAGAGCCCAGAACGGCATGAAAATTCAGTTGAAAAGCAATTCCCAGACACTGGGCGAAGTGGTGGTCACGGGTATGACCCGCATGGACCGCCGTATGTTTACCGGTGCCACTGATAAGGTGAATGCCGATGAAGCCATGATCAATGGTATTGCCGACATCTCCCGCTCACTGGAAGGCCGTTCTGCCGGTGTGAGCGTGCAGAATGTGAGTGGTACCTTCGGTACGGCTCCTAAGATCCGCGTTCGTGGTGCTACGTCTATCTACGGTTCATCCAAACCTCTTTGGGTGGTTGACGGTGTAATCATGGAAGACGTGACCGATATTGATTCTGACGCCCTTTCTTCCGGTGACCCTGAAACGCTGATTTCATCGGCCATTGCCGGCTTGAACAGTGATGATATTGAGTCATTCCAGATTCTGAAGGACGGTTCTGCAACCTCTATCTATGGTGCTCGCGCCATGGCAGGTGTGATTGTCGTCACAACCAAGAAAGGTCAGCAGGGTCAGGCCCACATTAACTATATGGGTGAGTTTACCACCCGTCTGAAGCCCAGTTATTCCAACTTCAACATTCTGAACTCTCAGGATCAGATGGGTATCTATCGTGAGTTGAAGGACAAGGGATGGTTAAGCTTGAGCAGTGTGCTCAATGGTTCTGACTATGGTGTGTATGGTAAGATGTATGAACTGACCAACACATACGATCCTGCCACTGGAACGTTTGCACTTCCCAACACTGAGGAGGCCCGCAACCAGTATCTTCAGAATGCAGAGTTCCGTAATACAGACTGGTTTGATGAACTGTTCTCCTACGGTCTTCAGCAGAACCATTCAATCAGCATGAGCGGTGGTACGGCCAAGTCGAACTACTACGGTTCTATCTCAGCCATGGTTGACCCGGGATGGTACAAGCAGAGCAAGGTGAACCGTTATACGGTTAACCTGAACATGTCTCACCATATTCTGGACAACCTGACTCTGAATATGATCGGTGGTGGCAGTTACCGTAAGCAGCGCGCTCCTGGTTCACTGAGTCAGGATGTGGACGTGGTGAGCGGTAATGTGAAGCGTGACTTCGATATCAACCCGTATTCTTATGCGTTGAATACCTCACGTGCACTGGATCCCGACACCTACTATCATTCCAACTATGCTCCTTTCAATATCCTGCACGAACTAGAGTCTAACTACATTGATGTGAACTTCGTTGATGCCAAGTTCCAGGGTGAATTGAAATGGAAGCCTATTAAGGATTTGGAACTTTCTGCTCTGGGTGCCGTAAAGTTCACCACAACCTCGCAGGAATATAAGATTATGGACGATTCTAACCAGGCTGAATCTTATCGTGCGATGGGTAACAGTCTGATTCGTGATGAAAACAGATATCTTTATACAGATCCTGATGTTCTCTATTCACTGCCTATGACAGTATTACCTTCAGGTGGTATGTACAGACGTACGGAGAACCGAATGCTCGACTACAACTTCCGCGCTACGGCCAACTATACCCACACTTTCAACAGAATCCACTTTACGAACCTCTTCGGCGGTATGGAGACCACCAGCATTGAGCGTACACGCTCTTGGTTCAACGGTTGGGGTATGCAGTATTCTAAGGGTGAAATACCATTTTATGTGTATCAGTTCTTCAAGAAGAGCATTGAAGAAAACACTAACTACTTCACGTTATCAAATACCAATAGCCGTTCGGTGGCATTCTTTGCGAACGGTACCTATGGCTTCAATAACCGTTACGTGCTGAACGGCACCTTCCGTTACGAGGGTAGTAACGCCATGGGTAAGAGCCGTTCGGCCCGCTGGACTCCCACTTGGAACGTGGCTGCTTCTTGGAATGTGGATCAGGAGAAATTCTTTGAAAGTCTGCAGCCTACACTTTCACACTTGAAACTGAAGGCCAGTTATTCTTTGACCGCAACACCTCCTCCCACAAGTTACACAAGTTCTACTGATGTCTTCAAGGCTTACAACCCATATCGTATCTTTACTACGGACAAAGAGATAGGTATTCAACTTACAGATCTTCAGAACGATGATTTGACCTACGAGAAGAAGCATGAGCTCAACTTTGGTTTCGAGGCTGGATTCCTTGATGACCGCATCAATGTGGCCTTTGATATCTATTCCCGTAAGAACTTCGATGAAATCGGTCCTGTAGCTACGCAAGGTATCATGGGACAGATTATCCGTTGGGCCAATGCAGCCGACATGAAATCGAGCGGTCAGGAGTTCTCTATTTCTTCCACTAATATTAAGAGCAAGGATTTTAGCTGGACAACCTCTTTCGTGTTCTCACACACGAAGACTGAAATCACCAATCTTACTAGTCAGGATCGCGTGATTGACTTGATTACAAATATGGGTGGACGTAAGGAAGGCTATCCAGTACGTGCTTTGTTCTCTATTCCCTTCAAGGGCCTGAACTCCGACGGTATGCCTATCTTCATCAATGAGAAAGGTGAGGAAACCACCTACGACATCAACTTCCAGGAGCGTGACAACACGGACTTCCTGAAGTATGAAGGTCCTACAGACCCGACTATCCAGGGTTCACTTGGTAATATGTTCAAGTGGAAAGGCTTCACCTTGAACCTGTTCGTTACCTATTCATTTGGTAATGTGGTGCGCCTGGATCCCGTATTTGCCGGCCGTTATTCTGACCTTACTTCAATGACGAAGGAGTTTAAAGACCGCTGGATGGTACCTGGCAATGAGAATTACACGAATATTCCTGTTATCCTCAGTTACCGTCAGTATAATGAAAATCGCAGTATACGTTATGGTTATAATGCCTATAACTATAGCGATGTCCGCATTGCCAAGGGTGACTTCATCCGCATGAAGGAAATCTCTCTGAACTATGATTTCCCCAAGACATGGATTGCACCTCTGACTAATCTCTCACTGAAACTGCAGGCTACCAACCTGTTCCTGATCTATGCAGACAAGAAACTCAATGGTCAGGATCCTGAGTTCTTCCGCTCTGGTGGTGTGGCTGCTCCTGTTCCTAAGCAGTTTACATTGACGCTGAAGGCTGGTTTCTAATCAGAGTTATGGTTTTAAGTATAAAGTTTTAAAGACTAAAAGAAGATTATGAAAAAATATATTGTTTTATCTGTCATAGCGTTGTCAGGACTCTTCGTTTCATGCGATGACTATCTTGATAAACTGCCTGACAACCGTATGGAACTGAAGACTGCAGATGAAATCAAGAGTCTGCTCGTCAGTGCATACGCTACCCGTAATCCTGCCTATCTTTTGGAAATGTATTCTGACAATACGGATGACTGCGTTAATACGGGTTGGTCAGAAGCAGACCGTTTCCAGCGCCAAGCTTATCATTGGGATGACATTACTGAAATCGGGCAGAACGAGTCTCCGCAGGAGCTTTGGAATGGTTATTATTCGGCCATTGCGGCAAGTAATGCTTCCATACAATTTATCGACGCTCTCGATGAAAGTGAGAAAGCTAGTTACTCTTCCCAATTAGGAGAAGCTTTGGTCTGCCGTGCTTATAACATGTTTATGCTTTCGCTGGTTTTCTGTAATGCATACGATGCCAGTACAGCTGCTACAGAGCAGGGCCTGCCTTATCCCTTAGTCACAGAGACTGTGGTGGGTCAGAAATATGAGCGTGGCACTTTGGCGCAACTTTATGAACAGATAGAGAAGGATTTGCTACGAGGCCTTCCTCTTGTGACCAGTAATTACGAAAAACCGAAGTTTCACTTCACAAAGGATGCAGCCAATGCTTTTGCAGCCCGATTCTATCTGTACTATAACAAGAACGACAAGGCTATTGAATATGCATCCAAAGTGCTCGGTGAAAATCCTGGTGCAAAACTTCGCGACTGGGACTACTACAACTCTCTGAATGCCAACAAGCAGATTCAGCCAGAGGCTTTCGTGGCTGCTGATGAGCGTGCCAACCTGTTGCTGCAGACCGTTTATTCTGAATGGGGAGCCGTTCATGGTCCTTTTCGCTATGCCGAAAAATATGCCCATGGCCATACCATTTCTACTGATGAGACAATGGGTTCAACAGGTCCTTGGGGAGCAAGTTCAGATTTTAAGTATACCATCTGGTATAACAACGCTCTCTCTAAGTACATCTTCCGCAAGGTACCCTATGAGTTTGAGACCACCGACGTACAGGCACAGATTGGTTTCGCCCATTCTGAGTTTGCTGTGTTTACAACGGATATTCTGCTCTTGGAACGTGCTGAGGCCTACGCTTTGTCAGGAAATCTGCAGGCTGCTGTTAATGATATCAACACGGAACTGGCTGCTTTCCATTCAGCCCCTAAGAAACTAACAGTTGAAAATATCACGGAGTTCTATAAGGGCATTGAATATTATGAGCCTAAGGCCGCAACGCCTAAAAAGCATCTGCATCCAAAGTTTACCATCGATGCTGAAGGAAGTGACCAGGAGAGCGTGCTGCAGTGTATCCTGCATCTGCGCCGTATCCTGACGCTGCATGAAGGATTCCGTATGCAAGATATCAAGCGTTATGGTATTACCATCTATCGCCGCCAAATGAACAGCAACTACGACATCACGAACGTTACCGACACGATGGAGCCTGGTGACAAGCGTCTGGCTATCCAGCTGCCGCAGGATGTTATCACTGCCGGTCTTCCTGGCAATGAGCGCATTCCTTTAAAATCTGCAGAAAGCCTGGCTGTTGAGATGCCTATAGCATATAAGGCACAGTCTGAGTAAAACAACATATAAATAGGAAAAGACAATGAAAAAGATATATTTATTTTTATTGCTGGCTGTTTCAGGTTTTGCTTTCACAGCATGCTCTGACGATGACAAGCCCGGTGGGGAGAGCATCTTCCCCACAACATCTCCGCAGCGCGATGCCTTTGAGGAATGGTTGCTGAAGAACTTTACTTATCCTTATAATGTGGATTTCCAGTACAAGATGCAGGACATCGAAACGGATAAGAAATATACGCTGGTACCAGCTGACTCGGCAAAATGTGCCAAGCTGGCCAAGATCGTCAAGTTCCTTTGGTTTGATGCCTATGCAGAAGTAGTAGGACAGGATTTCGTGAAGGAGAACGTCCCCAGAGTGTTGACTCTCGTTGGCTCACCAGCCTATAATAGTGAGGGTACGATGGTGCTCGGTACTGCAGAGGGTGGCTATAAGGTGACACTCTATATGGTGAATTGGCTGACAGATGAGATTTTGGGTGACTACAATACCCTGACAGAATACTATTTCACGACCATGCACCATGAGTTCCAGCACATCCTGAATCAGAAGATTCCTTACGACACTTCTTTCGATCTGATTTCTGAGGGTGACTATGTGAGTGGTGACTGGTATCTGCAAAGTACGGAGACTGTGGCTCTGCCTAAAGGCTTTATCCGTAACTATGCCATGGTGGAGCCCCGTGAGGACTATGCTGAACTTTACTCTCAGTACATCGTCGACACGGATGAGGACTGGAATCGTAAGATGAGACTTGCCGGTGAGGAAGGCAGGGCTATCATTCAGGAAAAATTGGAGTTGATCAGGACCTATATGAAAGAATCCTGGAATCTTGACATCGATGCTCTGCGTGCAGCTGTCCAGCATCGTGGCAAAGAACTGCAGTCACTCGATTTGGAAACGTTAAATTAAAAAGAAACTGACGATTATGAAAAAGTTATTTTTATATATGATGCTTGCAGCCGTATCGTTCTCCATGCAGTCTTGCCTGCATGACAACGATGAGATTTTCGAGAAGTCTGCGGCTGAGCGTATCGATGAGGCCGTTGCCAATGCAAAGTCCTTGCTTTTATCGGCTGACAATGGATGGAAATTTGAATACTATCTTGGATCAGAATACTCTTATGGTGGTTATAATTATATCGTCAAATTCGGAAATGACGGTAAGGCTCATGTTTCTGGTGAGATTGCTGATGCTGACATGGTGACTTCTTCCAGTTGGGATGTCGTGAAAGACCAGGGCCCTGTGCTCACTTTCAACACTTACAATGCCATCATGCACGAACTCTCACAACCGATGCAGGATCCTGTTGACGGTTATGAGGGCGACTATGAGTTCATCATCATGCGCACGACCAACGACTCCATCTACCTGAAAGGAAAGAAATGGGGTAATGAAATGTTGCTTACACGTATGCCGTCTGACCAGTCATGGGTAGATTATCTCACATCTTTGGCTGATTTGAAGGAACGGATTTTCTTCAACTTCGAAGGCAAATACGGTTCAATTGATGCAACGGCAGAGATTGGTGAAAGTGATAATTGGTTATACGTGTCTCTTCCCGATAGTACAGTAGAAGTGCCGTTTATCTACACGGTAAATGGTCTGAAATTACAGACCCCGGTTGAAATAGAAGGGAAACAGGTACAGAAGCTAATTTATGATGATGCAAGCCAGACGTTGGCATCAGAGGATGGCTTGTTTAAGATGGCAGCCCTGCTTCCTGAAGACTGGCGTCCGTTCGATTTCTTTGCCGGCAAGTATGATTTTACCTATAGTTATGGTACATTCCCCGTAGAACTGGTTCCTGACAAAGCAAGTAACCGCTATCTGATGAAAGGGCTCAATGATAAATATGATATTGTGATGACTTACTCACGCAGTTCTGGCCGCCTGAACGTCAACGCACAACTTCTGGGCACAGATGAAAGTGGTGTTCAAGTTTGGTTAGCCGCTTGGGATATTGCCGGAGGTGGTAGCCTGACATGGAGTACAGATGCTGGTGTTTCCCTAGTGTGGAATGGCGACGAAACCAATCCGGAGTTTACTTTCGAGGATTTGGGCAATTATCCTGGTATCAATACCGACTCGTTTATCCTGTGGGGAACAGTTAACGGATCCAGCAACGGTGCCTATGAAGGAGCTGACTGGTTTGCGAAGGGGTCAACTTCTTTCCGTATCCCCTATTGGAAATCCCTCAAGAAGACGGGTAACTAATTATCAATGTTGAAATCATTAAAGTAAATAACAATGAAAAGAGTATTATATATGTTCACACTGGCTGTTTGCGGATGCCTCTTCCTGGCGTCCTGCAGCAGTGATGAGTATGAAGATAAGGTGAGCTCTGTGGTATCCACGGCAGCCGACACACAGATACCTGCAATAGGTGGAACCAAGACCATCACAGTTACCGGTCAGGGTATTACAGCTGCAGCTGAAGACAGTTGGCTGAACGTGTCAGTCAGCGGAAACACTATTACCGTTTCGGCTGAAGCCAATAACTCCCGCGAGTCACGCCACACCATAGTGGTGGCTAAGGCTTCCAATGGTGACAAGGCCATCATCAACGTGTCGCAGATGGGTACAATCTTCTTTGTAGAGGATGCAAAATTCGATCTTGATGATGAGAAACGAGCAGTCACGACTAACGTTATGACTTCATCCCCATCACAGACTGTGACCGTCAGCAGTGAGGATTCCTGGCTTACAGGAACGTATAATTCCCAAACCGGTACCCTGACAGTTAACGTAGATGCCAATAACACAGGTGTTTCACGTACAGGTAGTTTAACTGTATCTAGTGGTGATTATAACAGTGTCATCACGATTACTCAGACTGACTTTAAGAAGGACGTCTTGGGTGAGTATTACTTTGTCTATTCAAAGAATGTTAATGGCACCCAGTGGGCTGATATTCCCGCAGAGTTGACCACCAATAGCCTTAAGCTCTATCTGACTGAGGAATCTCCTTTGGTCATCCCCATCAAGATGCCTAACGGTAACAAGGCTCCTTACGAATTGACAGCTGATTTCGGTAGTTATCTCGGTGACTTTACGTTACAGGAAAAAACGTATAACTGTTATTTGGGCTTTGATAACGATGATTATAAATTTCTCTCCCGCTATACTGCCTACTTCTTTAAGTATATGGGAGCTACTCAGGCTACTATTTCACTCAGTATGAATACTGAAGATAACGGTTACGTATGGTTCGGTGGATTTGGAGAAGGTGTAGTTGACGTTGATGGAGACGAATATGGTGATATCAGTACTTGGTACATTCTCGCCATGTCTCAGAAGGAGTTTGCACAGGCAAATTTGGTTGGCTCTTTGTCGACGATGTACTGGCCATATCTGGAGAAGGTAGTTAAGGAGGAAGAAGGCGGTGCAAAGGCTTTCGCAAAGCGCGGCGCTCCACGTCGTATCAAGAAGTAATTGATAAACTCTATGATAAGAAAAAAGGCTTCCACATGGAGGCCTTTTTTCTTATGTCCACAAGGAGTCAGGGTGTGAAGGCGTCTTCAAATTAGTTTGCTGTATAGGAATTTTTTCGATTTAAGGGTGTAAGGGTGTCAAACCCCGATAAACACAGGGCTTGCACCCTGTTTCCGAGGGTGTCAAGGGTGTCAGGAGACCCACCCCAACCCTCCCTTAAGAGGGAGGGAGTTTTAAGCCTCACGCAGAGTGAACAGAGTACGCAGAGACAAAAAAAATAACCGCGAAAGAAATAAATCCTCTGCGAACTCCGTTCACTTTGCGTGAGGATATATACAATTCTCTAGAGAATTTTTTGTTTCCGATGATGTTTTGCAATCTTTCCGATGATAGAATGGAGAAAATTCTCTAGAGAATTTCAAAACGATAACGATAACCTTAACCTTAACCCTAACCCTAAAGACATAACTCCCTCCCTATGCAGGGAGGGCTGGGGTGGGTCTCCTGACACCCTTATGACACCCTTGACACCCTCGGAAACAGGGTGCAAGCCCTGTGTTTATCGGGGTTTGACACCCTTGCACCCTTAAAACAAGAAAATCTATGTATGAAATGAAAAAGGGGGATGTGTCAATTAAAACACATCCCCTTTTATTTATTCGTTCACTACCTTTTGGATAGTGCCGTCCTCGTTGTAGAACAGGCGCTGAATCTTGAGCGAGCGCAGGTGCGTGACGTCATTGCTGGGAACGCAGTCGTGATAGCACAGATACCACTGGCCCTTGAACTCGACGATGCTGTGGTGGGTAGTCCAACCTACGACGGGGTCGAGGATGACGCCCTGATAGGTGAACGGACCGTAGGGATTGTCGCCGATGGCATAGCACAGGAAGTGGCTGTCGCCGGTGGAGTAAGAGAAATAGTACTTACCGTTGTATTTGTGCATCCAGCTGGCCTCGAAGAAACGGTGTGGGTCGCTGGCCTTCAGGGGCTGGCCGTCCTTGTCGAGAATGAGCACGGGACGCGGAGCCTCGGCAAACTGCAGCACATCGTCGCTCATGCGCACCACATTGCTGGGGATGGCGAAAGCTTCGGGCTTGGCAAAGAGCTCTGACTTATGGTCGGGGGCAGCACCCAGGTCTACGAGACCGTTCTGGTCGCCGTACTTGCCGGGGATGGTATTGAAGCCGTGGAACAGCGGGCGCCACCACTGCAGCTGACCGCCCCAGAGTCCGCCGAAATAGACATAAATCTGTCCGTCATCGTCCTTGAAGGCGCAGGGGTCAATAGAGAACGAGCCGCGGATGGGCTGCTCCATGGGCTTGAAGGGACCTTCGGGCTTGTCGGCAACGGCTACGCCCAGGCGGAACACACCGTCGTAGGCCTTTGCCGAGAAGATGAGGTAGTACTTGCCGTCTTTCTCCACGACATCGTTGTCCCACATCTGCTTCTCGGCCCAGGGCACGTCCTTTACGTCGAGAATCACGCCATGGTCGGTGGCATCGTCGTTTTCGACATCGGCCCATGACAGTACGTGATAGTCGCGCATCTGGAAGTGTCCGCCGTCGTCGTCGAAGCACTCGCCGGCATCCCAGTCGTGGCTGGGATAGATGTAGAGGCGGTCGTTAAACACATTGGCCGAAGGGTCGGCCATATAGTCACTCGGGAAAAGATACTTTGGTTTCATAATATTCTATTTTTCGTTATGTCGTTATGACGTTATTACGTTATGACGATTTATTTATAAAGTTTAATAATCTCGTTGACGACCGGCTTTGCCTTGTACTGGCGGTCGAAGAGCAGCGGATAGTTGGTGCGCCCCTTGATGGGCCAGCCGTTCAGCCAGGAGTTGTCGTCGCAGACGCCCCACAGGGTGATGCGGCCAATCTGCGAACGGTGCTTGTAATAGATCTTGAAGAGGTCGAGCCAGCGCTGGTCGAGTTCCTTCTGCTTGTCCTTAGGCAGTCCGTCGACGTAGGGGTTGTACTTCTGCTGCAGTTCGAAGTTCTGGGCGATGTCGGCACCGCCGAACCCTTGGGGATTGGGAAGCACGTTGATGTCGAGCTCGGTAATCAGCACTTTCACGCCACAGGCAGCGAAGGCATCGATACTTTTCTCGTATTCCTCAAGGTTGGGATAGTCGAGTCCGTTATGGCTCTGCATGCCCACGCCGTCGATGCGCAGTCCCTTGGCCTTCAGGTTCTTAACCAGGCGGCACACGGCCTCTCGCTTTTTCTCGCCAGCCATGGAATAGTCGTTGTAGTAGAGCTCGGCATCGGGGTCGGCCTCGTGGGCAGCACGGAAGGCTATCTCGATGAACTCCTCGCCCAGCAGATTATAATACTTCGACTTACGGAACGAGCCGTCGTCCTCGATAGCCTCGTTGACAACATCCCAGCCGAAGACCTGACCCTTGAAATGGCCCACGACGGTCTTGATGTGCTTGATGAGGCGTTCTTTCAGCACTTCCTTCGATACGGGACTGGCAGCATAGCCGTTGGTGAACCACCAGTCGGGTGCCTGCGAGTGCCACACCAGACAGTGGCCGTTCGCCTTCAGACCCAGCTGACGGGCATAGTTGACGAACTTGTCGGCTACGCGGAAGTCGAAGATACCCTCGGCAGGTGCCAGCACTTCGGGCTTCATGCAATTCTCGGCCACCACGCAATTGAAATGCTTGCTGAGTACCGCGTCGGCCGCAGGCACCTGTCCGTCGCTCTGCCATTGGTTGATGGCGGCACCGATCAGACAGTATTTGCCAACGGCATCCTTCAGGCCCTGAGCCTGAGTGGTGCTGAATGTTGCCATGAGCAACAAAGCCGCTGATAACAGTTTCTTTATCATTTGATTATTTTTCATTTTTTGTGGCGAGCCTCAATTTCGCGATTGATTTCGTCAAGCTTTTCATCAGTAAGAGGATACTTGTAAACAAGGTATCCTACGACGAGAAGAAGCAGGGCAGGAATGATACAGGTGAACCACAGGATGGCATTCTGTGCAATTTCAGAATAATTAGCCAGTTTCGGATAATATGCATTTACCGGTCCGCTGATAAATGAAGCAAGGAACACCACAACAAAGATGCTCAGCACCAACTGGAGGCACTTGCTTGCCTTGAAATCCTGCCACATTTCTCCGAATGAAACAGGCTTCTCGGGTGTGGTGGTGATGTTTTCCCCGCTGCCCATAAAGCAAAGAAGCAAAAGGACAAAACCGACAATTGCAAATAGAGATGTTACTGTGAACCATGCCATGGGATCAGTAGGTAAAGCCGACTGCTCACTGGCAAAGTTGAAACCAATCCATCCCATTACCAACGGCGTAATCCAGCCGGCAATAGAGAAGCCAGCCTTAAATGCAACACCGGCGAGAGCGTTGAATGTGGCTGCAGGTCTGTTGCCCGTGCGATATTCTGCCTCTGTGATGACTTCAGGGACCAAAGCCCACATCAGTGAACCCACAAGAAGACCTACGCCTGTCATAACCTTTGCGATCTGCACAAGTGTGTTATATTCCTGAACATCAAAGAACTTGCCGATGGTGAACAATATGGCGAATCCGATTAAACCGATGGCGAGCAGCAGATAATAAAGACCTTTCTTTCCAAACCATTTCTTCAGTATTGGCAGAGAAGGCAGGATGACGAAAGCAGGTATCGTGCCAATGGCCATGAATGTAGCCTGATTCCAGTCTATTGCCGAATGAATACACATGGCAAGTCCAATCGGGAAACCGGCCTGGACAATAATCTGACCGATGTTGGCGCATACCATACGTGTGGAAGTAAGGATAAGTACTTCATCGTTATCACGGGTCATACTGGCCATGATGGAACCGTATGGAATGTTCACAACGGAATAGATCATGCTCAGAACGGTATAACTGACCGTAGCATAGACCAACTTCATACCCATAGACCAGGTGGCAACCTGGGGAAGCATCAATAAGCAGGCGGCAACTGTCAGGGGAATACCTCCGTAAAGAAGATAAGTACGATATTTGCCTAACTTGGGGTTGCGATTGTCAATGTAGCGACCCACTACAGGACTCCAGAAACAATCGATGAGTCGGACGGTGAGAATCAGTCCGCTGACAAAGGCCGGATTTAATTTCAATACCGTAGTCAGGTAAATCATCAAGTAGCAAGCTACTGTCTGGAAAATGAGGTTTTGCGCAAGGTCACCGGAACCGAAACCGATGCGTTGCAACCAGGTAAGTTTGTAGAAGCCATTGGCTTCGCTTGTCGAATTGTTTGTTTCCATAATTGTTTTATAAAGGTTTAAATATTATACTTTGAATGACGGCGGTGAGCCAGTTCTGTCTGCATCTTCTCATTGTAACTCTTTGTGATGGGATAGAAACACAGGGATACAATTCCGACAATGAGGAGGAGGGCAGGGAAGAGACTCGAAACCAGGCGGATGCCTGTGACCGTCGTTTCCGACTGCAGACTGCCAAAGCCCGACACATAGCCAAACAGTGAGAGTATCAGTCCGGCGATGGCTCCGCCGATACCCATTCCCGATTTCAGTGCAAAGATAACGCCTGAGAAGCAGAAACCCGTGGCACGGCGGTGGTTGATGTATTCCATGTGGTCGGCTGTATCGGCCACCATCGCCCACAAAAGCGGGATGGTGGGACCGTAGGCAAGGCTCTTCAAGAAGCAGAGCAGATAGACCATTCCTACATCCTGAGGTGAGGGAAGGAAGAAGAGTGCCGTGAAGAATGTGCAGAGTGACAGTCCTACCAGAAAGGTTGTCTTCTTACCAAAACGGTTAGCCAGAAATCCCGACAGGAAGAGTACGCCCATAAACTGCACCACGGCATTGAGGGTGTTAAACAGGCTGAAACCGATGATATATGCGTTTTCCGTAGAAACGTTGAATCCCAATCTGCTCAGGAACTGTTCAAGGGCAGACTGGTCGAGATAACTCTGGAAGTAGAAATTGGTGGAGGCTCCCCACATGGCCAAGGCTATGAACATAAACAGCACGAGTACGAAAAGGCTTCGCCAAGGTACACTGCCGAAGGTCTTGACCACATCCTTCTTGATACTCATCTGCTGCTGGGGTGGCGGTTGGATACGCTCACGAGTACTCAGGAAGCAGATGATGAGAAAGACAAATGCCAGAATGGAGAAAAGAATGATGGTGCACCGCCAGCCGTGAGCAGGATTACCGTTGCCGAAATGGTCAACGAGTGGCAGTGTGAATCCCTGTACGACAAACTGCGCGATACTGGTACACACGAATCTCACCTTGTTGATGCTGGTACGCTCACGGATGTCATCGGTCATCACACCGCCCAACGAAGCATAGGGCGTGTTGTTGAGCCCATACATCGTGAGCAGCAGGATATAGGATACCGTGGCATAGACAGCCACCAGCGTCTTGTCATGGATGCCCGGATTCCAGAAAGCCAGGATGTAGAATACCGAGAAAGGCAGGGCTGTCCAAAGAATCCATGGACGGTATTTCCCCCAGCGCGTGCTGGTACGGTCGGTAATGATGCCGATGAGGGGATCGGCAAAAGCGCTGACCAAAGGGGCAATCAGCAATACGGTTCCAGCGATGGCTCCATCCAGACCGAAGATATCCGTATAGAACTTCAGCTGGTAGATCATCATCATCTGGAAAGCAAGGTTGGCGGCTACGTCTCCCAAAGAGTAGCCAACCTTCTCTCGCATCGTAATGCTGTGCTTCATGAGTTACTCCTATTTAATCTGTTCGGCGGCAAACTTACCCATGGCCTCATAGCCTTTGGGGTTGAGGTGAAGCCAGTCGTCGCTGTATTCTTCAAGGAGTTGTGAAGGATTCTGCGGGTCGCGGACCAGAGCATCGAAATCAATGATGCCGTCGGCTTTCTTGTTAGAACGTATCCAGTCGTTGACCACCAGACGGGCAGCCTCGTGGAAACGGGAATCGTAGAAACTCTTTCCGAAGGGCGTTATCGTGCCCATATATACCTTGATGCCCTGAGCATGGGCCTTGTCAATCATTTCGCCATAGACTTTGATGAGTTCCTGGGCTACCTGCTCGGCATTACCTCTGGAACCACCGATATCGTTTACGCCTTCGAAGATAATCAGCGTCTTCACGCCACGCTGCCCAAGGATATCACGGTTGAAACGCTTTACGGCAGGATCGGAAAGGCCGTTGCGCAGCACGCAGTTACCGCCAATACCCAGATTGAGCACGCCCATCTGACCGTCTAAGGCCTCGGCCAGGAAATCTGTCCAACGGTTTTGGGCGTTGGTCGTCGTTCCGCGTCCATCGGTGATGCTGTTTCCCAGACAAGCCACGACGGGAGCATCGGCTTTGACATCCAATGCAGCGATGTTGTACCAATGTTCCAGATCTTCTGTGTCAACAAAACGGGTCTTGGGCTTAGCCGTACCATTATATATATAGGAAGTGGTGCGGGAACCGCGGTGTGAGGTACCGCATTCCGGAACCGAATCACCATAGCAGACGGTGATAGCCAGCCGCTGTAGCGGTTTCAGCGGATAGCTGAACACATCGCTGAAGATGGAATCGCCGGCGGGAATCACACATTTCTGCTTGCCGTTGAATTTCAGGTAGCGTGCAGAACGCACGTCAATATTACTCCCGTCCTTGGCGTCAGCGATGAAAACCGACTTGATCTCAACGGGCACCGAACTATATACGTTGCTTAACTGCAAGCGCAGTTGGCTGCCGCCGATTGACACGTGGATAATCTGTCGGATGCTACGTCCTGCCAGTGAAAAGGCTGGCATGTCTTTCATCGTGGTCGGCTCTACGGCTGTGGCCCAAGTGCCTACCCAACCGTCTTCAGCCTTTACCTGCTGGGCCATGCTCAGGAAGAGCAGGGAGAAGAAAAAAAGTAAGTTACGCTTCATGATGTTGAATTGATTGTTTATCTGACTGCAAATTTACTCCATCTCATCGATACTACCAATTAAATATGTAACGCATACGTTTTTTTATGTTTCATTTTTAAATTTTTCATGATTATTGTTGGGAATATTTGTATCAAAAGACTATCTTTGCATGGTAATCAATAATTTATACCTATGCGACTGATTAACTCTTTTGTCATTTTCGTCCTGTTTCTGACGGCGACGGCCAGCCGTGCAGCTGACGTTTTTGTCGACTTCAACCAAGGCGATTTCCAATTGAATAAAGGTGACCGCGTGACGATCGGCATAGCCGACAATGAACAGCGGGGAGTGCTCCGTGCTGCCAAGAACCTCTGTGCTGACCTTAAGGCCGTCTGCGGTGCTGAAGTCTCTCTTGGCAATGCTTCTTCTTCCACCATTGTGGCTGGAACTCTGGGAAGTAGCAAAATTATCGATGAAATGGTTAAAAATCGCGTCTTTGATGCAAAAATGATCAAGGGTAAGCGTGAGATGTATATCATTAAGGTGACGGATGAACAGGTGGTTATTGCCGGTAGTGACCGACGCGGAACCATCTATGGCATTTATGAACTGTCGCGCCAGTTGGGTGTCTCCCCTTGGTATTACTGGGCTGATGTACCCACAGAGCATCATTCTGCCGTCTATCTGAAGAAAGGTGTCTATACGGATGGTGAGCCTGCCGTGCGCTATCGCGGACTGTTCCTCAACGATGAGGCTCCCTGTCTGACCTCATGGGTGAAGAATACATTCGGAACGAACTATGGCGACCATCGTTTCTACGAGAAGGTTTTTGAACTGATTTTGCGTCTGAAGGGCAACTATATGTGGCCTGCCATGTGGAGCTGGGCTTTCTATGCCGATGATCCCGAAAATATGAAAACAGCCGATGAAATGGGCATAATGATGGGTACTTCCCATCATGAACCGATGGCACGTAACCATCAGGAGTATGCCCGCGACCGTAAGGGCTGGGGCGCGTGGAACTATCATACGAACCAAAAGAATCTGGACCGTTTCTTCCGTGAAGGTATTGAGCGCATGAAAGGCACGGATGATGTCGTGACGATTGGTATGCGTGGTGACGGTGACGAGGCGATGAGCGAAGAAGCCGATACGAAACTGATGGAGCGCATCGTGAAGAACCAGCGTCAGATTATTGCTGATGTGACCAAACGTCCTGCCAAGGAGACTCCGCAGGTATGGGCTCTTTATAAAGAAGTGCTTGACTATTATGACAAGGGAATGAAGGTGCCCGACGATGTGCTCATCCTGCTCTGCGATGACAACTGGGGCAACGTGCGCCGTGTGCCCAATGCCAAGGAGCGTAAGCACAAAGGAGGATGGGGACTTTACTACCATGTGGATTACGTGGGAGCACCGCGCAATTCGAAGTGGCTGAATGTAACCCCGTCGCAGAACATGTGGGAACAGCTTTCGCTGGCCTATAATAACGGAATAGATGGGATGTGGATTCTGAATGTAGGTGACCTGAAACCCATGGAATATCCTATCCAGTTGTTTATGGACATGGCCTGGAAACCAAGTGCTGTCAACGTGGATGTGGTGGGTTCACACACGGAGGCTTTCTGCAAAGAGACCTTCGGAAAAGACCAAGGTCCCGAGGCTGCCCGCCTGCTGAATCTGATTAGCAAGATCAACGGTCGTAGTACGGCGGAAATGCTTGATGCCCGCACTTATGCAATTGATGAATGGCCGCGCGTGATACGCGAATACCAGAGTCTTGAAGTTGCAGCTTTGGAGCAATTTTCGGCCATTTCATCGGAATATCGTGATGCTTACCGTCAGATCATCCTGTTCCCCGTTCAGGCCATGAGCAATCTTCATCAGATGTACTATGCACAGGCCATGAACCAGAAACTCTATCGGGAGCAGAACCCCGAATGTAACCGTTGGGCCGACGAGATGGAGCGCTGTTTCAAAAGAGATGCCGAGCTCTGCGCCTATTATAATAAGGTAATGTCGGGCGGCAAGTGGGACGGCATGATGACGCAGAAGCATATCGGCTACCGTTCGTGGAATGATGACTTTGCCGAAGGTGACGTGATGCCCGTCGTCAATCGCATCAAAGAGCAGGAAGGCGGAAATGTATTCATGGAAAAAGACGGCTATGTAGCCATAGAGGCAGAGCACTACTATCAGAAGAATGAATCGGCAGATTCTCCACTTCTGGTGATTCCTGGTATGGGCCGCACGCTGAGCGGTGTGCGTATCGATGGCGGCAGTCTGCTCTATAAATGGGAGACCACTGGTGATTGTCAGGAGGCAACCGTTCATGTAATCGTGAAATCTACGCTCGATTATCTCAACAAGGGCGGTCTCGAATACGATGTCAGTGTGGATGGCGGAACGCCTCAGACCGTGAATTTCAATTCAAACCTGAACGAAAAGCCTGAGAATATCTATAGCATTTACTATCCTACGGTTGCACGCAGGGTTGTGGAAAGCACCGTCAAGTTCCCCATGACCAAGGGCCTTCATACCCTGAAGTTTAGGCCCAAGGATCCGAATATCATCCTGGAGAAAATCGTCATAGACCTTGGCGGCTATCACCAGCAGTTCCTTTTCGGCGAGGAATCTCCCCGGAAATATGAATAAAAGGTGAATGAAACATTTTGAAATGTCGGACTAAATCCGTTTTTTTTGCGGTTGAATCCCTTTTGCTGAATGAAACAATTACGAGCAATTATCATCATAGCACTGGCCTCGGCGGTCACTGGTCTGCTGCATGCAGACATCGGCCATCTTTACTCAGGAAACCAGATGTCGAGTTCGCTCATAGAATGCGTGACTCAAGACAAATACGGATTTCTATGGGTGGGAACAGAATATGGCCTAAACAAGTTTGACGGCTACCGCTTTACCAGTTATTTCTCAGACCCTAAGGACAGTGCATCCCTTGTTGATAACGAGGTGGTGCGGCTGTTAAGTGACAGCCAGGGCCGTTTCTGGGTGGGTTTGGGCAAAGGACTCGCCCGTTTCGACTATGAAAAGAATCAGTTCCAACGCTATCATTTTCCCATTTCCGAGTTGCCCCGTGTCAATTCCCTGATTGAGACGGCTAACGGCGATATCCTCATCGGAACGGCAGGATTCGGACTTTTCAGTATTCGGAAAGGGGAGAATCATATCACACAGGAGAAAGCTTTCCGTAAAAGGCCTGTCGAAGATTACTTCAGCCGTGTGTTTGAAGATGACCAACATAACATCTGGCGCAGTTCGCATCTGAATGTGCTGACCCGCTTTACCGTCAGGAACCGCAAACCGACGGCTTTGAAGGATTTCACGTCACCCTATGGATTGCCCATCGGTTATCTGAAGACTGACGATGGCGGATTCCTTGTGGTCTGTATCTCCGGCATCTTGCGCTACGACTATGCTACAGGCCAACTTACTGATGCGGGCTATGATCTTTCTGCTCTGCCCCCTCAGGTTTCTATCAAGCGGGCCTTGCGTAGCAGCCAAGACAACATCTATATTGCTACTTCCGGCAATGGTCTGATGGTGATTCCTCTTCATAGCAACGTGCTCCGTCCTGTGGAGTCATATAGTGGTCGTTTTAACCTGGCATCATCAAATATCGTCGATCTCATCGAGGATAAAGACCATAATCTGTGGTTGGGATGCTATCAGAAAGGACTCTTCCAACTTAATCAGGGCGAAGATGCTTTCAGCAGTTGGAACTTCTCCGAGCAGAACTACTTCCTCGGCAGTAGCGTGTCATCCATTGAATTGGAAACAGATAATGGTGATTTGCTTTGTACCGTGCAAAACAACGGCCTCTACCGATTTGACCGGCAGGGCAAGATTTTAGGCCGTCTGCCCACGCCTTCAGGCGTGAATTTCATCTATCATGATCGTCAGGGACATTGGTGGCTGAGTACATCGAATGCTCTTTACGCCTATGATCCCACCACGGGTGTCAGCCAGCAAAGACTGACTTTCGACGGATGGGGTGTGAACTGCATGACCGATGATGGTCAGGGCCACCTCTATATCTGTAACTTTGGTAAGGGAATGGTTATCTATGACACAGCAAGCGGAGAAACGACCAAGGTGTTCATGCAGAATCATGACGGGATCGGGAACACACTCTGCAACGACTGGATCAAGACGCTGTTTATCGACCGCTACGGTATGCTCTGGATAGGAACGAGCAACGGCATCTCTTGTATGGACCTCAAGACACGCAGGTTCAAACAATTCGGCAAGGGTGTGCTGCTGAAAGGCTATATGTGTACGTCTTTCGGTGAGTTGCGGCAGGGCAACATCCTCATGGGGACCAACAACGGACTTTTTATCTATGATCGCATCAAGAACCAATGGAGCGAATTCCCCGAGGCGGAGAACCTGCGCAACAAACAGATCTACGGTATTGTTACTGACCGTGAGGGTGATTTGTGGCTCAGCACGTCGATGGGCATCTGGCAGTATTCACAAAAACGGAAGCAATTTATTCCGCATATAAACGGTAATGGCTTGACCAACAGGGAATACGTGCTGAATGCCGTCGCGCAGACTCATGATGGTCTGATTGCTTTCGGAACCAATGACGGTATCACTGTATTTCGTCCCGAAACAGTGAAAAACAGCAGCATGGAGATGGGCGAAGTGTATCTCACCAACTTCATCATCGGTAACCAGTTGCTCAACTGCCTGGACGACCACTTCGAGATTCCCTACGACGAGAGTACGTTCACGATGGAGTTCTCGTTGCTGAACTATAAGAACACGCAGAACATCACTTTCGAATACCGTATCAATGGTGCCGAAGAATGGACTTCCACCAATGAAGGACAGAATGCCATTTCATTTAACAAGATGAAGCCCGGCAAGTATGTCATCGACGTGAGGGCCGTGAGCAACGGGCAGGTTTCGGAAGGTGTGAAGACCATTACCGTCATCGTGAAGAATCCTTGGTATGCATCTCCCTGGGCTTACCTGTTCTATGCGTTATTCTTTGCAGGACTCATCGTGATGGGTATTTACTGGTTTGAGCGCCGCAGAAAGGCTGATTTGGATGAGTCAAAGATGCGCTTCCTCATTAATGCCACTCATGACATCCGTTCCCCGCTGACCCTGATTATGGGCCCCCTGAAGAAACTGAAAATGCGCGTCAGCGACGAAGAGAGCCTGGAAGACATTGAGACCATCGACCGCAATGCCCAAAGGCTGATGCAGCTCGTGAACCAGATACTTGACGAGCGGAAAATTGACAAGAACCAGATGAAGCTGCACTGCCGCGAGACAGACCTTACGACATTCGTGCGTGGCATTTTCAAACTCTACGAATACAATGCCCAACAGCGAAATATCAAATATACGTTCACGGCCAACAGTTCTGTAGGCGATCATGACCAGACAGAAAACGGTGCAGACCATCAGCCCAAGATCATGGCCTGGGTAGATCGCATAAACTTTGACAAAGTGATTTCCAACCTGCTTTCGAATGCTTTCAAATACACCTTTGACGGTGGGGAGATTAATGTGGAACTCACCGAAGAGGAAAAGCAGATTGTCATCAAGGTGCGTGATAATGGCATCGGTCTGGATGAAGACAAGCCTGAGCGTCTCTTTGACCGTTTCTATCAAGGAAGCAACAGCCGCGACCTCCATCTCGACGGTACGGGTATCGGCCTGAATCTCTCCAAGGCTATCGTCAACATGCATGGCGGCGAAATCGGGGCTATGAACCGTGAAGACGGTATTCGCGGTACGGTGCTGACTATTACGCTGAAAAAAGGCAACAGCCATCTGAAGCCGGAAGAAATAGAAACCAAGGACGAAATGGGTGACTTGAAATCATCTGCCAAGAAACAGGCTTCGAAGAATTTCCGTATCTTGATTGCTGACGACGATGCCGAGATAGCCGGTTATATCCGCAATGAATTGGGCAACTGGTACCGATTCGATGCTGCGCCCAACGGCAAGGAAGCCCTGAAAGCCTTGCTCACGGGTAATTATGACCTCGTAATTTCGGATGTGCTGATGCCCGAGATGGACGGAATCACGCTGTTGAAGAAAATCAAGGGTAATCCTAACATCAGCGATATCCCTGTAATCATGCTGACCTCGAAGACAGAAGTCAGCGACCGTCTGGAAGGATTGAAACGAGGAGCCGATGCCTATCTATCGAAACCGTTCAATATGGATGAACTCCATATCCTTATTGATAACCTGATAGACAATGTGCGCCGTCTGCGCGGAAAATTCTCCGGTGCCCAGAATCAGGAAGAGAAGGTCGTGAAGGTTGAGGTGAAGAGTAACAACGACAACCTGATGGACCGTATCATGAAATGTATCAATGAGAATCTCTCGGATCCTGACTTCAACGTGGAGAAACTCACCGAGCAAGTGGGTATCAGCCGTGCACAGCTGCACCGCAAGATGAAGGAAATAACGGGTATCTCTACCGGAGACTTTATCCGTAATCTGCGTTTGGAACAGGCAGCCCGGTTGATTGCAGAGAATAAGATAAATGTGACGCAGGTGGCTTATGCCGTGGGCTTCAATAACCAGACACACTTCTCCACAGTGTTCAAGAAACACTATGGCATGACACCTACAGAATACCAAAACTTAAAGAATAAGAAAGAAGCATGAGGAGAAATCATCTGAATTGGAAACGTTTTGTTTCCTGTGCATTGTTAGTAATCGCTCCTGCCCTTGCTGGTAAGGGCGGATTAGGAGTGCTGAAGGCAGAAGACGGCTCACAATTGTGGCTCCGCTACGAGAAGGTGAACACCTGTAAGGTGATTACCAGCGAGAAGTCGGCCACGGTGGATATTGCCGTCCGCGAATTGTCAGACTATTATCAGGGCAAGACGGTTACCCTGCTGATTGACAGAGCTCAGGAAGAGCCACTCATCAACGATGGCTTCTTCATCAAGAATGATACGATAGTAGCCAGCAATGACCTTGGACTGCTCTATGGAGCCTATGAACTGTTGCGCCTACAGCAAATGGGCAACCCGCAGCTGAAAGGGAAAGGTTATCTTGAAAAGGGTTTTAGGAGTGAACCTTTCTTCTCACTCCGTCTGCTCAACCATTGGGATAATCTTGACGGCAGCATCGAGCGTGGATATGCCGGGAAAAGCATCTTCTGGGCTGAAAATCAAGCTGGTCTCTCCAGAGTCAATACCCAGCGCCTGATAGAATATGCACGTGCCAATGCCAGTATTGGTATCAACGGAACTGTGCTCAACAATGTGAATGCCTCGCCCAAGGTCCTCACCAAGACTTATCTGAATGAGGTGAAGCGTATTGCCAATATCCTGCGGCCCTACGGCATCCGCGTGTATCTGAGCATCAACTTCGCCTCGCCCATGGCACTGAAGGCCACAAAGACTGCTGATCCGCTCGATAAAAACGTGATAAAATGGTGGAAGAAAAAGGCCGACGAAATCTATAAGATGATTCCTGACTTCGGCGGATTCCTCGTGAAAGCCAACAGCGAGGGACAGCCAGGTCCCTTCGATTACAACCGCTCGCATGCCGACGGTGCCAATATGCTGGCCGATGCGCTGAAGCCTCATGGCGGTATCGTGATGTGGCGATGCTTTGTATATGGTGCCAAACACAAGGGAGAAGACCGTGTGAAACAGGCTGTTTCGGAATTTAAACCCCTCGACGGTCAGTTCCGCGACAATGTTATCCTGCAGACCAAGAACGGTCCGCTCGACTTCCAACCGCGCGAGCCTTACAGCCCGATTTTTGACCAGATTGTGCAAACCCCAAATATGGTGGAACTGCAAATCACTCAGGAATATCTCGGCCAGTCGCGTCACTTGGTCTATCTTGCCCCCATGTGGCGTGAGTTCTTCATATACGTGCATCCTACGAAGTTGCGCGGCATTGCCGGTGTAGCCAATATCGGTGACGATGCCAATTGGTGCGGCCACCATTTCTCACAGGCCAACTGGTATGCCTTTGGTCGGTTGGCATGGGATCCATTCGCAAAGAGCGAACAGATTGCCCGCGAGTGGCTCCGCCAGACGTTTACGCTTGAAAAGGGATTCGTGGAGCCTCTGCAGCGCGTGATGATGGAGAGCCGCGAGGCCTGCGTGAACTATATGATGCCGCTTGGACTGCATCATATCTTCAAGTTTGATCATCATTACGGACCGGAGCCCGACGGTTTCAAGGCCGAATATCCCATTGAGTGGTGTCCCGTCTATTATCATAAGGCTGATGCTCAGGGCGTTGGTTTCGACCGTAGTTCTAAGGGTTCCGATGCCGTGAGTCAGTATCGTGAACCACTGAATGATATATACAACGACCTGCAGACATGTCCTGAGGAATATCTGTTATGGTTCCACCACGTGCCTTGGAATTATCAGATGCGTAGTGGTCTCACACTCTGGCAGGAGATGCAGGAGAAATACAATAGCGGCGTGCGCGACGTGGAGCGTTTCTGCCTGGTATGGGATAATATGAAACCTTATTTCAAGAACGACATGCAGCGCTGGAACGAAGTGAAGTCACGCATGGATCACCAGCTGGAGAATGCCCGTGAATGGCGCGATGTCTGCCTAAAGTATTTTGGATCATTCGCCAATCAACCGCAAAAGTAATGAGAATTGCAAAGTCCTTCTGGCTATTCGCAGCCATGCTGTTGTTCGCCTGTCATGCAGGCGCAGCGTATTCCGAGAGTAGCGTGAACCGTCTGTTCATTCTTGGAGGTGAACTGTCCAACTCTGCAGCTACCTCCGTGGAAGACATTGATGAAGTGATGCCGAGGATGGCAGCCCTCGGACTGAATACTGTGCTCGTGCCAGCCTACTGGGATTTGATAGAACCCGTGGAAGGACAGTACGACTGGACGCTTGTAGATTGTGTCATTGACAAGGCCCGCGAGTGTAAGTTGCAGGTGGTTTTCCTATGGTTTGGCGTGTGGAAGAATTCAATGTCGTGCTATGCTCCTTTGTGGTTCAAGCAGGACGTGAAGCGTTTCCCCCGTGCCATGACCAGGAGTGGCAAGCCTCTGGAGATTGCTTCTGCCTTTTCTGAACAAGTCTTTCAGGCAGATTGCAAAGTGTTCACCCGTCTTGTAGAACATCTTGCGCAGAAAGATCCACAGAAAGAAACGGTCATAATGCTGCAGATAGAAAACGAGATAGGCATGCTCGAAGATGCCCGCGACCACTCGCCGCAGGCTGAGGCTATCCACAGGAAGAGCAAATATCCTGATACTTTGGAAGGAGATGAGGCTTTCATGGCCGAGCATTATGCGCGCTATGTGGAGCGGCTGGCCCAGGTGGCCCGCCGCATCTACGATGTGCCGCTCTATGTGAATGCCGCCATGAATAGTCGTGGCCGTAAGCCTGGTGAATATCCATCGGCCGGACCGCTGGCCCATCTGGCCCCCATCTGGAAGAAATATGCCCCAAGTATCGATATGCTTGCCCCCGATATCTACGATACGGGCTTCAAGGGATGGGCCCGTCAATATGCACTTCCTGATAACCCGCTCTTTATTCCCGAAAGCCGTTGCTGTGAGAATAGTGGTGTGCGTGCGCTTTATACCTTTGGTGCCCACGATGCCATCGGTTTCTCTCCGTTTGCCATCGATCAGTCGCCAGCGGAAGATACAAAACACGTGACAGCGGCATACGACCTGATCCGTCAGATGAAGAAATACCTGCTGAAAGCCCGTGAGCAGGCTTGGAAGAAAGGCCGATGGCAGCAAGACAATGGTCAGTGGGGTGTACTATTCGACCGTGAAGATAGGGAAGAAATCATTGAAGATGGCAATCTGGTCATGACCTGCCGCCATTACTTCACCCTTCCCTGGGATGCACGTGCCAAGGCCGAAGTTTGGGCTGAAGGCGGAGCTATTATTTATAAGGTGTCACCTTATGAATACCTGATAGCCGGCAGTGGGGTAGTGGTGGAATTCAAGACCAAAAGCGAACAGCAACAGGAGGAACGTAAGAACCTAGGCGAGGACGGTTTTGTGGATAAGGGAACTTCGACTTCTGCCAGTGGCTCCACAAAAGAAAACGTTCGTTGGCAAGGCAAGCGTATAGGCATTGGCTATGTGGATCAAGTGGAGATTGCCGATGACGGCCGTATGAAATATATCCGCCGTGATAATGGCGATCAGGATCATCAGGGGCGTCATGCCCGAATATCGGTTGGCGATTATAAGATTCTGCATGTGAAACTTTACGATTATTAGGTTCGTTTGCTTGCGGTATCTTATCCGTATTTTAAGCAGAAAGTTTATTCTATGTCTCAAATAACTTTCTGCTTTTTTCATTTTTGAGGTTGAGCAAATCTATTTTCAGATAGAGACAATCGTGTATTTGTATGAAACAAAAATTGACATCACTATATTATATTTTACATAATTTTGCGGCGGAAAGATGCGGCAAGTATTTGTTGCAATTTCAATTCGGCTAAGAATCAAATCTTAATTATTAACTTAATACAACAAATAAAAAACTGCTTATGATGTAATTCGAAACTATTCATTAGACGTTTGCTTCCCAATGGGGAGACGAATGTGATACGTTAACTAACCAAAGCATAACCCAAATTAAATAATTATGAATTCAAACCTTAGAAAAACAGTCTTGTTGCTGGGATTATTCACATCCGTAGGAATGTTGAATCCCTTGCAAGCAATGGCAACGCCTGAAGGCAACTCGACAGAGGCCTTACAGCAGGCAAAGAAGATTACCGGTAACGTGAAGGACTCTCAAGGACCGCTTATCGGTGCAACTATTATGGAGAAAGGAACTACCAATGGTGCAGTAACTGACATCGATGGTAATTTCTCATTAAACGTTAATCCAGGTGCCACACTGGTTATTTCCTATGTAGGCTACGTCGACCAGGAAATAAAGGTTGGCAGCGCTTCGGACTTCAACATCGACATGAAAGAAGAAGGCCACAGTCTGAACGAGGTGGTGGTCATCGGTTATGGTACACAGCGCCGTGAGGCCGTCACGGGTTCTGTTGCCAACATTGGCGGTGAGAAACTGAACCAGATTGCAGCCACCAACGCAGCCCAGGCCCTGCAAGGTCGTGTGGCCGGTGTGCTCATGACGCAGACCAGTTCGAAGCCCGGTGCCGAGATGCAGATTCGTATCCGCGGTCAGCGTTCATTGAGTGCAAATAACGATCCATTGATCGTGCTCGACGGAATTCCTTTCATGGGACAGCTCTCAGATATCAACCCCGCTGACATCAAGTCGATGGACATTCTGAAAGATGCTTCTGCAACGGCCATCTACGGTTCTCGTGGTGCCAATGGTGTAATCATCATCACTACCGTGAAAGGTGCTCAGGGAACTCCTGCCAAGGTTTCTTACAATGGTTATGTTAACTTTAAAACCGTATTCCACAAATATCCGATGATGGATGGACCTACATACGCTAAGTTCCGTAAATATGCCGGCAGATACCAGAATTCTCTGGATGAGAGCGACGACACCAATACCGACTGGCAGGATCTCTATTACAAGACAGGTGTTGGCCACAGTCATGACGTAAGTGTTTCCGGAGGCACCAATGGTGGAAGCTACAGCTTTGGTGCTGGTTACTATCACGATGAGTCGGTGGTTCCTACTGAGCAATACAATCGTATCTCAATTCGTGGTAATTTCGACCAGATGGTGGGCAAATACTTCCGCTTTGGTCTGAGCACCAATACAAGCTATCGCAAGAACGAGGGTAGAAGTGATATTTATAATGTTATCAGCAAGAGCCCTTTGGCTAGCCCGTATGACGCTGACGGCAATATTAAACGTTTCATAACGCTGCCTGCCGATGACCAATCGGTTCTTACAAAGGATGTTGCCGAAAGTCTGAAAGATGTGTGGCTTAGCGAGAATAAAGGTATCGGTACTTACAACACATTGTTCGGTGAGGTGAAGTGTCCCTGGGTAGAGGGTCTGAGCTATCGCATCAACGTAGGTCTGAACTTCCGCAACTCTAAGAGTGGAAACTTCAAAGGTACTGGCGTCTTAGAAAAGGATGAGAATGCTATCAACGGCGGTGGTATTGGAGAAAACCAGACTCGTAACTGGGCAGTGGAGAACATAGTCTCGTTTGACCGTACTTTTGCCGAGAAGCACAATATCAACGTGGTAGGTATGTATTCTGCAGAGCAGACAACATTCGAATCTACTGGTGCTTCCGCACAGGGTATCCCATCTGACCAGTTCCAATACTACGCACTTGACAAGGCTACCGGTGAGAAGAAGCTCGAAGGCTATAATTATTGGCAGAGTGGCTTGATGTCTTGGATGGGTCGTGTGATGTACTCTTATGACAATAAGTATATGATTTCTGCCGCTCTCCGTTCGGATGCTTCTTCACGTCTGGCAAAAGGCCATCAGTGGCATACCTATCCTGCTGTCAGCGTGGGCTGGAACGTTGCACGCGAGCAGTTCATGGAGAATCTGACATGGATCGATAACTTGAAATTGCGCATTGGTTATGGTGAAACATCTAACCAGGCTATTTCGCCTTATTCTACATTGGGTGGTTTGGCTATCCGTAACTATAACTTCGGTGATACCTACAAGGCTGGCTACTATGTGAACGCACTGCCTAACCCAGAACTGGGATGGGAGTACAGTAAGACCTGGAACTTCGGTGTAGACTTCTCTTTGTTCAAGGGCCGTCTCTCCGGTACATTCGAATATTATATTCAGAAGACCAAGGATGTCTTGCTCGATGTGTCAATGCCTTTTACTTCTGGTGTGAGTGGCTTCACTGGCAATATTGGTAACACCCAGAATAAGGGATTTGAACTTTCTTTGAACGGTATCATTATCGACAACAAGAATGGTTGGAACTGGGAGGCAGGTATCAACCTCTATGCTAACCGTAACAAGTTGACCAAACTGGCTACCGACGATCCCGATGGTAGAGACGAAGGCAACCGCTGGTTTGTGGGCTATCCTATCGATGTTATCTACGACTACGAGTACGACGGACTGTGGAATGCTGAAGACGTTTATCAGGTGGGAACCGATGCTGACGGTAAGCCCATTACCAACCTTGACATCCTGGAGCCAGGTGGCAACCTCGGTATGATAAAGGTGAAGTATAATGATGATGTCCTCGATGCCAGCGGTAAGCCTACACGTGCCATCGGTCCTGACGACCGTCGTATACAGAGCATGGAACCCGACCTGCTTGGTGGTTTCAACACTACCGTTACTTACAAGAACTTCGACTTCACCGTAATTGGTGCCTTCCAGATTGGCGGAAAGGTGATTTCTGCCATCCACGGATCTAATGGTTATCTGAACATGCTGACAGGCCGTCGTGGACAGCTGGATGTTGACTACTGGACAGAAGAAAACACGGGTGCCAAGTATCCGAAACCTGCTGGTGCCGGTGACACAGATAATGCCAAGTATGCTTCTACGCTGGCATATTTCAACGGTGGTTACCTGAAGGTTCGTGCCATTACGCTTGGTTACGACTTTGCTAAATTGCAGGCTGTCAAGAATTTTGGTATCAGCCGTCTGCGCCTTTATGCAACCATCCAGAACCCGTTCGTGCTCTTCTCGCCCTACACTAATGAGTGCGGTCTTGACCCTGAGACCAACTCTTGGGCTAACGAAAACACATCTGTTCCTTATGGTGAGTATTCTGGCAAGCACAAGATGCCTATCATAGGTTACAATACACCTGTAACCCGCAACTTCATGTTCGGCCTTAACGTAACATTTTAATTAATAAATCAATAGTTATGAAAATGAAAAATATAAAATATATTCTTGCTGCGGGTCTAGTAAGTTGTGGGCTTACCGCAACCTTGGTTTCCTGCTCTGACGTCCTTGACGAGCAGCCGCGCAGCCAGTTTGATACGTCTTTTTTTAACACAAAGACGGGTATCGAGGGCGGTCTGACATCACTCTATGCTCATTTGCGCTGGTTCTATGGTGACGGTTACTATCTGAACAGTTGTGAGACAGGAACTGACGAATACACCTATGCAGAGTCGGGTAACGGTTTGAATTTCCAGTCGCTCGACGAGACTGGCAAGGGTGACATTACGTCAACCAACTGTGATGCAGGTCGTCTTTGGGGAACAGCCTTTGCCAATATCAATACAGCCAGTGGTATTATTGAAAACGGTGCTGCGGCAGGTATCGACGCTTCCCTGTTGGCCGAAGCTCACTTCTTCCGTGCTTTCGACTACTTCCTGCTGGTGCAGACTTTTGGCGGAGTGCCACTGGACTTAGGTGCAGGTGAACTGAAGTTCAACACCTCTACGGTTCGTACGTCAGTACGTAATACGGTGCCTGAAGTATATGCTGCCATTTTCGCTGATCTTGAGAAGGCTGTTGCCGATCTTCCTGATGAACCCCGTCTCACCGGTACTGCTACCAAAAACCTAGCCCGTTTGTATCTCTCGAAGGCATATCTGACTTATGCCTGGTGGTTGCAGAACCCCAACAATATCCCCACTTATCCTGAGTGCAGCCGTGATGCCGGTCAGGCCAACAGCTATTTTCAGAAGGCTTATGACACGGCTATGCAGGCCATTAACAATCCTGGCCCATACGAATTGCAGCCCACTTTCTACGACGTGAACGTGGCAACCAACGACCGCAATAAGGAGATAATGCTTTATGCCGACCATGACGAGAATGAGACCTATGGTAACGGTGGTGCAGGTTACGGCTGGGGTAGCGGTGGTGCTCCTGAAAACTTCGCCTACTGGTTCGAAACATGGAACTATACAGAACTGAGGGCAATAGGTCAGTCAGGAGCGGAAATTGATCCCGTACAGCGTGAGGCTGTGCAGGCACTCGGACGTCCTTGGACACGTATTGCTCCTGTGGCTAGTGCCTTCATTGCCGGTGGCGTCTGGGAGGATGCCGTCAAGGCTATTGACTCTCGTTACGATGCTACATTTACGCTGCGCTACCACACCAACTGGAAGAAGGGTGGTGGTGACAAAGCAGAGAAAAATGATTATGTGATTGGTGCCAATGGCATGCATGTCGGTCCTAATGAAGTAATTTTCAGTTGGGTTTCAGAAGCTGAGGACGCTAATATCATTTACAATATTCCTGCATCGGGTAACGGCAACGGTAACCTTGGCCTCGGTGAGATGAAGGGTCGTCCTGACTTTGTGGTTGGTGTGAATCATATCAGCCGTAAGAAGTTTCCTATCAACTGGAAACTTGGCATCTATCGTACGGATAATGCTGGTGGCTTAGGCTCAAAGGTAAACGGTGGTTCACCACGTCCTTTCAATATCGCCAAGTTCTCAGAGTTCTATCTCATCGGTGCTGAGGCTGCCGTGAAACTGAACAAGAACGCCGAAGCTCGCACTTTGGTGAATGTGCTTCGTGCCCGTGCCGGTAAGCAGAGTTATCTGCAAAACGATGATGTGAAATTAGAGAAAACGATAGACAGAAGTGCTGAGATGGTTGCTGCCACACCGCAGACCATTACTATCGACTACATCCTCGATGAGCGTAGCCGTGAGTTCTGGGGTGAGGGCTATCGCTGGTACGACCTTGTACGCACTCAGAAGTGGGCTGAGCGTGCTGGGACCTATAAGATTGCAGGTAGAGGTTATAAAGACAAAGATTTGGAGACCTTTACACGTAACATTCCTGCCAGTCACTATTTGCGTCCGATTCCTCAGGGCCAGCTTGACGGTATGGAAATGTCTGATGAAGATAAGAAGAACTATCAGAACCCTGCCTACAGGTAAGAAGTTTTCATTTTGCATAGTTTTAAGAGGGTGCGTCCGCTTGGTGGGCGTGCCCTCTTTGATGATTGGAGCGGGTACAAAGTAAATTAGTTTGTTCTTCAAGCACCCATTGGAAGCCATGTTTCCAAAGCCTGGAAGCGGAACAAACTAATTTACTTTGTAGCCTGTCCGATGTTTGCACGTGCGGCTATTTGCCAATCGCAGTTGTCAAATGGCTTGCTTGCAGCTATAAAAACCATAAAAAAGAAGAATTTTCTTTGCCTTTCATGGTTTTCTTTGTAATTTTGCAAGCAAAATAGCAAGATAACAATTTCAATTCATTATGGCAAAGAAAGCATTATTGATGATTCTCGACGGATGGGGAATCGGACAGCATGGTAAGGGCGACGTGATTTTCAACACACCTACGCCTTATCTGGATTATTTAACCGCCGTAAGTGCACACTCACAGTTGGCTGCTTCCGGTGAAGACGTAGGTCTGCCCGACGGACAGATGGGTAACTCAGAGGTGGGACACCTCAACATCGGTGCCGGACGAGTGGTCTATCAGGACCTCGTGAAGATCAACCGTGCCTGCAAGGATGGTTCTATCCTGCAGAACAAAGGCGTCGTGGAGGCTTACAACTACGCCAAGGAGAACGGCAAGAAGCTCCACCTGATGGGACTGACCTCCGACGGTGGCGTGCACTCCAGCCTCGACCATCTTTTCAAGTTCATCCAAATGGGTAAGGAGTTTGGCCTGAAGAATCAGGTGTTCGTTCATTGCTTCATGGACGGACGCGACACCGACCCCAAGTCGGGTAAGGGTTTCATTGAGCAGGTCACCGACTGCTGCGCCCAGAACGATGCCGCCATTGCCAGCATCGTGGGCCGTTTCTATGCCATGGACCGCGACAAGCGCTGGGAGCGTGTGAAGGAAGCCTACGACCTCATCGTGGCAGGAAAGGGCAAGCAGGCTCAGGACATGGTGAAAGCCATGCAGGAAAGCTATGACGAAGGCGTCACCGACGAGTTCATCAAGCCTATCCATAACACCAGCGTAAACGGTCTTATTGAAGAGGGCGACGTGGTAATCTTCATCAATTTCCGTAACGACCGCGCCAAGGAACTTACCCAGGTGCTCACTCAGCAGGATATGCCCGACAACGGCATGAAGACCATTGCCGGACTGAAATACTATTGCATGACTCCTTATGATGCTTCGTTTACGGGTGTCAACATCCTCTTCCCCAAGGAGAACGTGGAGGATACCCTCGGCGAATATCTCTCCAAGCTGGGCAAGAAGCAGCTCCATACCGCTGAGACGGAGAAGTATGCCCACGTGACGTTCTTCTTCAATGGCGGGCGTGAGAAGCCTTTCGAAGGCGAGGACCGTATTCTGGTGCCTTCTCCGAAGGTAGCTACCTACGACCTGAAGCCTGAGATGTCGGCCTACGAGGTGAAGGATAAGCTCGTCGGCGCTATCAATACGCAGGAGTATGACTTCATCGTAGTGAACTTTGCCAATGGCGATATGGTCGGACATACCGGCGTGTATAATGCCATTGCCAAGGCCGTATGGGCCGTTGACCATTGCGTGGAGGCTGTTATCGAGGCTGCCAAGGCCAACGACTACGAGGCTATCATCATTGCCGACCACGGTAATGCCGACAATGCCATCAATCCCGATGGCACGCCCAATACCGCTCACTCGCTGAATCCCGTGCCGTTCATCTATGTGACCAACAACAATTCGGCCACGGTGAAGGATGGCCGTCTGGCCGATGTGGCTCCTTCTCTCCTCCATATCATGGGACTGGAGCAGCCCGCCGATATGACCGGTGAGAACTTGATTTCAGATAATAAGTAATGAACAACAATAATCCCCCTGCCGTAGCGACAGGGGGATTATTGTATCTATAGGTCAGCGCACGACCTTGCGCGCCTTTCCGTTGCTCATTTTCAGAATCTGGATTCCGCGATATGCGGGTCCCACTTGTTGTCCGTTCACGCTATAGCGGTTGGTGATAGTGGGCTTCTGGACTTCAGTTGCCGGCTGGATGCCATCGACCTCCGAAAGGTAGGTCAGCCGTGGGATGATGGCCAATGAAACGGCTTCGTCCTGTTTGTACCATTTATAGGTGCCCAGCGGCTTGTGGCTAAGCGGGTCCTCGTCTTCGAGATAGTGGTAAACGGTGGATTTCCCGCCTTCGTCCCGTCTTACCGAAAGGACGCTCATGTCGTCTTTGGCGTAGGGATTATCCTTTTCGTTATTGGTCATACCTTCGATGACGACGAAGAACTCCGAATCAACCGTTACCTTTTTGTCCAGTTTAAATTTCGTGGGCATATAGTAGTCTTGGTCGTACACGAGTTCGCTGGCAGGCAGGGTGGATGAAGCGATCACTTCTCCGGGCATGCCGTCGGCATCGGGCAGGCAGATGCTTACGGTAATGGGTGTCGTTTCGTCGATGGCTGTGGTTTTGTCGAAGAGCACCTGCACGGAGTCTATCTCAACTGCCACGGCCGGTTTGTCGAAATGTTCTGCGTATTTGAGCATGCCAAGCCAGTTGGTTCCTCCGTAGTAACCGTAAAAGCCCATGGTGATGGTTCCGAGTAAGCTTTGCTCCTCGACAGCGATGTTCCATGCATATTGCGAACCGCCCACTTGGATGGCATTCTTCATGAAGTCGCTGGAGCTGCCCGCACCGTTGCTCACGTCGAGCGTCATGCCATAGACTCCCTCTTCAGTATAGGTCACCGAAGGATTCTGTTCGCTACTGGTGGCTGGCTCTCCGCCTTGGAAGGTCCAGCTCCATGAAGTGGGCTTTCCACGGCTTTGGTCCTGATAGGCTATTGTGCCGCCTTTGGGGATGAAGAGTGCTGCCCATGGTGAATAGTAAGGCATGTCGGGCAGGCCGATATAGGCATGGGGAGCCTGTTGCTTCACGATTACGTATTGCTGCCGGGTGTAGGTTGAACTGCCGCTTCGGTTGCTCGCCTTCAGCGTCACACTATAGGTTCCGGCATCGGGATAGATAACGGTGGGGTGTTGCTCGCTGCTTGTTGCGGGATTGCCTCCTTCGAAAGTCCATTCCCATGAAGTGGGATTACCGGTCGATTGGTCTTGGAAGTGCACTTTGCCTTCCTCATAGATTTCCACGACGGCATCCTCGCTTTCATTCTTCTCCACCAACTTGAAGCCGTCGATGAAGAGGTCTTCACCGTCAGGACCATTATACCGGAATGAGAAGGTGCATTTCTTGCCGGCATAACTGTCGAGGTCAATGCTGAACCGCTGCCAGAGGGGACCGGTGAACTCATGGTCCTGCGACCATTGGAAGCCGCTCAGTATCTTTTCTATCTTATCGGCTTCTGTGTCGTAGATATACAGTTCCCAGTCTGCATAGACAAGATAAACGGATCTGAAACAGGCATAGAATTCGAGCATGCTGTTGGGGTGTATGTCCAATATCGGTGAAGAGCACAATTCGTTCTGATAGCTGCTTGAGGACTAGTTCACACCCAGCGAATACTTGCTGTTCTCGTCGATGGACGAGAATGGGGGCTGGCCACTGTAGGTGGGGTTCTCTGCAAGATACCAAGTGAACTTGCCGGAGTTGCTCGAACTGTACGACCAAGAGTTGATTTCTTCCTCTGTGTCCCATCCCTGATAATAATAGGTGGAACTGGATTCCAGGGCGGAAAACTTTACTTGTGGTTGTGCCGACGAAACAAGACATGCCATAAAGGCTAAAACTATTAGAAAAAGATGCTTCATAATCTGCTATTATTAATAAGGTGTACGTAATTATTTAGAGGCTAATGCTTTCGATGCGCAGCCGGATGGTGCCGGCGGGCACGCGGGCTTCTACCACGTCGCCCACTTTCTTGTTGAGAAGTGCCTGGGCGATGGGCGATTTCACGGAAATCTTCCCTTCCCGGAGGTTGGCCTCGTTGGGGCTGGCGATGGTGTAGGTCATTCTGCGGTTGTTGGCAAGGTTGGTCATCTCCACCTTGCAGAGCAGCTGCACGCTGTCGTCGCTCAGCCGCTTCGTGTCTATCACGCGGGCGTTGGCCAGCACCTTCTGCTTGAAGCTGATTCTGCTGAGCAGTCGGGCTTGGGCACGCTTGGCAGCGTGATATTCAAAGTTTTCGCTGAGGTCGCCCTTGTCACGCGCTTCTGCGATGGCCTCCCTTACCTGAGGCAGTTCTACGCTTTCCAGTTGATGAAGTTCGGCTACGAGTTTGTCGTAGCCTTCCTGTGACATATATTCCATTTCGTTTTTCCTTTTTTGTTTGCAAAGATACAATATAATTCAGAATTTAGAAATCAGAATTAAAAATATTTATTATCTTTACGTCTCTTCAATCCGTGAAGATAGGCTACACTCGGGAAATTTCAAGATTTATTTTGATTTTCCACTCATTTGTACTATCTTTGCAGTATGAATGTACAGATAGAAGAGAGTTGGAAACAGCATATCGGGGCAGAGTTCGAGAAACCGTACTTCTCGCGGTTGGTCAACTTTGTGCGCCAAGAGTATAGCACGACTACGTGCTATCCCCCGGGACGGGAGATCTTCAATGCCTTTAACTTGTGTCCTTTTGACCGGGTGAAGGTGGTGATCATCGGGCAGGATCCTTATCACGAGCCAGGACAGGCGGAAGGTCTTTGCTTCTCGGTGAAGGACGGCGTGATGATGCCGCCGTCGCTCATCAATATCTTCAAGGAGATCAAGGACGACTTGGGAACGGATATGCCGCGCTCGGGTTCGCTCAGAAGATGGGCAGAACAGGGTGTGCTGCTGTTGAATGCCACACTGACGGTGAGGGCGCATCAGGCGGCTTCGCATCAGCGGCAAGGCTGGGAGGAATTTACGGACGCCGTGATTCAGGCCGTTGCCCGCGATAAGGAGCATGTGGTGTATATGCTGTGGGGCGGTTTTGCGAAGACAAAGGCACGAATTGTGGATCCTCAGCGAAACCTGGTGCTGCAGAGTGCTCATCCTTCTCCGCTGAGTGCGAACCGCGGCGGATGGTTTGGCAACCATCATTTTTCATTGTGCAACGACTATCTGGTGCGTACCGGGCAAGCGCCCATTCAATGGTAATGAACAGAAGATGACGATACCTCCTATTATAGATGTTGACGGCGTGCTGATATCTTCGGATATCATCACGGAGCGTTTCTGCTGCGATCTGGAACATTGCAAGGGCGCCTGCTGTGTGGAAGGCGATGCCGGTGCTCCTGTAACACTCGACGAGATTGGCCAGATAGAAGATGCGCTGGACGTTGTTTGGGATGATATGACTGCTTCCGCACAGGCGGTAGTCGATAAGCAAGGCGTGGCCTATTCAGACCCTGAAGGGGAATTGGTGACGAGTATCGTGAACGGAAAGGATTGTGTCTTTACCTATTATGACGATTTGGAAATCTCCGATGCCCGCATCTCCCATTGTTGTCTATGTGCTTTGGAAAAGGCTTACAGGACAGGGCATTCCAAGTTTTGCAAGCCTATCAGTTGTGCGCTCTATCCTATTCGTGAAAAGCGGTTCAGCAGTGGTCTCATCGGACTGAACTATCACCGATGGAGTGTGTGTGAATGTGCAAGAAAAAAGGGAAAGTCACTTGACCTTCCCGTTTATCGCTTCCTGAAAGAACCGCTTATCCGTCGCTTCGGCCAGGAATGGTATGCGGAGCTTGAAAACATTGTCAGGGAATTGGCGGCCCAGGGGTTTGACGTCTGATTGTCAGCTCTTTCTGTATTTTGACGGCGACATCCCGACGTGTTCCTTGAAGAATTTCCCGAAGAAACTCTGATTGGGGAAATGGAGTCGTTGGGTGATTTCTTTGATGCTCAATGCTGAGTCCTTCAGCATCACGCGAGCCTCGAGGATGACATAGTTGTCAATCCATTCATTGGGCGTGCGGCGGCTGACTTGCTTCACTGATTCCGAAAGATATTTGGGCGTGATGCAGAGTTGCTTGGCATACCAACTGACACGCTTCTCTTCGCGGAAATTATTCTCCACGAGGTCGATGAACTGGGCGAAGATGACCTCTGCGCGCGACTGTTTACGGTCACCGCTTTGAATGCGGAAAATGACATTGCCCAGGTCGTAGATCATTGTCATCATCAGCGAGCGCACCACGTCGCGGCGGAAGTGATGGTCCTGTTTGTCCATCTTCTGCTTGATGCCTTGGAAATAGGTGCAGATATTGTTCACTTCGTCTTTGTCGAGTGTGAAGACGGGATGAGTGCGCGAGAAGATGAAAATGGAGGAGAGTTCGTGGATGCCTTTGATGATCTCGTGGAAGAAGTCATCGCTGAGCATGATAGCAATACCCGAGAATCCGTCGCTCGGCTGATAGTTGTTGACCACCTGTCCTTCGCTAATGATGATGATGTCGTTGGCGCTGACCGTATGGTTCAGGGTGTCCACGCTGTATTGGGCATTCCCCTTGAGGCAAAGACCCAGCAGGATGCAGTTCATCTTCATCGGGCCATGTGGCATGGGCACCTCGCTGAAGTCATCGAAGAGCAGGATGTCTTCCCCGATGTGGCTGCCATTGTATATCTGTCTGGCGGCGGCTATGGAAATGTCGGTCATTTGATTTTTTTCCATTTTCCTTTCTTGATTTTTAAAGTCTTGTTAGTATTGTTGAAGTGTACGGTGACGGTTCCGCTTTCTTTGCCGAAGATGCGGGCTTTCTTTACCTGTCCATTCTGCCAGGTCATATCGATTTCGTAGCCGCCGCGTGCGCAAAGGCCGCTGATGCTGCCGTCTTTCCATTCGTCGGGAAGGGCAGGGAGGAGGGTGATTTGAGTGACGGGCGTCGGGTATTTGGTGATGCTGCTCTGCATCAACATCTCGCAGACGCCGGCCGTTCCGCCGAAGTTTCCGTCAATCTGGAAAGGCGGATGGGCATCGAAAAGGTTAGGATAGGTTCCACCACTGCGCCGGCGGTCTGGTCCTTTGTAATCATCGGGGCTGACGTAGGTGAGCAGTTTCTGATAGATGTGGTAGGCCTGTTTCGCATCGCGGAGCCGTGCCCAGAGATTGATGCGCCATCCCGTGCTCCATCCGGTGGTCTTGTCGCCTTTCTGAATGAGCGTCTGCCGGCTGGCTTTCAGTAGGTTATCCTCTCTGAGGTGGTTGCCGGGATAGAGCCCGATGAGGTGGCTCTGGTGGCGATGAAGGGGATCAAAGTCATCCCAGTCGTAGTACCATTCGTTGAGGTCGCCTTGATGGCCGATGGTGTAGGGATGGAGACGGCTAAGTGCTTCTTGGTATGCGGCTATGTCATAGCCACATATGGAACTTGCGGCAATGGTGTTGGTGAGCAGTTCGCGGATGATGGCCAGGTCGGCAGTTCCTCCGTAGCAGGTCATGCCGTGGTAGTCTTTGTCGGTCACATATTCGTTTTCGGGCGACGTACTGGGTGCCGTTATCAGATTGCCCGGACTCTTCGGGTTTTCGATGAGCCAGTCAAGGCAGAAGTCGGCGGCTCCCCTCATCAGCGGGAGGGCCACGTTGCGGAGGTAATCTTTGTCCTGAGTGAATTGGTAGCGTTCCCAGAGGGTGTTCACCAGCCATGCACCGCCCAGGTTCCAGTTGGCCCATTCGGGTTTCTCATTATGTTCTCCCACGGGATTGCTCATGGCCCAGATGTCGGAGTTATGGCTGGAGCACCAGCCTCTTTCCACGCCATAGTAGTGTTTGGCGGTATGCTTTCCCGTTACGGCGAGGGCACCTACAAACCCGTCGAGTGGTGAAGCCATCTCTGCGAGATTAGCCGTGAAGGCAGGCCAATAGTTCTCTTCAAGATTGATGTTCACCGTATAGTTGCAGCGCCAGGGGTTCCATAGATTCTTGGCCCAAAGTCCCTGCAGGTTGGCCGGTACGGCAGGTGTTCGGCTGCTGCTGATGAGCAGATAGCGGCCGTGTTGGAAATAGAGCGTTTCGAGATAGGAATTGTGGGTGTTTCCGTCAGTGTATTGCTTGAGGAGCTGGTCGGTGGGGATGGTTGCGACAGCATCGCTATAAACTGAACCGAGACGCAACTTCACGCGGTTGAAAAAGGGCTGATAGTCAGCGATATGGCGGGCGCGCAGCTGGTCGAAGGTGAAATTGACCAGATGCCAGGCATCGTCGGCCACCTTTTCTATATAGGGGGCTCCCTCGCGGACCGGGTGTTTGTCGAATCCGTTGAAGGATGTCTCGTTGACGAAGTAGATCATGGCTTCGGTGACGTCTTCCAAAACAAGTGTGGAATCCATGACGGCAACTTTTCCATCCTTGTTCCTCACAATCAGGTTAGCGCAGTAGTGGATGCTCTCCTGCGGATCTCCCACGGCATGTCCCATCAGCGTGATCTGTCCTGCCGAAGCTTTTACCTTATGGGGCGTCTGGGCTGTAAGCAGGATTTTGCTGTTGATGCTATGTTGACGGTCGGCACTGAGACGGATGGCGATTACCTTGTCGGGATGAGAGGCAAAGTATTCGCGGCGATAGTGGATACCGTCTTGTTCGTATGTGATATTCACCAGGGCGCTGTCCAGACTGAGCTCTCGACGGTAGTTTTGAATTGCGGTACCACTGCGACCCTTGATGTGGAGTGTGGCCAGCGTTTGGTAGAACTGGCTATTGTGGCCCTGCACGTGGAGTTGGAGGGAATCAGCCAGGGCATAGTCTTCGGCAAAGAGGGCCTTTCGGATTTCGGGAATCCAGAGGGCGGCGTCTCCCTTGCCGCCGTCGGGCGAAGGTTGGTTGCAGCCTTCCTCATAATCAACGGGTTTTCCTGTCCATAATGTCAGGTCGTTGAGATAAATCAGGTCGTCGTCAGGATTACCATACACCATGGCTCCCATCTTTCCGTTGCCAATGGGCAAGGCTTCCTCGAAGAATGCTGCCGGGCGGTCGTACCACAGACGCATCGGTAGTTGCTGGGCTTTCGCGGTATTATTGGCGAATGTCAGGAGGATGACCAATAAAGTAAGGTTTAGGCTGTATTTTTTCATTGATTAGTTATTTGACAGTTTAGAAAAACGGCAAGTGGAAGATTCCACCTGCCGTTATGATATGAATGAGCGTTTAGGCGTCGATGTTTGCGTAGGTGGCGTTCTTCTCAATGAATTCACGGCGCGGTTCTACGTCGTCGCCCATGAGCATAGAGAAGATTTCGTCGGCCTCGGCAGCATTCTCGATTGTCACCTGCTTCAAGAGTCGTGTCTTCGGGTCCATAGTGGTTTCCCAAAGCTGCTCCGGATTCATTTCACCCAGACCTTTGTAGCGCTGTGTGTGAAGGGCTGAAGCATTCTCGTCGCCGGCTACGTATTTGTCGATGAAAGCCTGTCGCTGCTGCTCGGTGTAGCAATACTCAGAGAATTTCTTGTAGGTACACTTGTAAAGCGGCGGCGTTGCGATATAGAGATGGCCTTCCTGGATGATACGGGGCATGAAGCGGTAGAAGAGAGTCATGATCAGGGTGTCGATGTGAGAACCATCGACGTCGGCGTCGGTCATGATGATGATCTTGTCGTAGCGCAGTTTGTCGATGTTGGCTTCCTTGTCGCCTTCACCTTCCACGCCGAATCGGACGCCGATACTCTGGATGATGTTCATCACGGACTCAGCCTCAAAGACGCGATGCCACTGCACTTTCTCCACATTCAGTATCTTACCGCGGAGCGGCAGGATAGCCTGCGTGTAGCGGTCGCGGCCCTGCTTGGCAGAACCACCTGCGGAGTCACCCTCCACAAGGAATATCTCGCATTCTTTCGGATCCTTATTGGAACAGTCGGCCAGCTTTCCGGGCAGTCCGCCACCCGTCATCGGGTTCTTGCGCTGTACGCTTTCACGGGCCTTGCGGGCGGCAATACGGGCCGTGGCTGCCAGAACCACCTTGTCGCAGATGAGTCGGGCTTCCTTGGGATGTTCTTCCAGATAATTGGTAAGAGCCTCACCTACAGCCTGCTGCACGGCACCGGCCACCTCGGAGTTACCGAGTTTGGTCTTGGTCTGGCCTTCAAACTGAGGCTCAGCCACCTTGATAGAGATAACGGCCGTAAGACCTTCGCGGAAGTCTTCACCGGCAATCTCAATCTTGGCTTTCTCAATATTCTTTGAAATCTGGGGATCGGCATCGGCATAGGCTTTCAGCGTACGGGTCAGAGCCATGCGGAAACCAGTCAGGTGGGTACCGCCCTCAATGGTGTTGATGTTGTTCACGTATGAGTGGATGTTCTCCGAGTAGTCCGTGTTGTACATCACGGCCACCTCGATAGGTGTGCCCTGCTTCTCGGTCTTCAGATAGATGACGTCGTCGAAGAGGTGCGTACGGTGACGATCCACATAGCGAACGAACTCCTTCAGTCCGTCCTTGGCGTGAAACACCTCCTGCTTGGTCTTGCCGTCCTCATCGGGACGCAGGTCGGTAAGCGTGATGGTGATACCTGCATTCAGGAACGCCAGTTCGCGCATACGCTTGGCAATGGTGTCGTAATTATATACGGTGGTGGTGAAGATGCTGCCGTCGGGCCAGAACTGCTGGCGCGTACCGGTCTTGTCGGTATCGCCCACGATCTTCACGTCGTAGAGCGGCTTTCCCTTTTCGTACTCCTGCTGATAGATGTGACCATTGCGGAACACCTGGCTCATCATGTGGGAAGAAAGGGCGTTCACACAGCTCACACCCACACCGTGGAGACCACCACTGACTTTATAGGAACCCTTGTCAAACTTACCACCGGCATGGAGCACGGTCATAACCACTTCCAGTGCACTCTTGTGCATCTTCTCATGCTCGTCCACGGGGATACCGCGGCCATTATCTTGAACTGTGATGGAGTTGTCTTCGTTGATGGTTACCTCTATGTGTGTACAGTAACCGGCCATAGCCTCGTCGATGGAGTTATCGACAGTCTCATTCACCAGGTGGTGGAGACCTTTCTCGGAGATGTCACCGATATACATAGCCGGGCGCTTGCGCACGGCTTCCAGACCCTCTAAGACCTGGATATTACTCGCGGAATAATTGTTTCCGTTGTTTTGATTTTCTGCCATTTTAGTATTTTGCTATTAATAGAGTGCAAAGATACGAATTTTATCGCTAAATACGTAGTATTTAGTTGCTAAAAAAATTAAAATAAAAAAAGCCGCCAACCTTTTGGTGGCGACCTTTATTTCTTTGACTGTTTTGTTCTTGAAGTTAGCCCAACTTCGCAATGTGCTGTGCCAGACTTGATTTCAGGTTAGCAGCCTTGTTCTTGTGGATGATGTTTGTCTTAGCCAGCTTGTCCAGCATCTTCTGAACGGTTGGGAACATCTTGACTGCCTCTTCCTTGTCGGTAGTAGCACGGAGCTTGCGAACAGCGTTGCGCATGGTCTTAGCGTAGTAGCGGTTGTGCTCGTTGCGAGTCTTGGTCTGACGGATTCTCTTTTCCGATGATTTGTGATTTGCCATTTTCTTTTTAAATTTTAATTTTTAATCTTTGAAATTTCGAATGTAGGTCTTATGCCGCGAGGACTGCCTTAAAAAGAAAAAGCCCCCATCTTTTCCCTTGGCAATGGTTTGCCTCGTTAGCGCAGTCACTGCGCGGATGGCGGTTTTCTGTGGTAGTCCCTAGGAGAGTCGAACTCCTCTTTAGAGAATGAAAATCTCTCGTCCTAGCCGATAGACGAAGGGACCATCGTGCCTGTAAAGCGGGTGCAAAGGTACGAATAAAACTGAAGAGTGAAGAGCGTAGAGCAAAGAATTTTTCAGATTTTAATTATTTTTAAGAAAATCTCGACTGTAAGCCTTCCTTAAAAGTAATCATAATCCTACACTCTACACCCTACATATATATTATATACACTTCAGATTCTTGGCCAACTGCTCCTTGCTGCTGGCACCCACGAGTACGGAGGTCACTCCGCGCTGTTCCAGAATCCATCGCAGTGCTTTCTCTGCCAGCGTCTGTCCGGCTTCCTGAGCTTCAGCGTTCCATTCCTTCAGTTGGTTGAGCAGTTCCGGTGTCAGCATTTCTTTCCGGAGGAACTTGCCTTTGCTCATGCGGCTGTCTTCGGGAATACCGTTCAGATAGCGGTCGGTGAGCAATCCCTGGGCGAGGGGAGAGAACGAGATGAAGCCGATGCCGTTGTCGGCGCAATAGTCGAGGATGCCCTGCTCCTGCGGTTCACGGTTGAGCATGTTCAGCTTGTCCTGGAAAATCAGCAGCGGCACATCGCGCTCTGCGAGATACTTGTCGGCAATCTTCAGGGCTTCCAATGGCCAGCGGGAGATACCCACATAGAGGGCTTTGCCTTGGCGCACGATATCCACCAGCGCCTGCAGCGTTTCCTCCAGCGGCGTGTTGGGATCATAGCGGTGACTGTAGAACAGGTCCACATAGTCAATCTTCATTCGCTTCAGACTCTGGTCGATGCTGGCCATCAGATATTTCCTTGAGCCCCAGTCGCCGTAGGGACCGGGCCACATGTCGTAGCCGGCTTTCGACGAGATGAACAGCTCGTCGCGATAAGGGCGGAAGTCATCGTCCATCAACCGTCCCATCGTCTCTTCCGCGCTGCCGTAAGGAGGACCGTAGTTGTTGGCCAGATCGAAGTGTACCACGCCGTGGTCAAAAGCATAGCGCGCCGTTTCGCGGCAATGTTCATAGACGTCCGTTCCGCCGAAGTTATGCCAGAAGCCCAAACTCACTTCGGGCAGCATCACGCCCGAATGTCCGCAACGGCGGTATTTCATCTGCTCGTAGCGTTGATTGTCAGCAATATATCTCTCCATTGTAGAAAAAGTTTTCTGCAAAGATACAATTAAGTGGGCAAAATACAAAAGGAAAAGGCATTTTTCTTTTTATTTTCGAATGCAGGCATCCAAATACTTGGCGATGCCGTTGTCGCACCATGTTGAGTGGTGGGCTACGGTATCACGTTGTATGCTATAGTTGCGCGGTTTGCTGTCCATGCCGGGTGCTTTGTGGTAGATGTGCCTGACGATACCGCCAAACTTCAGTCGGCGCTCCTTGACTCCCCGATACAGCAGACGATAGACCATTTCCCGATCTTCGTGCCCCCAACCGGTGATGTCCTCGTTATAACCGTTGATGGCGATGAAGTCGTCGCGCCAGAAGGCGAGGTTGCATCCGCGCACGTGGCGTTCATCGAAATCAGTGAAGCAAGCGTCAGCCACTTTCCTGAGCACACCACAGCGGAGCATGTTAACACAGTGGGAAGGTCTGATGCTGCCATCACGCTGCAGCATGACTCGGCTGCCGCAGACGAAGTGTCCTTTCTTCATCATCCCTATATGGTCTTCTATGAAGTGGCGTTCGGGTATGACGTCACCGTCAATCTCGATGATATAGTCGCCGCTTGCCGCTGCTATGGCTTTGTTGAGGATGACTGTGCGCCTGAATCCCCTATCTTCATGCCATACATGCTTGACGGGTATTGGAGAGTCCACGCTGATACGTTTCAGGAAGTCTTTCGTGGCAGCATCTGAACCATCGTCGGCAACGATGATTTCGTCTGGGAGCACGGTCTGCCTCAGCACTCCTTTAATTACTTGTTCCAATGCTTCAACCCAGTTGTAGGTTGAAATAACGAGTGAGATGTTGGGTCGGTTCTTTTTTCTTTCCATCGATATTATGCTAATGAGTACCATTCGTTTTGTGGCGTACTCACAGGCATAAACAATGGTGGTGCTGGATACTTGTTTCTTTGTTAGTTAAAAATGATTAATTCAAGGCTTTAATATCTTGCTGACCATAGACCGTACTTTCTGCAAACCTTCTCTGAATGAATCAGGTTTGTAGTTGTCGTAAGACGGGAGATACTCGTCGTCAACCTTGAACTGCCTGCGCTCAGCAATCCATTTCTTCAGATTCTTGCGCATGGCTTCGTATGCGCTCTTGCTCTCCAGGAATTCATCGCAGACTCCATACATATTGATGTTTTCTTTGGCAATCTGTATCCACCGCTCAATATATTCAAATGCCTTGTCAAACTGCCCGTCAAAGAAGAAGCCCAAAGGTCCGTAGTAGAATACACCAGGCGTGTTGACGGGGTTAAACGGTAGAACCTCTTCGTGTGCTGAGCATGTGTATATCGCCTTTTGGGTGTTGTACATGTCGAACAGGAACTGTGCATCCGTCTTGAACATACGGTCCAGGTCGGCAATATTCTCTTCCATGGGTCTGTCGCCGATAAACTCACAATGTATATATTCATAGTCACTGTACCGTTCCGTATTAAACTTTAGTCGGCTGTGATAGACTGGACCGACATTTAAGTTTCTGTAATCTACGATACCATCTGTTACTTCAAATAATATCTTATTGAGTGACATAGAGTTTACCCCTATAAAAGTACGCATAAAATAGTAATGCGAACGTCCGTGAGTTTCATAAGCGAAACCAATATCTTGCGTAATCTCATCAGAATATTGTCTAAAGAAATTGTACGTTTTAGGACGATATTTAAAACCTAATGGGAGCAAATATGCTTTAACTGCTTTTTCTACTTCGCGTCTGTATGTCATAGTTTTCTTATTTACTTCTTCAATCGGTACAAGTCAAAAGTCTAACTGTGAACCATAGGGGCTGGTTTTTTGATTCCCTCACTTGCATCACATGGCAAATATCAGGGTTGCTTTTCTTTCTCACCATGTTATTTGTAGGATAATGCTTCATAGTTGTTGCTTGTTTGATGCAAAAGTAGGCATTTTAATCCAATTCACCAAAAAATCTACTTAACAAAACTACACAAAATGGATCACTCCCGATGAAATGGTTGTTTTTTCAAAGTGTTTTAGAAAACAAAAATAATTCACGAATGGATGTAACCGTCTTGATAACAGGGGGTTGCGGTGAAGGGTATAGGGGAGCCCCCCTATCACAGAGGGACAGACCCCTTCTGAGGTTAGGCGTTTCGTACGATTGTGAAACTGATACCTGTCAACCTTGAAATCTGACGGATGCTTCCTCCGTATTCTTTGGCTTTTCGCAGGATATCATTCATGCTGTCTCGGCTGTAGAACTGTAAGTCGATGGGATGTTTAAGCCCGAATGATGAAAACAGAAAAGATCTCAGTTCGTCATCGGTCTTCATGTTGCTGCCGCTATCGAAATCGAGGATCAGGGTATTCTTGGGCAGAGGGTCGTTTACTAGTTCTCGCAGATCGTTTAGCGGCATCCGAGACAGCACGGGCTTGGTACTGCATATCGTCTGGATCCCGTTGCCTGTCTGCTCATACTCACTCCAACTGCTCCACCGGTATCTGGCTACATCTTTGGTTAAGCCTGCTGCCATCGGATTCTGGTGTATATAGCGGAGAAGGGTGAAGAAATAGGCATAGTCGTTGACCGGCTCGCTCTTGAACCTGTCTTGGAAGAGATGTCCGAAGTGGATGTATTTCTTATTGTAATATTGGGCGTAAGAGACACCAATCCGTTTGATGACGGCAGACAAGGATTCGGAGGCCTCTTTGATGAGCAGGTGGACATGGTTGGTCATCAGACAGTATGCGTAGAAGAAACAGCGGGGCGGCAAAGGTTTGCCAGAGTCATTGGTCGGAAAGGCCATCATAAAGAGCAACTCCGCGAAACGGAGGTAGTCTTCTTCGTCTTCAAAGATGTTCTGCCTATTGATTCCGCGGAGCATCACGTGGTAGATGCCCGTCCCGCTCGTCTCTCTTGCCCGTCGTGCCATATCTTTTCCATTAAATCTGTGGCAAAGATATACAAAATAATAGAAAGAACAAAGATTTCTGCCATAAAATCTCACAGGGGGTCTGTCCCCCTGTGAGCATGAACCATAGGGGCTGGTTTTTTGATTCCCTCACTTGCATCACATGACAAATATCAGGGTTGCTTTTCTTTCTCACCATGTTATTTGTAGGATAATGTTTCATAGTTGTTGCTTGTTTGATGCAAAAGTAGGCAATTTAATCCAATTCTCCAAAAATTCTACTTAACAAAACTACACAAAATGGATCACTCCCGATGAAATGGTTGTTTTTTCAAAGTGTTTTAGAAAACAAAAATACTTCACGAATGGATGTAACCGTCTTGATAACAAGGGGTTGCGGTGAAGGGTTTAGGGGTTACCCCTCCCCAACTGGAGACCCACCCCAGCCCTCCCTGTTTAGGGAGGGAGTCTTCACAGGGGGACAGACCCCCTGTGAGCACTATTTATAAGAAAAAAATTTTTTTCTAATTTTTGCACTTTATTAACATAATTGTTACATTTATTCATATATAATTCTTTTAATTCGTTGAGAGGATGAAGTCTCCATAACATTTATAAGAGTTTTATTTTTCCATTGAGTTCGGTTGTTTAAGAGTTTTAATAATTCATTGGTTGAATTTGAATCAATTTTTGTTTCTCCTCGCATAGCTCTGATTTCTTTGCCATTCACATCTGTTATTGGCTCATATACAACCAACCCATAATATTCTTTCCCATCATGAGTGTTGTGATACCTAAAATCCGCAGATATTTTTTCGAGTGTCTGATTTAGCCCTTGCTTGTGACGATTCTGTCTGACTCTGGGCTTAGAAACGCTTGACATTACTTG
>OMWC01000008.1 GCA_900314655.1 uncultured Prevotellaceae bacterium | reverse complement strand
GAGATGTTCCTGCCCATTCATATACAGGATAACGGCTCATGGTCGTATATAGGTTATCGGGGATTGGCTTCACACGGTGGCACTATAGGTCTTTTCGTCGCTTTGGCATTCTATTGGAAGAAGGAAAATCTCAAACCCATGATGGTGTTAGATAATGTCGCCATTGCCGCTCCTGCCACGGCTTGTTGTATTCGTCTGGGCAACCTGATGAATTCTGAAATCATCGGAAAGACTACTGATATGCCGTGGGCTTTTATCTTCCATAGCCAAGAGGCGATGGTAAACGGAGAACTGGTTCCACGTCATCCGGCACAGCTCTATGAAGCCATAGCCTACCTTCTCATTTTTGCCATTGGTATTTGGTATTTCCCTTTATCAGTATTGGCGCAAATCCCAGCACATGAGGACGACATCTCCTATCGCTGTTGGGTCTGGTTTCTATTTCGGGTATTGTATTACGACAATATTTACCTTTCGTTTCTTCGTTGAATTCCTAAAAAAAGAACAAGTGGATTTCGAACAGCGTATGCTTCTTGATATGGGACAGTTGCTGAGCATTCCTTTAGTACTTGTGGGTTTATGGTGTATGATAAAGAAATGAACAAGAAAAAGAAAATAACAATTCTATTAGTTGTGATACAAATGACTATCTTGGGTGTTGCACAAACGCCTAAAGATAGTTGCTCTATTCCAAAGGATTCACTTTATCAAGAAAGAATAGCCAAGTCCGATACAATAAACTGTCCTTTGGACAAACTGTTTCTTAAGATAGCCCTCCCGAAGAATGACATTTATAGAGAGAAATTCATGAATCTTCAATTGATAAACATTATAGGTAGTCATTTGTCCCGATGAAAAAGCTGTGCTGAGCATTCCTTTAGTGCTTTTGGGCTTATGGTGTATGATAAAGAAAAGAAGATGAAAAGGATAATTATGTGTTGAGGGTCTTTGCAATGAAAAATTTATTAACGTATAAACTTAAATAACCCCCGTGACCCTTTCACTTTATGTCTAACTTTCAAAAAACAGTAAGGATTATGGAGAACCCAACATTACCTACCAACTAGCTGGCAGCGCTGAGCAACGCCAACCACGACGGCACGAAACTGCAGATTGACGATGCCGTCGAAATTAGTTCAAAGACCTATAGACTCCAAGCCTCGTCGCGTCGTGATGATGAGACAGGGGCCACAGAACACTGAGATAATTCCTATAGAATCCAATGGAAATACACATAGAAGGCAATCTCCAACACAATCGTAAATACTGCTTTTGCGTATGGATTCTTTTTTGTATATTTGCAACCGTAAAAAACAACAGATTATGAGAACAGAGCATTTAGATTTCATCACTTTCTGCGTAGGCAGCTTATCGGATGCACTTAATAAGAGTGCATCACAGGTGTATAGTGCCTTGCGAACATCTGGTGTCCTGGATGACTATATATTGCCCTGTTACGATGTGCTACACACTTTTAGCAAGGATTATCTTGTTGAAGAGTTGACTGAAGTTTTAAAGGAGAGAGGAGCATTGGCATGAGACTCTACAAAGCATCATTATTGTGAAAGGGAAATATAAAAAGATGCAGGCTTAAATGGAACTTATCTGAAAATAGAAGCGGAAAAGTTTGCGGCCAAAGAAAAAAATGCCTACCTTTGCGTTCAGAAATATATTTCAACGTATGAACGCAAGCGACAGCATCGTTATCATTCCCACCTACAACGAGAAGGAGAACATAGAGAAGATTATCCGGGCCGTGTTCGGACTGGAAAAGAAGTTTCATATCCTGGTCATTGACGACGGTTCACCCGACGGCACGGCGCAGATCGTGAAAGGACTGATGGACAGGGAGTTCGGCGACAGGCTGTTCTTGATGGAAAGGAGCGGCAAACTGGGGTTGGGCACGGCTTATATTGCTGGATTCAAATGGGCACTGGAGCGCGACTATGAATATGTCTTCGAAATGGATGCCGACTTCAGCCATGATCCCAACGACTTGCCACGTCTCTACAGTGCCTGCGCCGATGAAGGCTACGACCTTGCCATCGGTTCGCGTTATATCTCGGGTGTGAATGTGGTGAACTGGCCGATGGGCCGCGTGCTGATGAGCTATTTTGCATCAAAGTATGTGCGTTTCGTGACGGGCTTTGATGTTCACGATACAACGGCAGGCTTTAAGTGCTACAAGCGCCGCGTGTTGCAGACCATCGAACTGGACAAGATCCGCTTCAAAGGCTATGCCTTCCAGATAGAGATGAAATACACGGCCTACAAGATTGGCTTCAAGATCAAGGAGGTGCCCGTCATCTTCGTGAACCGTCGCGAAGGAACCAGCAAGATGAGCGGTGGCATCTTCAGCGAGGCTTTCTTCGGCGTGATGCGCCTGCGCTGGGATGGATGGTTCAGGAAGTATCCAACCCCTCTCTAACTCCCCCGAGGGGGAGAACCTAATTCCCCGCTCTGTATGCCTCCCCTCGGGGAGGATGGAGGGGGTTAAATTTAGAATTATGGTTACCTTATTATATAGGATATATCAGTTGTTTATAGCCATTCCGCTGATTGTGATTGCCACGATACTGACGGCAATCACGGTGAGCGTGGGTACGGCCATCGGCAATCCGCACTTCTGGGGTTATTATCCCGGACAGTGGTGGGGAGCTTTCATCTGTCGCATTCTGTTGCTGCCGGTCAAGGTGGAGGGACGCGAAAACCTACAGGAAGGTCAGTCGTATGTGTTTGTGGCCAACCATCAGGGAGCTTTCGACATCTTCCTCGTCTTCGGATTCCTGCACCGCAACTTCAAATGGATGATGAAATATCAGATTGGTAAGATTCCGTTTGTGGGCTATGCCTGCCGCAAGAGCCACCAGATATTCATCGACAAACGGGGAGCCAAGAAGATAAAGGCCAGCTACGATCAGGCGCGAGAGATACTGAAAGACGGCATCTCGCTGACTGTGTTCCCTGAAGGAGCCCGCTCTTTCACGGGACACATGGGCAACTTCCGCCGTGGGGCTTTTATGCTGGCCGATGAACTACAGCTGCCCGTAGTGCCACTGACTATCAACGGCAGTATCAACGTGATGCCGCGCACGCGCGACTGGCACTTCGCTATCTGGCATCCGCTAAGTCTAACCATCCACAAGCCCATCCCTCCCATTGGTCAGGGGCCCGAGAATGTGAAGCATGCGATGGATGAGAGTTATCAGACTATCATGTCGGCACTGCCCCCGGAACTGCAGGGATATGAGGAGAACCCGGACCAATAAAGGAAGCCTCTCCCCCTACCCCTCCCCCGTAGGGAGGGGAGAATAGACAAATACAAAAAGCACCTCTCCATGAGGTGCTTTTTTGTGTGTTCTGCACTGGGTTCGAACCAGTGACCTCCGCCCTGTCAAGGCGGCGCTCTAAACCAGCTGAGCTAGCAGAACGAGTGGTTTAGGGTTGCAAAGGTAAGGCAAAAGAATGACATTCCCAAACAAATAGTCAACTTTTAACAAAAAACTAACGGTTGCGGAGTGTGATGACCACAATCTCAGGAATCACGCCGAAACGGAAAGGAACGAGCCCGCCCAAACCTGTGCTGACCAGCAGAGCGCGCTTATTCTCCTGATAATGACCGCCATACTCATCATACGTCAAAGCCACGGGAGTCCATCCGAAGAGTTCCAACTGTCCGCCGTGGGTATGTCCGCTGAGCGTTAGCTGTGCTTCCGTCTTAGGAAGAATGGTTCGCCTCCAGGCCGTAGGATCATGCTGGAGCATCACGACAAAGGCATCTTTGGGAATGCCGGCCATCGTCTTCTGCAGGTCGCTTCGGGTCTGTTCGGGCTTCTTGCTTTCGTTTTCCATACCGGCAAAGAAGATTTTCTCTCCATTCCTCTTCACGTTCACATTCTCATTGAGCAGCAGGCGCCAACCCATGTCATGCTGTTTCTGCTTCATCTTCGCCTCATTGAGGGCAGACGTGGCATAATCTGCATTCAGATAGAAGGAATAGTCGTGATTGCCTAGAATACTGAGCACTCCGTCTTTTGCCTTCAACTGGCTGAGGATGGGCATCGCAGCATCCAACTCGTCGGGCTGAATGTTCTGCAGGTCACCCGTGAAGATAATCATATCAGGCTTTTGGGCGTTGATGCTGTCAACGGCTTTCTTGAGTAAACTCTTAGGGATACTCCCCACATGTGCATCCGTGAACTGCACGATGCGGTAGCCATCGAACGACTTCGGGAGTTCCTTCGAGACAAATTCTTCCTGACGTACGGTGAACCGCCGTGGGCCAATGAAAAAACCGTAGATTGCCACATAGAGCAAAAAAAGCGACAGGAAAAAGCCTATCAGATTGCCATAGTTGCGACGGGAATGAACCATCCGGCAATAACCGAGTCCGATGGCCGAACAGATAGCATAGACAACCTTGGGCACGACCAGAATGCTTAACAGCAGGAGATAGACAAAGAGAATGCGGCTATCCGTGGGGGCAAACGTTCTCAGCAATGCCATCCAGAAGGTGAAAAGCAGCATCAATGCCGAAGGTATCCACCAAAGGATGCGCTTCGTGCGGGTGAAATCCTTGCGCCGACACATATAATGACGGTAAATATAGAAATCCGGCAACAGGATGAGAATCAACAGTATGGGGAGGATTTTTAAAATCATAGAGTCAGGAATTAGGAGTTACGAGTTTTTCAGAAGACTGTTAGCAAGAAAACGGCGCATCAGTTCCACGGGAACGCCACGACGGCGAGCATAGTCGCGAAGCTGGTCTTCGCCAATCTTTCCCAAATCGAAATAGCGGGCCTTGGGATGAGCAAACATAAAACCACACACCGAAGCATGAGGTGTCATCATTCCGCTCTCCGTCAGACGGATGCCCACCTGTTTCATATCCAGCAAATCGGAAAGGATGAAGTTGATGCTGGTATCGGGCAGAGAGGGATAACCTACGGCAGGACGGATGCCCTGAAAGGCTTCAATATGGAGTTGCTGTATAGAAAGACGTTCATCGGGAGCATATCCCCAATAGCGGATGCGCACTTCCTGATGCATCTTCTCGGCCGTGGCCTCAGCAAGCCGGTCGGCTACGGTCTGCACCAACATCTTGCGATAAGGATCACTGCCGGAAAAGTCGTGCTCCAAGGCACTATCTACGGTAGTGGCAAAAACACCCACTTCATCTTGCTTGCCGGAAGCGAGCGGACGCACAAAATCAGCCAGACACAGGCAAGGCTGCCCTTTACGGGAAGGCCTTTGCTGACGGAGCATCGGAATACGCACTTCTCCCAGCAGGAGGTCATCGCCATCACTATTGGCAACGAAGATTCCGAAGAGGGCATGCGTCTGATAGGAACCATCGAGTTCATCCAGCAGAGCAGAGGCATCCTTGCGAATCTTCCTACGCTCATCAACACCCTTGCTGCCCACGCCCCAGGCGTAGTCAAAATAAGGCCAGTTGATATAGGGAGCCACATCGCGTACCTTATATACTATATGCTGGACTTCGTTGATCATCACATTCTGAATTGGATAGCTTCTCCGCGGACATTCCCATCGAAACCGTCAGGACTCAACAGATGATGACCATTGCAGAACACATCGCGCACCTGCCACTGGTATTCATGGCCCATCATCGGACTCCACTTACACTTGCTCTGTATCACATCTTCCGTAACCTTCCAGGGTTCGCCCTTTTTCACGATGACGATATCAGCCTTATAGCCTGGACGCAGATAGCCTCGCCCTGAAACTTCGAAAAGTCGGGCGGGGTTATGACACATCAGTTCCACCAGCCTTTCCAATGGCAAGACGCCTTCGTCAACCAGTTCCAGCATCGTAACCAATGAGAACTGAATCATCGGCATACCAGAAACGGCCTTGGCTGCCCCACCCTGCTTTTCTTCCAGCAAATGAGGAGCATGATCGGTTCCGATGACGGAAACATGGCCGTCGGTGAGTCCTTGCCTGAGCGCATAGCAATCGCGGAAGTTCTTGATGGCAGGATTCACCTTGATCTGCGAGCCTAAACGATCATAGTCAACCAACGAGAAATAAAGATGGCCTACGGTGGCTTCAGCGGTTATCCTTGAAGTAAAGGGGGCAAACATCTCCAGTTCGGCGGCAGTCGTCACATGGGCCACATGCAAACGGGCATCGTGAAGGATGGCCAGTTCGATTGCTTTCATTGTGGATTTCAGACAGGCCTCCTCACTACGGATCAGCGGATGAGTCCAAATCCCGGGATCATCGCCATAGAGCTGCTTGAATTCCGCCATATTCCGATTGATAATGCCAGTGTCCTCACAATGAGCCATGACAGGAAACGGATCGGCATTGGCAAAGATATGATTGAGCGCCTCATCGCGGTCAACAAGCATATTGCCCGTGCTACTGCCCATGAAAAGCTTGATGCCGGGAATGCGGTGAGGATCGAGTTTACGGAATAAGCTGTAGTTATCATTGGTGGCACCGAAGAAGAACGAATAGTTCACGTGGCTCTTCTGCGCGCCTAAAAGGAACTTATCTTCGAGGGCCTCCAGCGTGGTGGTCTGCGGCACGGTGTTGGGCATATCGAAATAGCTGGTCACACCGCCATAGGCCGCAGCTCGGCTCTCACTCTCGATATCAGCCTTGTGCGTCAGGCCGGGCTCACGGAAATGCACATGGTCATCGATGACTCCAGGCAATACAAAGCACCCAGCAGCATCGACCACATGGTCAGAGCTGCTGGGTGTATAGTTACCTTCTACGATTTCTGCAATACGGTCGCCCTTTATGACGACGGCCCCAAAGAACCTCCGCCCTTCGTTGACGATGGTTGCATTGGTTATAGTTGTTTTCATTTTATCAAACTGTCAATGGGAGCAGCCATCTGGTTAGGAGTGGGTGCCGACGGCAGAGGGGGCATCTGCTGGGCAGGAGCCACCTGATCAGCCGTTCCGTTCATGATAGCCTCGTTCTGCTTGGCTTTCTCATAATAGTCCTTCACGTAGGCGTCGTTCTTGAAGTTGTCGGTGGCCTTGCTCATAAGCGCCTCTATCCATGGAGTCAGTTCGGGATAGGGATAGCCGGCTGTCAGCATAAAGAATACGCCCGGACCCAGCACGTTGTCGAAGTTGTCTTCGATGAAGGTGGTCTGCAGTTCATCTTTCTTCTTGGCAATCTCCATGGCCTCCTGATTCAGGCGGGCATTGACCACATTCTCGTCCTCGCCGTCCATGATGGCCTGGCTCTGCTTGTGGCCCAGGTCAACGACCTGATTGTCCAGCTGGTTATATTCCTCAATGAACTTGAACAGCTTCTCGTTGAGCGCCGTTCCGCTGACGCTCTGCTGCGTGTTGTCGATTCTCACGGTGATGTCGCCATTTTCGAGTACAACAGGCATCACGCTCTTATCGTCCATAAACAAAGTCGTCATCTTCGTACTATCCACCGTGCCCTGGAAATGGAACTGTCCATGAACCACCTCGCAGGAGTCCACATTCTTCAGTTCGCCATTATTGTAAACCTTCAGGTAAAGCATACGTCCATCCAGCATCGAGACGTTGCTCGAGCCCTGGATGTTATAAGAATTGGCACACGATGTAAGGGCGGCCAAGGTTACTAGTGTATAGAGTACTTTATTCATAACGATCTTGCGGTCGATTCTAAAATCTGCCACAAATGTACAACGTATTATTGAGGAAAGGAAAAATTTTTATGCAATTTAAAACAAAAGCCTCAACTTTTATAGTTTTTTTGCCTCTTTGGCGAGTTCGTTGGAGATTCTGTGCATGGTATAGAGTTCCAACAGGGCTGCCACGAAAAGCACCAAAACCCAATTGTTATGGACTACATACTGGGCATAATAGACCATTCCCTGCATACCGTATTTCTGGAACAAAGGCATCAGGAAGTTGAAATTCTGTTCCAGAAGCAGAAGGCCAGACACGATGAAAAGGACGTCGGCCAGCGTCATGATACGGCGCAGACGGCGAATCACCACGTCGCGCCCTTCATACGTCTGCAGCATCTGCATTCCACCGAAACAGACAGCGCCCAGAAGAAACAGACAGGCTGCCACCTTCATCACACCAAAGAAATTGAGGGCCACGCCCACCACCATCAAGGCGCCACCGGCCAGAAAGATAAAATTCTGAATACTATTTAGTTGTTTCATCAGTAGTTGTGGGAAGTTCGTCGCTCAACACGAAGATATCTTCATCGTCGGCTTTCATGAAATAACGTTCGCGCGCAATCTTGGTAATGGCATTGGGATTCATGCGGATTTCCTTCAGCTTGGCCTGATCGCTGGCATACTGGTCGTTATATTTGGCTATCTGCTCCTTGAGATCACGAATCTGCATCTCCAGCTTCACACGCTTCATCACGCTGTTCTCATCAAGGAAACAGGTGATAAGCAAGCCAATGATGATGACCAGCCAATACTTATTATGGCTGATGAAACTCCACACAAGGTTTGAACGACTCATTCCAATCCAATTATTAACAATTAATAATGATAAATCTCGATGCAAAGATACTATTTTTTGCAAAATAAACACTATCTTTGCACAAACTTTTTTAGAATATTATGAAAGAATATATTGTTTCGGCCCGGAAGTACCGTCCCATGACGTTTGATTCCGTGGTGGGACAGTCTTCGCTGACCACCACGCTGAAAAACGCCGTGAAAAGCGGGAAACTGGCGCATGCCTATCTTTTCTGCGGCCCGCGAGGTGTAGGAAAGACCACCTGCGCCCGCATTTTTGCCAAAGCCATCAACTGCGAACATCCCACCCCCGACGGGGATGCCTGCAACGAATGCGAGAGTTGCAAGGCATTTCAGGAGCAACGCTCTTATAATATGTTTGAGCTCGATGCTGCTTCCAACAATGGCGTGGAGCAGATAAAGACGCTGATGGAGCAGACACGCATTCCGCCACAGGTGGGACGCTACAAGGTATTCATCATCGACGAGGTGCACATGCTCTCCACATCGGCCTTCAACGCTTTCCTCAAGACGCTGGAGGAACCACCCGCACACGTCATCTTCATCCTCGCCACCACGGAGAAACATAAGATTCTGCCCACCATCATCTCCCGATGCCAGATCTACGACTTCGAGCGGATGACCGTGCCCAATATCATCAACCACCTGAAAATGGTGGCCGAACAGGAGCAGATTACCTACGAGGAGGATGCGCTCAACGTGATTGCAGAGAAAGCCGACGGCGGCATGCGCGATGCCCTCTCCATCTTCGACCAGGCAGCATCTTTCTGTCAAGGGAACATTACCTATCAGAAAGTGATAGAAGACCTGAACGTGCTCGATTCGGAGAACTATTTCAACATCATCGACCTTTCCATGGAGAACAAGGTCAGCGAAGTGATGGTGCTGCTCAACAATATCATTTCAAAAGGATTCGACGGCGGTCATCTCATCAACGGACTGGCCCAACACGTACGCAACGTGCTGATGGCCAAGGACGAGCAGACGCTTCCCCTGCTGGAAGTGAGTCAGCGGCAGGCTGAAAAATATAAGGAACAGGCCAAGAAATGCCCGGCCCGCTTCCTGTATCAGGCCTTGAAACTGATGAACCAATGCGACCTGGGTTACCGCCAAAGCAGCAATAAGCGCCTGCTCGTGGAACTCACACTCATAGAGATCGCCCAAATCACACAGGAAGAAGACACACCTGCCGCGGGGCGTAGCCCCAGAAGATTAAAATCCCTGTTTCAGAAACTTGTCAGGAATGTTCAGCAACAGAAGACAGTCCAGCAGGTGGCTGCCGCTGAACCCAAACCCTTACATACCGCAAGAGTCAGTGCTCAGCAGAATAGTACCAAAGAACCACAGACTGACTCACGCCCCGCTACGCCCAAACTCAAACTTGGCAGTCTGGGCATGAGCTTTGCCAACCTCAGAAAAGGTGCCGAAAAGACTCCCGTTAAGGAAACGAAAGACACCGAGCCAACCAACAATGAGCAGCAGCAATTCACCGAAGAGGAAATGATTGCACAATGGGTGGCCATGTGCCAGCGTATGCCCCAGCAAATGGCGGGCATCGCAGCACGCATGCGCAACATGCGCCCACAAATCACAAGCTATCCGCATATCCTTGCCACGGTGGATAATCAGATACTGCTCGACCAGATGAATGCCATCCGAGGCCGCATCCGCAGCACGCTGGCGCTGGCTCTCCATAACGACGACATCACCCTTGAGCTCCAACTGGCTCAAGAGAACGAAGTGACCAAGATACTCTCACGCAAAGAACTCTTCGAAGAAATAAGCACAAAAAACCCCGCAATCAGCAAACTGCGGGGCCTATTGGATCTCGAACTGGCGTAACGATATCAGATGATATTGATACCCAGACTCTTACATTCCTCTACCATTTCGTCAGGCCAGATACTTGCCTGAATCTCGCCGAGGTGTGCCTTATGGAGTAACACCATACAGAGGCGGCTCTGGCCTATACCGCCACCTATGCTCAGAGGCAGCTCGTCATTCAGCAACTTCTGATGGAAATAGAGCTGGCGGCGTTCTTCCTTGCCCGTCAACTGTAGCTGACGCAGCAGACTTTCCTTATCCACACGGATACCCATGGAAGACAATTCTACCGAACGGCCCAAGATGGGATACCATATCAGGATGTCACCATTCAATCCCAGGAAACCGTCAGCGTTAGGTGTCGTCCAGTCGTCATAGTCGGGCGCACGTCCGTCATGCGGTTCGCCATTCGACAGCTTTCCACCTATACCTATTATAAAGACGGCTCCATAAGCCTTCGCAATCAAGTCCTCACGTTCCTTGACGGTCTTGTCAGGATACATACGCAGCAATTCCTCGGCATGGATGAAATGAATCTCCTGAGGCAGGAAAGGCTTCAGCTTGCAGTAACGCTCACAAACGAGGAACTCCGTGCGCAGGATAGAAGCGTAAATCCGCTCCACGATGTCCTTCAGACACTTCAGCGTACGATCTTCCTTCCTGATTACAGCCTCCCAGTCCCACTGGTCCACGTAGAGCGAATGCAGGTTGTCCAGCTCCTCGTCGGCGCGGATAGCATTCATATCTGTATAGATGCCGTAGCCTGGCTCCACATGATATTCGGCCAGCGTCAGTCTCTTCCATTTAGCCAGCGAATGAACCACTTCAGCCTGCTGGTCGCCCAAATCCTTTATGGGGAAGGTCACCGGACGCTCTACCCCATTCAAGTCATCATTGATGCCAAGGCCTTTCAGCACAAACAGCGGAGCCGTCACACGACTCAGCCGCAGTTCCGTGCTCAGGTTCTGCTGGAAGAATTCCTTAATCAGTTTAATGCCCTGCTCCGTCTGTTTCATGTTCAGCTCAGACTGGTAACCTATGGGCTGTAGAATCTTACTCATTATATCCTATTGTTTTAATGTATCATCCACGAAAAAAGAAGTCCTAACTTTCTCTTTCGGAGTGCAAAGGTACACATTTATTATTAATATGCAAGCATTTTTGGCGAAAATTACGCAATTTGCTCATGAAATTTGACATTTCCTTTCAATATGCACAATCAAACATTCTTAAAATATGGCACGGATTATTTGGTAGTCACAAATAAAATGTTTACCTTTGCACCGCTTATGGTCCCGTAGCTTAGCTGAATAGAGCGTCAGATTCCGGTTCTGAAGGTCTTGGGTTTGAATCCCAACGGGATCACGAAGGAAAAAGGGAAATTGAATATGAAAGCTCGCTTTCGAATATTCGGTTTTCCTTTTTACTTTGTAGGATGGCAGGCGCCAGCCTACAGGGATATGTAATCCCAACGGGATCACATTCACCCCCTACTGCCGATGAACAGGAAGAGCATGGAGATAAGCACCAAAAGCAGGTCAACAACCTTCGATTTGAGGTTCTTCTCGTGGAAGACCATCGCACCGAACAGGAAACTGACAACTACGGAACCACGGCGCACCATCGAGACAATGGAAATCATGGCACCCTCAAGGCCGAGGGCATAGAAGTAAGCGAAGTCGGCTGCCGAGAGGAACAGCGAGATGAGGATGATGCACCAGTCCCATCGGAATGGCGTAGTCTTCTTGTGGGTGGGCCACCAGAGGAGGAAGAGCATCAAGAACATCATGAAAAACTGGTAGATATTGTACCACGACTGCACGGCGAGTTTGTCCAGTCCCACACCGCCATTTCCCGGCGATGCCATGAGAAACTTGTCATACAGCCCAGAGATAGCCCCCAACACGTTGGCGAGCACCACGAAGACGATCCATTTGTTATGCTTAAAGTCGATACCCTCCTTCTTGCTGGAGCGTGAGAGCATCCATAGGCCAATCATGGCGATGATGACACCTGTCCACTGCCACACGTTCAGCTTTTCCGAAAAAAAGGTCAAGGCACCGATGAGCACCATCACGGGGCGTGTTGCATTGATCGGTCCCACAATCGTGATGGGCAGATGCTTCAGCCCGAAATACGCCAGAAGCCAGCTGCTCAGCACGATGACGGCTTTCAGCAGGATATACCGATGCTCTGCCCAGCCATATTGGTGGGTGTAGAAGAGGCTATCCTCAGGGATGTGTCCCTGTGCCGAGAGAATGATGAACGGCAGAAAGATGAGCGATGAGAACAGCGTGTTGAGTGTCAACACAGGTATGACCGCATTCTCCCGTAATGACTTCTTCTTGAATACGTCGTAGAAGCCGAGGAGAGCGGCAGACAGGAATGCTAATATGAGCCACATGGATTATTTCTTCTTTTGGGGGTTCTGCATTGGTATTGCCTTGCAGTTTCGGCCTGCAAAAGTACAACTTATTTCAATAACCACCAAATCTTTTAACCAAAAATGGAAAACGGTCCGATAAGCTTCTATCTCCTTTTACCCAACCAGAGGCTCAATAATGGATCTGAGAGAGAATAGGATTCGAGTGCAATTATTGCATTTTTCCCCAAATTACCAAAATAAAATTACCTAAAAAAAATAATTTCCAGTCACTTTACCCTCTACCTCCCCTATTTTGGGGCTTTTCTGCTTTTGCTATAAATATTCCCGGAAGTGAATGGTGATGTATTCTTGGATGTATGAAAGTAGTATTATAAAGGTGTTGCAACAAATAAAAAAAACTTCACCATTCGGTGTAACTCGTTTAATAACAATGGATTGTGGTGAAGGGTTTGGGGACAACCCCAACTGGAGACCCACCCCGCCCTTTGCCTTTCGGCGATTTATGTCATGACTCGGCAATGCCTAAGTAAACTCAACATTGCTCTCGCTATTCCATAAATTCCCTGCTTAGGGAGGGAGCTTTACGAACGGGGCATTCGTAAGTGTGCCACTTCGACATTGTAAATGATAGAGTTACGTCTCGTAAACGATACATTTAGACTTCATATATCTTAGCCACTTGGATACTTCAGAGAAAAACATCATCAATTGAATGCGAATCTATAATAGATCGTACTCCAATATATCATAGATTGAGTTTCAATATATCATAGATTGAACCTCAAAATATCATAGATTGCAGACCGTTTGATTATCTTTTTCTGATGCATATATTGACGGAAGAATGATGCGTGCACTAATCCTTAATGAATGTTAACCAGCAAACCCTTCACCGCAAATAGCTGCTACACAACAAGTTGCCTCAACAGGTGAATAGAAAAGCATGTCTGCCATTCCTTACTAACATCACCGGCCCCCGTTCACACGCAGACTATGAGCCGCTTGTTCACAAAACTACCAGTTTCAGGAACAAATATGTATATCCCAACAGCAGAAAAAACAGATTTCCGAACAAACGCAACCTTTTATGATTGAATACCTTTTTGTTATCAACCAGCACGGTTATATTGTATATTGTCAGGCCCACAAGTAAGGCACATGATATTACTGTTGCGTAGTCGAATAGTTTCATGCCAGTCTTCTGATACAGAATTCCACAAACTCCAACCAAAATGGCCAATATCGTATCTCCGTTCTTCACTATCTTTTCCATTTGTTTTTAAGATTTCATTAACGTTATAGGAGAGCAGAATCTCCGTTCATATTCATTTTTTGATATGCAGATGGTTGCTGTCGTGCTCACAGAAGGCCAGCCCCTGTGTGAGCACGTGATTCTCACAAAGAAACGGTATGGCTGGTTACATGTCCGTTGACATTCAGGTAGAGCACATACTGTTCGTGGTGTAAACCACTGCAATTGATGTTGAGTTGGTAACTGTTAGCTGCTTGACCTGATTGGGATGCCTGGCGATAGACTATTCCCGAGATGCCGCACACCATAGCATTCACGGTGGCATCTGCCGTAAGGTCATAGTTAATGGTAATGGTCATGCCGCTAATAGTGATATTGGTATTCCGTATGGGCGATATGTTCCTGCCATCAGAGTTTCGGTTGTTTCCACGGCCCCCATTATTATCGGTATCTGCTAACAACTGACGTATCCATTGGTTTTCCTTGTCGTTTGTCAGTTTCTGTTCTTCAGGACTACAATAGTAGGCTGAAGTATAGTAAGGCTGGGCGTTTGGGTGGCCGATAGATGTGAATTCCATAATGGGATAGCGGTAGCCTACGGCATACCAACGATAGGTGTTGGTCTCTGTCAGCAATGTGTCAGTTATCAGGTGAAGGTGGATGCTGTCGGAAGTGTATGGCACTATGCTGTCCACAAACACTTTCAGTTCCTGCTCCGTCATGATGAGAGGATAGTGTTGATGTGATGTCAGTTTGCGGATATGCACTCTGCTGACATGCCGTAGCGTATCACCTGAAGGCAGTAGCATATTTCCTGTTCCATCCACCTCCACTATATAGGAGCCGCAGACCCGCATGAACATTTTATCGCAGTATGCCTCCGTGCCATGGAATACCCCTTCATGGCGGCAGCCATAGGTTAAAGGCATGTGTAGCAGCAGTTCTGGACGGTCATACTCCACTTTGGTAAGGTTATTCTCATACCCGCATAGTATTATGGAGTCGGGCGTAGAATCGTAGTAATAACGTGTACGCTGCTCCGTGCCAGCAATGATGCTGTCAGCACCTTCTCGTTCTTTCAAGTCGTATTTCACAGTGTGGTAGTCGTCCAGAATCCCTATTTCACTGAAATCCCATACGACACTTTGTCCTGTGGCTTCCAGATGCTGGTGCTCCACCTTTTGTTTCTTCACTTGCCCGTCAGCCTTAGGCCGATATGAACCTTGGATGTTTTGCGCACTGGCGGCAATGTTGATTATCGCCAATGATATAATTGTCAATATATGTTTCATTGTTAGGAATGTTAGTGTTAACAGAGAGCTATTCTTCGCCTAAAAAGTCAAAGAAGGTGTCGCTGTATTCACTTTTAGGATTTGTAGGCAGGCACAGTAAGAACAACAGAATCCAAGTGCCCACCGCAGGAACAAAAGATACCAGCATCCAGAAACCAGACCGACCAGAATCATGGAGCCTTCTCACAGTGACAGCCGCTAATGGAGAAAAGTAGAGGATGATATAGGCCAATATGAAGATACAAACTAGCAAGTCCCATGGATGTGTTAAGTTTATATAAGCGACATGACCGACACGATTCCCAGAAGATATATCCTTAACTGTACCATAATTAAAAAGAACAATGTAGGATATAACAAACACACAAATGCCAAAAAGCAAACCAAACAGGATGAATCCCCAGAATTCTTTTCTGGTAGCGCAAGAACCGTAGTCACTGAATTTCTTTGCCGTCTCCCATATAGACGAAAAATAATCTTTAATCATATTTTCTTAATTTATCAATTATTATACTAAACTGTTTTAATGTATTATTATCAGCATACGACATTTTTTTCTTACAACAGGTCATTTAATACTATCTTCATCCGACAATATTTCATTTAACACCTCAGCATGTAACACTATTGTCGTATCTTTTTTTATTATTTTCAAATCTAATTTTCCATATTCTTTGACAATACTGTCACCAATCTCAATTTTATTATAGAAAGGCCATGTTCTTGAAACCACACAATATATTTTCTTTCCATTATTTCCATACCCATAAACATCCATATCTCCCATCCAATCACTATAGTCTGTAACCCTAACATGAATTACTTCTTCACGAATGGTTTTCACTATGCGGTCTTTATCGTTCAACCATTCTTTCGTTTCTTTATGAGAATAATAGGCAAACATGGCGGCCAGTATAAAGAAGGAAATATCTAACTTGTGATTCTTAAAAAGTTCTTTTATTAATGAGAAAAAGGTATCCATGTCTTGCTTCTTTCTTTTGAATAAACAACGGGTGAAGAATTAATCGTTATGCCATACATGTCAGAAACATGCTTCCCTGATGGGTTTAGTCCTTTTCCTTTTACATAACCGAAATATCCAATTCCCAATGTTGAGGCGTTTCCATCCCCACTATATTAGCTCACACTTCCATCATGGTTTTGTAAAAGAAATGCGCCAAGGTATTGTTCCATCAGTGTGATTCATTTGTTTTTCAGATACTCCAATTGTGTCTAATGCGATTTCATATTCCCCTACATTTTGGAATTGGTTAATCTCAAATCTATTCCAACTGTATTTCTTGATATTATTCATTATATACCAGTATTTTATGCTATGGTCATCTGATTGGCTGCATTTAATAATAACGAATCGCTGATTCCAATAAACGTCTCTAACAATACCCTCATGAGTGATTGGAAAGAAACCGCCTCGCTCATCATCATCGTGATAGAGATAAGAACCTCGGCCTTGCCAATCAGGAAGCAAATAGAAATTTGTATCCCCTATACGTTTACATTCTGTAAAGTCACATGAAAATGGCAAAAGTGCTGCAATTACAAGTATTATTACTTTTTTGATTTCCATATATAAAATTGATATATTGTTGCTAACGGTTTTACAACACTGTTTCTTGAATGATTTAAATATTCTGTTCCTGGTATGTGATAAAAAAGTGATCGAACACTTTTTGTATCATAAATAATATTCAAAAGATGTTTCCCATCTTGTGCAGTATACGAATCAAATGAATATGACCCAACAAACTGTTTCACTATAGATAGTGTTGAGAAAACATCCCATGGCCACCATTCTCTTTTTACTCTAGTTATCTCCCCAGGAATATCTGTATCACCTGAACGCAATAGTTGTTGACCTTTAACAACTTTGTCGTCTGTCTGTAAAGCTTTTGTATAGGGGTGGTTACTTGTTAATATGGATATTTCAGGACCATATCCATAAACAAATTCATCAAGAAAATCATCCATTTTATTTATATCTGAAGGCAAGATGGCACCTTTATTTGGATTGGTTATCTCCATAGTACGCCCTTCAGAATATAAACCGTCCTTATTCTTGTAAACGTCTATAAGAATATTATTGATTTTTGACTCAAACTCCCCTAGCACAGAGCCTACTCCACCAATATGAGTAAATCCTTCACGATCTCCATCCCCATCGAACCACGTATAATATTGAGTTTCATTATTCTGATACCAGTCTAATCCGTTGGGGTCTATTCTGCTCACAGGATTATTCCCACAAAAAGCATAGGGACTCATTTCTGGTTTCTTCTCTGCCAACGGATCCATTGTCGGCCATCGCCCTGTTGCCGCATCATAGAACCTTGCGCCATAGTCATACCAGTCCAGTCCATGAATACGATCCAGTTCCTTGCCGTTATACTTGTAAGGCTGGACGGTGGAACCCGTTACGGCCGCAGGATCGGAGTACGGTGCACCGAACGGATAGTAGTTCGTCAACTGTTCATTATAATTCATTTAAGATTTTCTGGGATCAGAGTACTGTTTTTTGTTTAAATCTGTCAATAAAATATCATATACAAAATAGAAGAAGCAAATAAGTCTTATACAAAATGGCATGAAAATACATATTATTGAGGCGTTATTAATACTTTGGAAATGATTGAAATAGTAAACAAAATTGTCAATTTCTATAAATGTGGATTTAATATTAATAACAATAAAAACCGCATTGAGGACTATCAATATATACAAAATATAAGACAGCTTATTCCATATCTGAAGTTTATTTGTCATGAAATAAAAGATACCAGTATTCCTAAATATGAATGGTATGATAAATATAAAAAAATAATCTTGTAGAGACAGCGTATACGAAAATAGCATTTGCAGCCATACGAATAGACCATCTGCTATAACTGGAATAACACAGGCTATCTTGATTATAATGAACCAATTATTTTTCATCGAACATCAATATATATAAGTTCCCAACCTGTACGTATATGTCCCCAACCTATCCCAAAAGTTTTTTCCTAATGATATAGGCCAGAAATGCTTGTAGAATAGAGATTCACCGGAAAATTCTCTGATATATTGGTCTGCATTCTGAATTTTACCTGATGAACTAAATGGAATAAAATGAATTACGGGATCATCAGTGTTTTGATAGTCTATAGTATTTGCAGATTCCAATGTCGAGATATCGGCAGCTTGATAAGGGTTTATGTGTACAATATTTGATACACCAAAGCCCTTTTCATTTAAGTATTTTGCAATGCCTTCTGTAAGAGCTGCCCCCATGCTGTGAGAGACAAAATTAAACTGTTCGCCTGCTTTTAAGTCCATCGTCAGAAGATCAATATTGTTTTTCGCATATTCATATCCTATTTTGAAGCGGTCTTCTGCTGTAGAAGTCCATCCGTAATCAGCTGCCAATATTCTATAATTGTCATCATGAAAATAATTAAGGGCACCAGTAATAAAAGAGCTTGTTTTAGACCCGTTAATACCCCAATAAGGATTTCCTGCCTCTGGTGATTCAAATCCAATTTTCCCATTTATAAAGATAGTCCTTTCTCCTTCTTTATCAACTGCATTCATAGGATTATTCACACAATACGCATACGGACTGATGCTATAATTTTTTTCGCACAGGGGGTCAACCGTCGGCCATCTGCCTATTGCCGCATCATAGAACCTTGCGCCATAGTCATACCAGTCCAGTCCATGAATACGATCCAGTTCTTTGCCGTTGAACTTGAAGCGATTCAAGTCTCCGCTGCTACCCGTAAACATTAAACCTCCGAAAGGATAATAATAATTCCTTTGTAATATCGTTCCGTTCCCACTGACCACCATCTGGTTATTGCCCAGATGGTCCTTCAGGTAGAAATAATAGTTAGGGGTTGTCCCACTTAACGTAACGTATCCACCGTCAAAGAAAATTTGCATCAGTGTCCCGTATTCAAAAATCATGCCACTGCAATAAATACGGCTGACCAGCAGACTCAATTGCGTCTGATTCATCTGTCTGGTATAATAACTGACCTTTTGTTTCTTGCCATTGGAACTGTAGGCGTATTTGATCATATTTCCATTACTGAATGTTATTTCTTGCGGCAAATTTAGACAATTATATTGGATTGACGAAATGTTTTTATTCAAATCTTTTGTCATATTACCGTTTAGGTCGTATTCGTATTCGATGCTTGCGCCTGCTCCGTCCACGAAGTTGAAGGCACCCGCATAAGTCGGATCCGTAGCGTCATCGTCGGCTTTTATTAACTGATTGCCGTTATAAGTGAATGTAACATCATCTATCGCTCCGAAGCCTGAGTCCTGGCTTCCGTTTCGTACTAATGTGAGCATATTGCCCATCAAGTCATAGGTGTAATGAGTGTTGTATGACGAATTGGTGCTTCCATTAGTCGTATAACTGGCTCCTATCAGCCGAGACATGGCATCATAGGAGAAATTATAGCCTTGAGTGGAGCGGCCCACCTTATAATCTATGGAGGAAATACCACCACCGAATCGAGGCACACTGCCATTGTGAGAGGTGTTATAATAAAGATATTCTTTAAAAGGTTGACTCTCAATCCCAGTTATCCAACTGCGCACGTTATAACCGTAAGTCGTTTTCAGTTTCTCATGACCGTTCCTTCTGTCCTCAATGATCCTGCCCAATTCATCGTACGTATTATCTGCCAACAGTACAGATGGGGCTCCATTAGTGCTGTGGCTTATTTTTGTCAGACGCAGGGCATGGTCATATTCATACTCATAGAGTTGAATGATGTCACTATGGGCTGGCCACGGGTGCTTCAGTCGTTTCTTTGTTGGAAGTCCAGTGAAATTCAATTCAATATCCTCTATGTCAATACCTCCCTGTATATTAGTTGCCTCGGAATGTATCATTCTGTTTCTTGAGTCATATTTAAACAAACTATAATCATAGACGACATTCAGGCTGTCATCATTTAACCTTAGGTTTGCCTCTCCTGTGAGCAGCCCTTGCGGATTGACTGCCTCCTCTCCATAAAGAGGTGAAGTGTCAGGCAATGATATGCTGTTCGCAAGCAAGAATTTATAATTGTCATAGAAGTAGGCATGAGTGATGCGGATATCGGTCAAATTCACTGATGCTCCATCATACCCCATCCAATCAGAATTGTTTCCTGTATAGCATACAGTTGTTCCCTCTTCCACATTGGTGACAGCAAGTGATGAGTTGTGATCTTTTCCAATGCCGCGAATGCATTCACGCCCGAACACGTCATAAAGGTAAAAAGTCTTTTCTTCCCTAAGCCTTTGTTCTCCGTCTTGACTGTATTGAAGTCTGTCATAAATGTCGTATTCATAATATATCCAATCCTTACCAGGTAGTTTTTTGTTGCTGACAAGCCCTCTGTCATTGTACTTGTACAGGTAAGCATACATATCTATGAGATCTCCGTCAACGAAACCACCTGTGGCTTGGGCTGATAATTCAGGTGGGAGAATGGCGCAGAGTCTCCCCAGCCCGTCATATATGTAATAGGTGTCAGCCTTTCCGTTTTCCGTAATCTGGCGGATTAGGACCGTCTGCCCCTGCATATCTATGAAATAACACATGGCATTTCCGTCCTCATCCGTTATTTTATTTACTTGCAATTTACCTTCAGCATAGTTGCCAAGGCAAGAGACTGTCATTCCTGTAGAACCTTGAGCATGGGCTTCATAATTCTTGCAAATTAAATGGTTGTCATCATTGCGGTTAAGCAAATATTCTGTCACAATTCTTTTGTTGTTCGTATGCCAAAAACTTCCGCAGCCAAATTGTTCGGATATTCTGTTTAGGGGAGATGGTTCATAAACAGTGAAGGAATATGGTTCTGAGTCATTGCCATTTGTCGATATAGATGCCACTGCACACTCTTCCTGAGAAGCGTATTCACCCGTGGAATTCTGCATTGAAGCTGGCAGCCATTGTCTATATTCCCTTCCATATCCATCATATTCCTTATAAGTGACAAGATCCTTATGGTTTGGCGTCACGCTCACATCTACCAACTCTTCACTTCTTCCCAGACCGTCAACATATTCTATTTTTTTTATTCCAGTGCTCATACTGCCATCCACACTCGTAAATGCCGTGATGCTGTTTTTTCCAGTCATAACAGCCATGCTTGGCGGAAGGTCATTGTCTGGGGAAGGTATCGTTTCAAATGGAATTTGTTGCGACGGTTCTGGTATGGCAATAGCCTCCATCTCAACAGTTATATAGTGAACAGGTCCTTCAACTATAGTTGTGTTAGGACTTACTGTATTCAAATTAGGAAATACAGACGCTTGGCTGTCTATTCCATTAAATTCGAGGATATAGGTTCCTGGTAGCAGAAAGGACAACGTGTCACATTCAGGATTTAGCACCATCGTTGAAGTGTTTACGGATACATGAAAATTCTTTGTGACTAATGTCTCTCCATCTCTGCTGTATGTCTGATTGAATGTCAGATTAACTGGATAAAGACCACTGGGTAGTAACGGACCGTAGTTTCTATGGTATTGATAGTTGGTGAAGCGGAAGGCAATATCTACAGGTGCGTTCACTTCAACGGTACAAGTATTCCGATTTGAAGTGACATTATTACCTCTATAGGAATAATTGTTTATGTGTGTCATGCCAGGATGAGCCTCAAACCATGCAAGTGTATCAAGTGGAAAGGGATCAATAGGTAAATCGGGTATTTGCCCTTGAACTTCTGTGGTGAAAACGAAACAAGAAAGAACGGACAGTATCGTATTTAGATAATTACACTTCATCATATGTGAGAATTATTGCTGGTTATAATAACGGTAGTCATATCTGGAAATGGTCTTTTTGACAGCCCCATCAAAATAATATATCTCTCGGAGCCTACCTAAGTTGTCATATTTATAGAATGTTGACATTCCATTTGGAGAGGTTTCCGACTCCAATAGCATATTCCCGTTGTACTTGTATATATGGAACAGTGACTCCGACAATCGTCCGCGTGCTGACAATATGGGCGTGTAGTCCAATGATGAGATGCCTATTGAAGAGAACTGCAAAGGATTCAGATTGAGTTGGTATCTGCATTTCAGAAAGTCAACGTTTTCTATATGAGCTATCAATTGCTGCCCGTAGTTCCCCCATATCAAAACTGAGGTTTTTCCATTTTCATCCATTTCTATCGGATTACCATACAGATCGACACGTTTCACTTCAAAGATTTTTTTCTCAGAAGAATAAATCTCGTTTCGCATGATTGTCTTTTTCTGAACATAAGGAACGCCTTCGCCAGCATCGGCATAGAAATATATCTCCTTTTCCGACATTCCATTAGCACTGACTTTCTTCTCAATGACTGGGGCTGTCACATTGGCATTCGTCATCCAATTATATGCAGTGTAATCAAAAGGATACTTATATGTAATTGTTCCAGTGTTCCCGTTACTCATACTATAAGTATCACTGCTGACCATTTTGTGAGTGTTGTATGAATAACTATGTACAGATATCTGGACAGCATTCCCTTGTTGGCTAAAAACCGAATCTATTTTTGTTGAAGGAAGATAACTGGCAGTATGTACCTTTGTCATCCACCCATTACATGCTGTGACGTAATTTGAACCATTGAATCCGAAATTTATTATTCTCTGATCCGCTATCTTCATTGATGTATGATTGGTTCGGGAATACCTGTATGATTCTACTTTTATTTTATTCCCAGAAGAGTTGAAATATTCTTTTGAAAGCAACTTCCCTCTTTCAAACGATTTGCTAGTGTATGGAGATAAGGCATAGTTTGGGGTCAGCCCATATAAGGGTGCTTCGTCCAAATGGTTGTTATTGTCAGCCCCTGTATCATAGTTTGAGTAGTGGAATCTAATATAACCCAGTGAATGTCTCAAACTGTCGAGCGTTTCCTCTATAACCCACGAATAACCGACATTAGGGGATTTCAAGTTTGTTATTGGTGCAAAGAATCCACCGCTGCATTTCTGGACAATCACAGCGTCCTCACCGTCGAATCCAGCACCCTCCATTACTTGATAGAGTGTGAATGTCGGGGTCTCTCTTAAGATTCCACTGCTAGTGCTGCTGAGTCTCGGCCCCTTATTTTTTGAGTAGTAATATTTTCTTATTTCCGAAACATGCCCCTTCTCATCAACATTTGCAATTTCAGAAACCCGCAATCCACCCGCTTCACCCCAACTTGTCACCAAAGAGGTATGCAGTGTGTCAACTCTTTGAGAATAGTTGTTCAGTTCATATTCAAAAAGAGTCTTTCCGCCCGTTGGGTATGTAATTTCTTTCAACACTTCCGCCTTGGTCGGAGTGACCAACGGAGTGACGATTGAAAAATCGGGAACTCCTGTCAGACTAATTTGCTCTCCACGGTAGTATCCCCACGTATCCGTTTTTGAAACTATGTAATTTTGAGGTAACTTGTTGCTGTAATATCCAAAATGATAGACATTATTATGCAAGGTATTTGCCTCGCTAGGTATAAGAAAGTCGGTAATCAGGAAATAACCATGAGGCGTAAGAACTGTGTCGCGTCGCAAAGCGGGTATTGTTCCCATTTCGATAATGGATGACAGTTTTCTGCGATTCATTATGTTATAGTCGAAATAGTAACTTTTGGAGTTACCTCCGTTTTTATTGCGGATAGCAATACGATGGAGATAATAATATGCCAAGGAATCTGCTATGTTTCTTCGGCTTTCATATTCACTATCCCTAGGACTAGCATTGGTAAAATAGAAAAATTGATTACTAGGATCGTCATACGAATCAGAAAAAATGCCCCCACGTATATGTCCTGAATCTGACCAATATAATGCCTGATGGCCAGATTCCATAAACTTCCTGCCATAATACCAATCACGGTTATAAGTGAATTCTATGTTCTCATTGGAAGTTGTTATTTTCCTTAGATTCACAGGAAAGAGAAGGAATCCTGTATAGCCAAGCCTTCCGATTAAGTGTATTGGGTCTTCTTGTGGATATACATTCCCCCTGAATCTTTCCATAGGCATATACTGCAAGTCACACACCAAGGGCAAACTGTCGTATTCGATAGACACCACGTGTTTTTGTGGAGTCGTGATTTTGGTGAGTCTCCAGGTTGTGGCTATCATGTCGCTATTATTTCTATTGTAATATGGGATGCTGAACTCAACAGCATTGGTTCCACCAAATTCATATTTACATCCATCGGGAGTAACCAAAGTGAATTTATTGAAATATCGTTGATTGTAATTTTGCTGATTCCATCCATGATACCTTAATCTTGTTTTTAGGTCGTTAAAACTGACGAAACCGTCATTGGCATTAAATTCAACCCTAATATCATAATCAGAAACGACCGTCCATCCGTTATCCTCATTATAGTAAAAATTGCCAGAGTAGCCACAGAAGTTGAAAGAAAACTCGTCGGCACACAACTCGTAAAAATCATCTCCTTCAAGATGGCTTTGTGTATGATTAATAAATTCCTGCTGAGTGATGTTTTTCATTTTAGAAGAATGAGCATAAAAGCCATGTGCTCTTCCTTGGTTGTCCATTTTTTCATCATATACACCTCTGACAGTACGTGTAATATAGCCTCCTGCTATTAAATTCCACCCTAGTCCAAGCGGACCAGGAGTGATGTTGGGCTTTACGGAGGCTGTGTGGTAGCTTACGGCTATTGGTAAGGAAAAGCCACCGACCTTCACTTCGTACAATGGAATGGAAATATCAGGAACGCCGGTAAAATGACTTACGGGAATTTGCCCATAGAGTCCAAGGCTTGATATTTCAGGGCTGGGAACACTGTATATTGGTTGGTTTTGAGCGTATAATATGGATACAGGTAATTGCAAGAATAGCATAACGCCCACTCTCATTATTGAGAACAAAATAGAATATCTTTTCATGAGGAACTCTATAAACACTATTGCTTCATATTTACAGTTCGATTACACCTATATAACACATAGTTCCGACAGTGAGGCGGATGGTGTATTCACCTGCGAGAGAAGTGGGGAATGTGAGAGTGGTCTGCCCAGGAGCCAGCCAATCGGTATAAACTACATTCTCGTCTTCATCCAGAAGCTCAATAGTTACAGCCTCATCAAAGCCATAACCGAAAGTGAGTGTGTAATCCTCAAGAACTGCTGTAAGCGGTCTTGAGGGCATTCGGTGCGGACCACCACCATTTTTAATGGGCTTATCTTGTTTGGGGTAAAGCGGAATTCTGGAACTGGCAAATGTTCCCATTGATACTGCAAGCATAAAGCAAGCGATAATAAATTTTCTCATTGTTGGTTTGTTTTAAAATTAATGGAAAAGAATTTTCGCTTACAAAATTATCCTGAATACCAGAACTATTCGAAAAAAAAGAGTACACTTAGTACACAGGCAAAAAGCGCTTTGGCTCGTAACCTACTTTAAATAAACAGTTTACGAACCAAAGTACATTTAGTACACACCCGGTCAAGCTTTTAGCCTGCGGATGTTGGAATCCAACGTCTTGGCGGCTTCTTCGCGGAAAAGTTTGTGGTTGATGCTACGCCGCATGTTAGAGACGCGCTGCTTGGTAAGGTCGAGCAGCGTGGCTATCTCCGTGGGGATGAAACGCAACTTGATGAGCATGCAGACGTTGACTTCTTTTTCTGTGAGGTGGTGTTGTGATTTGGTCACTTCTTCATAGAATTCGGGGAGATGCTCTGACACGGTGGTGTGGAGTGCCTGCCATTGCAGGTCGGTTGGCGTTTTTGCATGGGCTGCTAACCGGCGGAGTTCTTTCACGATATCTCCTTCCAGCAAAGACCTTTCCAGTCCCCAATCAGCAGGATTTACCTCGTCAATCTGGTATTTGGCGAGAGTTTCTTGCAACTGCTTAATATCCTGTTGTTTCTTTTCCAAGAACTGCTCACTACTCTGCTTGATAGCGTCGAATTCTCTTTGGGCTGTTTCATATTGTTCCAGTGTATCTGCATATTTGGCATTGACGATAGCCATTTCTTCGTTCTTGATTCTTCTCTGCTTTTTAATGTATCTATAAATAAGATGAGCGAAAAGTATAAATGTTGCCACTGAGAAAAGCAGCAGGAACTTATAGCGATTGGCTTCGGCCGATTTTTCTGCGGCTATGCGCTGACTCTCGTTATAGTTGTAGAGGGCTTGTGTGCGTGTGATTTCATCGGCAGAGTGAATGATGTTCGCCGAGTCGTTGGCTTGTGCATAGAGAGCAGAGTATTTATAAATGGAGTCAGCAATACCAAGTTTGTAATAAATACTCGCCAACCCTTTATAGCCCATTTCCACATCCTCAATATCAATTTGGGGATTAAGCAGTTTTCTATAGAAATAAATGGCAGAATCCAACTTCTGTACGCCTTGATAGTAGAGACCCTTGGTGTAATAGTATGATTCATGGCCGGGAGTTATTTTTCCCTTTTTATCGAAGAATCCAGAGTATGCTTCGTATTGCTTGAGAAGGCTATCGGCATGCTTAAAATCTTTTTTCTTGATGTAGAAGTCAGCGGCAACGCCCATTTCAGCAGCGGCTGACCGGTGTTCTTTCATCTTCGTATATTGGGAGATGGAATTCTCGACGATGGCAAGTGCAGAATCTTTCTTTCCCAACGTATAATAGGCACCGGCCATATATTCATAGGTCGCAATCGGCATCGGTGGTATCGGCCTGGCTGACGGCTTCCTGATAATAGTGTAATGCCATGGGGGCATCGCCTCGGTCGCGGTAAACGCAGCCCAGAATGTAAAGAGCACGCATATAGCGTTGGCTACGTCCCAGGAAAGGACGATAATAGTCGGCTACCTGTTCCATGCCTTTGAGCGTATCCATGGACTGGTAGTTTCGGTTCATCTCTTCTGCACGGAGCAAGGCCTCACTCATTTCCTGCGAGCGATGGCCGCAGGAAGTAAACAACAGGAGCACAAGAACTATATGTAATAACCGTCTAGACATTTACCTTTTCTGTTTATCGAGGACAAAGGTACGATTAAGTGAGCACAAAAGCAAATAAAACTTGTTTTAATTTGTTTAGACGAACGGAAGTACCTTCTCAAAAGGTACGATTAAGTGAGCACAAAAGCAAATAAAACTTGTTTTAATTTGTTCTGTCGAACGGAAGTACCTTCTCAAAAGGTACGATTAAGTGAGCGAATTTCCAAATTAATGAACATTCTCTTTGTCCAATCAAAAAAAATGTACTATCTTTGCGCTGTAAAACTTTAATATATCATGAACATTACCGAACGATTTCTCAACTACGTGAAGTTTGACACCCAGTCATCGGAAGAATCCGAAAGCGTACCCAGTACTTCCAAACAACTCATCTTCGCAGAATACCTCCGCAAAGAACTGGAGAATGAAGGACTGCGCGACGTGGAAATGGATGAAATGGGATATATCTACGCCACGCTTCCCGCTAATACGAAGAAGGAAGTGCCTACCATCGGCTTTATATCACACTATGACACCAGTCCCGACTGCTCGGGAAAGAACGTGAAGCCCCGCATCGTATCGCATTACGACGGATCTGACATTGTGCTTTCGCCTGGTATCATATCCAGCACCAAGAAATTCCCTGAACTGCTGCAACACGTGGGAGAGGATCTTATCGTAACGGACGGAACAACTCTGCTCGGTGCCGACGACAAGGCCGGCATCGCAGAAATCGTGCAGGCCATGTGCTATCTGCGTGACCATAAGGAGATTCTTCATGGCGACATCCGCGTGGCCTTTAATCCCGACGAAGAGATTGGCATGGGCGCCCACCATTTCGACGTGGAGAAATTCGGCTGCCAATGGGCTTACACCATGGACGGCGGCGACCTGGGAGACCTTGAGTTTGAGAACTTCAATGCCGCTTCGGCCAAAGTGACTATCAAGGGTGTGAGTGTTCATCCCGGCTACGCCAAGGGCAAGATGATCAATGCGAACCGCCTTGCTGCTGAGTTTGTGGATTTGCTGCCTAAGGATGAGACTCCTGAGGAGACCGAAGGCTATCAGGGTTTCTACCACCTGCTGGGCATTGAAAGCAATATAGAACAGGCCAAACTCTCTTACATCATCCGCGACCATGACCGCGAGAAGTTTGAAGACCGCAAAGACTTCATCAAGAAACAGGCCATCCTGATGAACCAGAAATATGGCGAAGGCACTGTCTCCATCATCGTGAACGACCAATATTACAACATGAAGGAGAAGATTGATCCCAATATGCACGTCATCGACATCGTGCTCAAGGCCATGCAGGCTTGCGACGTGCCACCACGCGTGGAGCCGATACGAGGCGGAACTGACGGAGCCCAACTGTCATTCAAGGGTCTGCCCTGCCCCAATATCTTTGCGGGAGGCGTCAATTTCCACGGCCCTTATGAGTTTGTCAGCATACAGGTGATGGAGAAAGCCATGCAGGTCATCGTCAAGATATGCGAGATGACGGCAGGATATAATGACTAACACCTAACTAATTTTTCAAGACTATCCGTCTCGCCTACCACCCAGACAATGTCACCCTTACGGAACACATGATTGGGATTGGGCTGAGTAAGCGTTTCCTTACCTTCTTCCAAGCCGACCACCATACAGTCGTAGTCTTCACGGATGCCACTGTCGCGGAGTTTCTTACCGACAAAGGGGCTGTTGCCGGAGATGATAATCTGACGAAGACGCATCTCCCGCTTCTCCACATCGGGATCATCAGGAACGACAGCCTCATTCATTGCTGCAAAAAAGGCCGTCAACTGTTCATCGCTACCAATGGCCTGAACCCGATCACCGGGAAAGAGGACCGTATCACCGCCAGGAATGTTAATACGCTGACGGCCGCGAAGGATGCTGCTCACATGAATGCCAAACTTATTGGCAAACTGGAGTTGACGCAAAGAAAGGCCCGCCCATCGGGAATCTTCAGGCACTTCCACATCGGAAAGATGAATGTCCCGATCGAGCAGGTGTCCTTCATAGAGGGGACGCTTGTGTCCGTGTACCTGTGCCTCGATATCGCGTGAACGAAGATTCAGGATAAACATACGTTCCAGTCCGATACTGCTACGCTTTAGTCGCCTTGAGAAGATCATAATCACTACCAGAATGAAAGCAGCGACAATCTCTACAGAATGGGCGAACCGGAAGAGCTTGGCAAGAATATAGTAAATGAAGGTTGCAGCGAGCAGGATACGCACGATAATGGTGAACGACAGCATCAGGCGGTTAGCCTGGTTAACCTTCCAAAGAGCCTTGAACTCCTCACTATGATTCTTCTTCATCATAATGGCCCGCAGGAAAGGAGACACGGCGAGAACGGTAAGGATGCCGACCACGGTGTTGGCAACCTCTTCTGACATAATCTGCTGAACGAAGGGCAGCACAAAAGAAAACATCAGGAGCACGATAGCTATGGAAAGGATGCCATAAATCAACGTGATGCGGAAGAGTTGCATGAGCAGGCTTTTCCAGAGATTCCCGCCGGTATCGGAACCGGCATGCGTGAGCGTGAGATTGTTGAGCCGCAAGATCCACGTTCTTGGCAGATGGCGTTCCAAGTGGTTGTAGCAAGGTACCGATGCCCGGATCATGTAAGGTGTGAGGAATGTGGTAATCACCGATACTGCCACAACCACCGGATAGAGGAAATCGCCAATGACACCGAGCGAAAGGCCCAGTGACGCAATAATGAAAGAGAACTCACCAATCTGAGCCATGGAGAAGCCGCACTGCATGGCAGACTTGAGCGACTGGCCACTGATCAGGAAACCAAAGGAACCGAAGATGGCCTGACCCAAAAGAATGGTAAGAACAAGAATCACAATAGGAACGGCATACTCTATCAGGATGTTCACATCAACGAGCATACCTACGGAAACGAAGAATACGGCTCCGAAGAGATTCTTCACTGGTTCCACCAGGCGCATGATCTTCTCTGCCTCTACGGTTTCTGCCAGAATACTTCCCATCACGAAAGCGCCGAAGGCACTGCTGAAGCCAACCTTGGTGCTGCCGACAGCCATGGCACAACATAAGCCCAACGACACGACAAGCAGCACCTCGTTGTTCATCAATTTGCGCGTAACACGCAGGAACCAGGGGATGGCAAAGATACCCACCACGAACCAAAGAATCAGGAAGAAGCCGATCTTCAACACAGCCCCCACCATCTGTCCGCTGGCAGGATTGTTGCCCGAAGCAATGGCCGCCAGCATCACCATCATCACGATAGCGAGAATGTCCTCAAGAATCAGGACACTCATCACGATTCCGGAGAATCGCTGCTGCCGCAGCCCCAAATCATCAAAAGCCTTATAGATAATAGTGGTGGAACTCATGGCAAGCATACCGCCCAGGAAGGTGCAGTCCATCGAATCCCAGCCGAAGAGATGCCCCACTCCGTTGCCAAGAATCATCATGGAGAAGATAATGGCAAGCGTGGCAACGATAGGCGAAACGCCCATCTTGAGTATCTTCTTGAACGAAAAATCAAGACCTAACGAGAAAAGCAGGAACATCACACCGATATCTGCCCACGTCTGGATATTCTCGGAATCAGCCACAGAAGCCATCAAGGGCATGTGGGGAGAGACAAGGAATCCAGCCATGATATATCCCAACACAAGCGGTTGCTTGAGTCTCTTGAATATCAGGGTGACCACACCGGCCACCACAAGTATCAGGGCAAGGTCTCTAACAAGACTGGGTATTTCGGCCATAAATTCAGAATCTTAAAACTTAATACCACTGTACCGCGTTGGTATAACCTGAACGCTTGTCGTATTTGAGCGCATCGGTAAGCGTGGCTGCATTACAACGGAAGGAGAAGTTATAACTGGTATAGGGTGCCAGCACCACCGAACAACTCATGTTGAAACAGTGAAGGTCGCGCGAAAGAGAGGCTGTGGTCATCGACAGCTTGTGGAAATTAAAGTCGTAACCGCTGACGAAATTGATATTCCATCCCTCGCTGATACGGATGTTACCGCTGATGTTGAGGTTCTGCGTGAACATATAAGGATAGCGCATGCGTTCCTTATTAAAGGTTCCGCCGGTATTCTCAGACATCGTGATACCATAGCCGAAAGTAATCGACCAAGGCATTGAGAACGAGACATAGCCGTCAGCATCCGTCTCGGCTTTACCGCCTTTGCGCTCTGCGCCATGCTTTCCTTTCTCCAGGTCAGCGTCGATATTGGTTTCTACACCGGTGTCATAATCATCATCCTCATTGCGCTTCTTGTCGTCGTCATCTTTCTTACCGCCGAAGAACTTCTTGATTTTCTCAGGATTAAGCGTGTAGGATATCGTTTGGGAAGTTCCCTTGAAACGTCCGAATCGGCCATAGCTATACTCTGTACGTGTTCCGACATAAGGACGGTCGTTCTCATCGAGTTCATACGCATACGTAGCAAAGGATGCCGACATATTGAACGTATAACTCTTCGAGAGTTTCAGACGGATGTGCGTGTCAAGGTCACTCCACGGCCTTACCTTGGCGGCCATGTTGTACGACATCGATGCCCCCAGTTCATCTATCAGGCTTATTTTCTTTACACCCGTGGAATCCTTGTCCGACTTGATCTTCATCTCCAGGTTGTTGTTGATACTCATCGAGATACTACCCGAACGGCCTATACCTGGAGGAGACGAGATGCCCATGCCCGAATAGGGAGAATAGCGCACGAGCGACACATTGCCGTCGGCATCGGTCTTCGTGTAAGTCTTGTAGATACCCCATTGCTCCGCTCCAAAATCCGGATGGAAATTGAAACTCACCGACGGCGTAAACATATGACGGATGGCCTGCACCTTGTCGCCGAATATCTTACGGTTGGGAATGAAGAATCCGTAAAGCTTGGTATTAGCCTGAATGCTGAAATCCCAGTCAAACACATTATAGAATCCTCTCACCGTATCAATCTTCTCCACCTGACGGGCAGCATCCCACGACCGATTTGCCTTGTTCAAATACATGCGGTCGGTCAAATTTAGCTGCGGGGTAATGGTCAGGTAGTTGAACAAGGTGAACGAGGCACTGATGGGGACCCTGTGTTCCATACCATTCTTCCAGTCCTTCGTCAGGCTGGAATGCAGCAACTTATTCTCCTTCGTACTGATGGTGTTTGACAGTCGGCCCGTATATCTAAAGGCAATCTTCTCATACCAACGTTCGTCTCCTGCCGCCTTCTTACGCTTGAACGGAAAGAATCGTGCCACGGTGATATTGAGGTCGGGCAACGTCAGGTCGATAACAGAGTCACGCATATTCTGGTTCAGGCTTACTCCACCAGAGAGCGTCATGCCTATACTTGAGAATGTGGTCGTCCATGAAACATTCGACATGCGCTGGCTTTGTGTCATGGCCTGGGGATTATACAGACTGCTGAGATTGTTGCGCTCAAAACTGGACGTGGCGAAGTTGACACTCGCCGAGAAATTAGTAAACGGATTGGCCTTGGGATCCTGATGATGCTGCCACTGGACCTTGAAACTCTCCTCTTCCGTGAAATCGGGCATACCCTTGTCACCATTCTTCGTGTCCTGATAGCGAATCATGAAACTACCATTGTAACGGTAACGCTTTCGGTAGTTGCTGGCAGCACTCAATCCCCACGAGCCCTTGGTATAGATCTCACCCAGCACCTTCAGGTCCCATTTGTCGCTCATCGCGAAATAGTAACCGCCATCGCGGAGATAGAATCCACGGCTACTCTCATCGCCATAGGTAGGCATAATGAAACCGCTGCTGTAACTCTTCGTGAATGGGAAGAAACCGTAAGGAATGGCCAAAGGCAGGGGCACATCGGCCACCACGAGGTAGGCGGGTCCGAAGACGACATCCTTTCCTGGGCGCACCTTGGCTCGGGATAGTGCGATATAGAAGTCGGGATGCTCCTCATCACAGGTCGTATAGCGGCCATGCGTCAGATAGAGTGCGCCCGAACTGTCGCGCTTTGCCCGCTGACTGCGCAGGAATCCGTCTTCCTGTTCCGTATAGACATTGCTGATCAGGCCCTTCTTCGACTTGAAGTTGAAGGCCATCGTGTCGTTCTCATAAGTATCTGACCCCATCTTAAAGACAGGAGTACCCGACAAGTTACCGGCCGTGTCGGCCACGCCCGTGGCATGAACGATACTGCTGTCAAGGCTCATATAGACCTTTTCGCTCGACAGATCCATATTGGTATATTTCACCTTGGCCTTACCGTAGAGATGGGCAGTCTTCGTGGCTGCATCATAAACCAGCGAATCCTGTGCTTCATAGGTCACCGGGGCATCAATACCGCCGGCCTTCGCCCTGAAGACACTGTCGGCCTTAATGGAGTCGTCAACGGCTTTGTTGTGCTTATAGATGGCCAGCTCCAGCGAGTCCATCTTGGCTGTATCCGGAACGCCGTCCTTGGAATCCACCGGAAGCGAATCTGTTTCCAATGAATCAGACGCTGTCAGTTCTGACATTTCCAGGGAATCCTTCACGGCTTGCTTGTTCTTTCGTTTGAAAAGAGGCATGTTGGTATCGGCCATCATAAAAATGAAGACCCCCAGCAACAGAAATATTAATGTCTTTCTTCTCATAACGAAACTGAGTGCAAAGGTAGCAATTTATACTAAAAGTGAAGAGTGAAAAGAGAAGAATCTTTCAAAACGGCGTTTATTTTCACCTTTTTTTTTCATTCTTCACTTTTCAGACTCCACTCATCACTCAAACATTTGCACCCATTTACGGAATCTCAGCAAACCCTCCTCACCGAATTTTGCCAGAGATCGCTCTGCCTGCGCAATGGTTTTTTCCTCTCCTATCCTGGTCTTTGAATAGAATTTATCAGCATAGCAAATAACCTGTTCGGCCACAGTCTCGGGCAAGTAGTCCTGATGTGGCAACGGCAGTCCCTGCTCCACAATCTCCCGTTTACTTAGCCCTGCACCCGTATGCCGCTCACATACACGAGCCAATGCCTCCATGTCGCAATCACCGACATGAATGCCTCTGAGCATTTCAGCCCCCAGACGCCCATGGCAGATATAGGGCTGGCTGCCATGACAATGAATCGACGGTGCATCACATTGGATAATGCCTATGTCGTGAAGCATTGCCGCAGCCTCCAGAAACTCCGGGGAGAGGCCTAACTCGGGATGATTCCTACAGATGAGCAATGCCCTGTCGGCCACCTGCCGGCTATGCACAAGGAGGATGTGCTTCAGGGCATCATCCTCCTTGTAAAACTGATTGATAACGGATTGATAATCCATCTTCATCTTAATCCTTAGGACGCTCTATCCAAGCCAGGGTCTGGCCTTTCTGAACCTTGCTTCCCTGCTTGGCCGAAATCTCTACGAGCTTACCGCCAAGTGCTGCGGGAACAGGAACTATCTCTCCCCAGCTGGCCTGAATATAGCAGAAGGTGTCGCCTTCCTTATATTCTGCTCCGATGAACGGCTCAATGCAGGGAGCGCACTCACCTTCGCCAGAGAACTGATAATACACCTGTCCCTTCACGGGAGCCACCAGTGCATCGGCCTTGGCATGCTTAAAGGCAGCGAGTTCTTCGGGAGAAAGCTTCGAGCCCAGACGTGCATCCTTTGCTTTCTGCAGGTCAGCGAGCATACGCTTCTTGGCTATACCGCTCTTGAAATCGCGATACTGCTCGGGGTGCATACCCAGTTCGTAGAGTTCTTCGTCATCCTGGCCATAGTCCCAGCCGTTCTCATCCATCTCCTTGCGGAAATCATCGAGTGCATTGGGTATGAGCGTATGCGGGTCAGCATCCGTAAACTCGCGTCCCTGCTTGGCAGCCAGTTCTTTCAGTTCGGGAGCAATCTCTCCGGGGATTTTTCCACTCTTTCCGAGAATCATGCCCCACATGGAATCGTCCATCATCACGAAACGACCCTTGCCCTGCTCGATGGTGAGGAGGTTCATCAAGGCTATGTTCTTCACATATTGCGAGAACGGTGTCACCAATGGAGGATAACCCACACGCGGCCATACATATTCCACTTCCTCAAAGAGTTTCACGAGCATCTCATCGGTATTATACTCGTGGAGGCCCTTCTTGGCACGGATAGAGTTGATGGTACGATGCATACCTGCCAGGTCGGCCATCATTGAACCCATCATACCGCCGGGAAGTCCGCATCCCAGCAGCAGGCTGGACATGTGCTTGTTACCCGGATTGATGAAATAGCCCAACCAGTCGTCAATAAACTCCTGGGTCAGCGAACGGGCCTGCATGTATGCATTCATATTGATTTCCTTCACTTCGAAGCCTTCATTCTTCAGCATCGACTGAACGGAGATGATATCGGGATGAACCTTACCCCAAGAAAGCGGCTCGATAGCGGTGTCAATGACATCGGCGCCATTGTTGCAGACCTCCAGGATACTGGCCATGGAAAGGCCGGGGCCACTATGGCCGTGATACTGGATAATGATATCAGGATGCTTGGTCTTGATGGCTTTTGTGAGAGCGCCGAGCATGGCGGGCTGTCCGATACCGGCCATATCCTTCAGACAGATTTCCTCGGCTCCGGCAGCTATCAGTTCGTCGGCAATACCGCTATAATACTCCACGGTATGCACGGGCGAAGTGGTAATACAGAGCGTGGCCTGCGGCGTCATGCCGGCAGCCTTGGCCCACTTGATGCTGGGGATAATGTTTCGGGTATCATTCAATCCGCAGAAGATACGGGGGATATCCACTCCCTGAGCATGCTTCACCTTATATTGCAGCTCACGTACATCATCGGGCACAGGATACATACGCAGGGCATTGAGTCCGCGGTCCAGCATGTGCGTCTTGATGCCCACCTCATTGAAAGGCTTGCAAAAAGCGCGCACGGCTGCATTAGGATTCTCTCCTGCCAGCAGGTTCACTTGTTCAAAGGCACCGCCGTTTGTCTCCACACGATCAAAGCATCCCATATCGATAATGGCTGGGGCAACACGTTCCAACTGATCCTTGCGGGGCTGGAACTTTCCTGAACTCTGCCACATATCACGATATACGAGGCTAAACTGAATTCTTTTCTTCATAAATCTAAGTTTTGAGTATAAGTTGATTATTCAACTATTGTAACTGATATTGATAAGCTGTATGAATTGTATTTAGATTGCAAATATAGATATTTTTTCTTAATTGGGAATCAAATAAATGGAAAATTATTTATCTTTGCAGCAAATTTAACGAATAATGAGAAATAATACCATATTAATAATAGCCGCCATCCTCGCTCTTGTTTCGGGATGCGGCAACAAAGAAGAGCAAAAGCCTGAAAAAAACGTAGGCCTCAGCACCAGTATCAAAGGCGATTCCACACTCTACGGCCTGGCCTGCGACGGATGCACGGATTCTGTCTTGGTATTCCTTTCAGGCAAAGGAGGAGATCCCGTCACCTACGACATCATCGAAGCCCGCAAGCGTCAACGTATTATCGGCCACCCGAGCGTAGGCGACTGGGTATGCCTGATCGTAAACGGAAAAGACAAAAAGAAGGCCGACCTTGTCATCGACCTTGACCAGCTGAAGGGGGAATGGGTGAATCTGGAGAAACCCATCAAACGAGAGTCGGCAGCCATGGGCTCCATGCCGGTCATTGACAAAGAAGCTATGGCTGAGATTGATTCCATGCTGGAAGAACAGATGAAGCCCGTGGAAATAGGCTTTGCACTGAAGCGTTCCTATACGGCCCAGCCCATTGGCTATCAGTATAGCCGCAACCAGAGCAAAGACAGTCCTGTCATCTACCCCACGCCCAAACGCTACACGGAATGGCACATCTACAATGGTAAGCTGGTGCTTACCGAACGGAGCCGTAGCCTCGACAGCCTACAGGCTGCCAAGGAAAAGCCCAACAGCGATACGGTAGATATTCTTTTTATGGTAAAGGACACCCTGAGAATCCGCTACAAGGACGGTACGGAAAAAGGATACTACCGCAAGAATTAGGATTTAAAGCTGCTGCGCGGCAAACCGCTCTTCGGCCAGGCGCTCATATTTCGTGCCTGGACGGCCATAGTTGGCATAAGGCCAGATGCTGATGCCTCCTCGCGGAGTGAACAAACCCTTCACCTCAATATATTTGGGATTCATCAGCTTGATCAGGTCCTTCATGATGATGTTCACGCAATCTTCGTGGAAATCTCCATGATTGCGGAAGGAGAACAGATACAGTTTCAGGCTCTTGCTCTCCACCATCAGTTCATCAGGCACATACATGATGCGAATTTCCGCAAAGTCGGGCTGCCCGGTAATCGGGCACAGCGTGGTAAACTCCGGGCAATTGAACCTTACCCAATAATCATTTCCGGGATGCTTGTTGACGAACGTCTCCAGGACCTCCGGGGCATAGTCGTCACGATATTTCGTCTTCTGCCCCAGTGCCTGCAGACCTTCGTCCTTTCTCGTCTGGCTGTTGCCGTTATTCATTTCCATGAGCCTCGTTTCTTATTTATAGATTTCAGCAAGCTTTGCGCCTAAAGCTTCATCGCGCAGGTTCATACCTACAATCTTGCCTTCGCCGTCGAGCAGCACGCTGGCGGGAATCGAAGTGATGCCGTAAACCTTTGCTCCAGCACTCTCCCACCCCTTCAGATCACTCATCTGAGGCCAAGTCATGCCCAAATCCTTGACTGCTTTCTGCCAAGCAGCACCCTTGCTGTCGAACGAAACGCCTACAACCTCGAAGCCCTTGTCATGATATTTCTTGTAATTGGCTACCACGTTGGGCATCTCCTGACGGCAGGGACCGCACCATGAAGCCCAGAAGTCGATCAGCACATAGTTGCCTTTACCTGCCCATTGACTCAACTTCACGGGTTTGCCCTCCAGGTCGTTCATCTCCAGATCGGTAAACTTCGTGCCATAGACCAGTTCGCGAAGCAACGAATCCTGAGCGGCCGTGTAGGCAGCATAAAGTTTCTCCAGCTTAGGCTCCATCGACTGTGCCTTATCCTTATCGCCACTTTCGGCAACCTTCACGTATTCAGCATACACTTTCTCAAAGGCTGCAAACTGGGCAGAAGCGCCCTCTTCCACTGCCTTCATCTTCTCTGCAAGGCTATTTCCCACAGGCGTAGCAGCCACATCAGCCTTCTTGGCTGCATTCGACTGGCAAGACACCAGCAATACAGCAACTATCAATACCGAAAAAAACTTCTTCATCATATCTTCTTTAATCTTTAAACCTGAAACTTTAAACCTGAAACCCAAATCTCCTCCCCCTTCGGGGGAGTCAGAGGGGGCTCTACATCACCTGATAAATCAGCCAGCCCATATAGCAACCGAAGAGCACCGTCAGCAAGGCGCCTTCCCAGCGGGCCACCGTATATTTCGTATAGGAGAAGCCCCAAAGCAACAACATACTGCCGAAGAGCACACCCATATCCACGAGCGTAATGCCGTGCAGGTCCATCGGGCAGATGATTCCGGTAATGCCCAGAATCATCAGGATATTAAACACGTTGGAACCTATCACATTACCGATGGCAATCGAAGAACGGCCCTTCATCGCTGCCACCACACTCGTAGCCAGTTCGGGCAGCGACGTGCCGCCAGCCACGATGGTCAGACCAATCATAGCATCACTCACGCCCAGCGACTTAGCTACCGCCGAGGCTGATTCCACAAAAAGATTACTGCCCACTATCAGACAGGCCAGTCCCAGCAGCACCAGGAATGCAGCCTTCAAGGGCTTCATCTTTTTGATGACAGTTTCGTCTTCTTTCTCTCCCGTCTTGGCCAGACGCAAGGTATAAGCCATAAACAGCAGGAAGGCGATGAAGAGCAACACCGCATCCAGACGGGAAATCTCATTGTCGAGACTCATCACCGCCAGCATCAGCGAAGCGCCCACCGCACAAGGAATGTCCTTCTTCACCGTATTCTTGGCAATGGTCATTGGCGCCACCATAGCAGCAACGCCCACGATAAGCATCGTATTGAAAATATTCGAACCCACCACGTTTCCTACGGCCATATCCGTAGTACCCTTCAGGGCTGACACAAAACTCACGAAAAACTCAGGTGCCGACGTTCCCATCGCCACCACCGTAAGGCCGATCACAATCTGCGGCACATTCAGTCGCTGGGCTATTGCCGTGGCTCCGTCGGTCAGACGGTCAGCCCCCCACAACACCAGCACAATTCCGATAATAATAAACAGTATATTCATTTCGGGTGCGAAGTTACAAAAAAAATCCCGAATGTTCACACACTCGGGATTAAAAAACTAACAATCACACAATTAAAATCTAACTACAATCCTAAAACAAACAATACTTTATTACCTTTTTTATGCCTAAAATCCTTCTCTTTACTCCCCTCCCCAAGGGGAGGGGCTGGGGGAGAGGCTTTTATTTTTATCCTATATTAATCTGCCTGGCCACTTTGACCTCCTCCTTCACTATCTTCGGAAGGTCCACGGTGAGCACACCGTCGTTCACCTTGGCAGCAATCTTCTCCTTATCTACATCCTCGGGCAGAATCAGCGTCTGCTCATACTGAGAATAGCTGAACTCGCGGCGCAGATAGCGCGTATTCTTGTTTTCCTCCTTCTGCTCCTGCTTTTTCTCCATCTTGATCACCAGGTTACCCTCATGGTTGATGTTCACGTCGAAGTTTTCCTTCTTCATGCCCGGAGCAGCCAGTTCCACGATATAAGCCTTGTCCGTTTCCTTCACGTTGATGGCTGGAGCCGTAGCATTAGCCTTCGGCATGAAGTCTGTGTCAAAGAAATCGTTAAACACTGTGGGCAGCCACGAATTACGTCTTGCAAAAGTTGGATACATCATAATCATTACCTCCAATTATATTTTTAAGTTGTTACTTTTTATTGTTTTTACTGTTTGGAGCCTTGCGGCTTCACCCTTATATTTGCAACTTACATGCCATTGCCCATATTCTGCCATTCTGTCAAAACAAAATGACAATCTGGCGATATTACGCTAAAAAGTATTTCTGTATCGACCCCTACTCCGCCGCCTGATTCCCTCGCGCGTGCGCGCGAAATTTCTGATTTAAGGGTGCACGGGTGCCACATCCCCTTTGTATAAAGGGCTGGCACCCTCTCCGGAAGGGTGTCACGGGTGCCACAAGGGTGCCACAAAAAAGGGAGACCCACCCCTGCCCTCCCTGCTTAGGGAGGGAGCAAGTACTTCTTCATCAGATATCATACCAATTCTCAATAGCAAGCATTCCCTCCCTATACAGGGAGGGATAGGGTGGGTCTCTATTTTCTCTAGAGAATTTCACACCTCCGATGATGTTTTGCGGGGCTTCCGATGATACTTTGCAAAAAATTCTCTAGAGAATTTATCAACGCTAACGAGAACCTTACCCCAATGACAAGCTCCCTCCCTTAACAGGGAGGGTTGGGGTGGGTCTCCAGCTGGGGTGGGTCTCCCTTTTTTGTGGCACCCTTGTGGCACCCGTGACACCCTCTTGGAGAGGGTGCAAAGCCCCTGTACAAAGGGGATGTGGCACCCGTGCACCCTCAAATACAAAAAATCTTTGTAGATGAATTTGTCATTCTCGGAAAATTTGCCTAAATTTGTAGGCAGATTACAAACCATTGAATCATCATGCACATAGCTGTAGCAGGAAATATAGGAAGCGGGAAATCCACGCTCACGCGGATGCTGGCCAAACACTACGGATGGGAGGCCAGATTCGAGGCGGTGGACTATAATCCTTATCTGGAGGACTACTATAAAGATATTCCACGGTGGTCGTTCCCGATGGAGGTGTATTTCCTGAAGGAACGCTTCAAAGACCTGCTCGATATCCGAAAGGCTGACCATACAGTGATACAGGACCGTACGATCTTCGAGGGCGTATATGTGTTCGGAGCAACGAACAAGGCGATGGGCAACCTGAGCGACCGCGACTTCGACACGTATATGGAACTGTTTGAGCAGATGATGCAAATTGTGCGGCTGCCCGACCTGATGATCTATCTGAGGGCTTCGGTGCCTCACCTCATCGCCAATATCCAGAAGCGGGGACGCGACTATGAGCAGACCATGCAGCTGGACTATCTGGAGAATCTGAACACCCGCTACGAGGACTTTATATATAATAGGTATAAGGGACGCGTGCTGGTGATAGAGAAGGACCAGACGGACTTTGAGCATAATGCCAAGGAGTTCGGCAGTATCGTGGATCGCATCGACGCACAACTATTTGGAATATTTGGCCCACCCCCAACCCCTCCCGAAGGGAGGGGAGTCTGAAAAACTTATGAACTCATAAACTCAACACTCATCACTTATTACTCATAAACCCATGCATATCGCAATAGCAGGAAACATAGGCAGCGGCAAGACTACCCTGACGAAGATGCTTGCCAAACGTTACGGCTGGACTCCAAGGTTCGAGCCTGTAGATAACAATCCGTATCTGAGCGATTTCTATGCCGATATGACGCGCTGGTCGTTCAATCTCCAGATATACTTCCTGAACAAACGTTTCAAGGAGGTAGTGGAGATTTCAAAAAGCAAGGAGACGATTATCCAGGACCGCACGATCTTCGAGGATGCCAAGATATTCGCCCCTAACCTGCACGACCAGGGAATGATGAGCGACCGCGACTTCGACAACTATGCCGACCTCTTCGACCTGATGATTTCGCTGGTGAAACTGCCGGACCTGATGATCTATATCCGCAGCAGCATCCCGAACCTGGTGAACCAGATTCAGAAACGCGGACGTGACTATGAGCAGACCATCCGACTGGACTACCTGAAGGGTCTGAACGACCGCTACGAAGAATGGATTGAAGGTTACAAGGGGCACTTGATTATCATTGACGGGGATACATGCAAATTTGGCGAGAATCCGCAGGACTTTCAGAAAGTCACTGATCAGATTGACGCCAAACTCTTCGGACTATTCCCGATGGAATAGAGGCCCCCTCCCGGCCTCCCCAAAAGGAGGAGGAGTTCTGTTTCCCCTCCCTTTGGGAGGGGCAGGGGTGGGCTCTTACTTCTCTTCGAAATCGGTGATACCGTTTCTCACGAGGATATTGTACCAGGTGAGCAGTTTCTTGATATCGCTATCGTGAACACGGTCGCGGTCGAAATCGGGAAGCACCTGAGCGAAATAGTCGCGCAGCTCTTTGCTGGAAGCCTTCTTGATATTGAAAGACACTTCCTTACCTTCTTCCTTATCACGGAGGTTGGCGAGGATGGTCATCAGGGGAACATCCTCCGCATCGGTGTACATGGCGATGTCGGCCAGCGAAGTCACGCGGTCGGTGGCGAAAGCGGGCATACGCTTGTGGGTTTCGTCAAGAGCCTCAACAATGAGGTTCATCTTACCTCTTGAAACAAGTTTATAGAGGCCTGGTTTTCCTGCAATGGAAAGAATTGTCTGTTGCATTTTCGTTTTGTTGTTTATTTGTTGAATAATAGTATCTATTTGTGGTCCGATGTCCTGAAGTCCATCGTTTACAATCTCGTAATCGCTCCGGCGCCGCACTTCTTCCTGGGGGAACTGTTTGGCAAGCCAATCAAGCGCTCGCTCACGCGTAAGCCCGTCGCGAGCCATCACCCGCTGGATACGCACTTCTTCGGGAGCCGTCACACAGATGACGCAATCCACCAGATGGTCAAAACCGCTCTCGAAGAGTATGGCACACTCCATCCAGTCGTAGCCCGAAGCCTTGAAATCGTCAGCAACGGCAGGATGAACGATGGCATTAACGGCCTTTTGGTTCTCATCAGAAGCCAGAAGGAATGCGGCCATGACGGGTTTCACCAACTGTCCGTCGTGATAAACCTCTTCGCCCACGAGTTCACGAAGTTTCTCCTGAAGAGTGGCTGAGGTGCGCATCAACCGCTTGGCAGCCGCATCACAATCATAGACACGGATACCTCGTTCGGCCAGATGTCGGCACACATAGCTCTTGCCGCTGCCGATTCCTCCGGTGACGGCTATCTTCATTGGGTCTCTATCAGATAGTCCACCTCAGAGATTTCGAGGCGGGGATTACGGACACCCTGAGGCATCGCAACAAGCGAGAGCGAACATTTCTCCGACGGATGGGCCTCAATATCGCTATAATCGGCTTCCACGCGGAACTGGTTGGCAGAGATATTGCGTACGTTTCCGACACCCGTCACGAAAAGCACTTTCACACGAGAGGGGAAGGTGCGCAGTGTCTTTCCTTCGGGCATGTTGACGGCCGTGATGGGCACTTCCACATTGGCCTCGGTCAGAATGTCGGGATAGATGGTCACCTTCACTTCCGAGGGCACAAACTTCGCACCCAATACCTTCTTCAAGGCCACGGTCCTGACAATGGTGTCGGTCAGATTGCTGATCACCATATTCTCCGTAAAGGCATAATGGATACTGTCGAGCAGCGACTTGCGCGCATAGACATCCACCCGTTCAGGAGAAAAGACGATTCGGGAGACATAGTGACTCTGCCCCATCACAATCTTGCCATTGAGCCGCAACGGCACAGTCTTGCTCTTGCCGCGGGTGAAATAATAGACCAGCCGGTCAGGCTTCAGCGATATAATCCGCGATGACTTGGACAATTGCTGATAGATGAGCTTCTGGAGTTCGCTGGTAGAAACGGTACTCTTCTCGTCTTTGGGGGCGTGAAGCTTATAGTCGATAGATATCGGATCGTCGGTCAATGTGTATTTATAGGCCAGGAGGATGTAGCCCTTGTCGCGGATGGTGACCTTCACGGTATCATCCACTTCGCTGGTTACCACTATATCCTTGGGCACATTCACCAGTCGCAGAGGTACGGAAAATTCGCGTTCATAAGTCTCTGTCACCGTGATGACGAGCCAAAAGAGGCCGCTCACGCTGAGAAAGAACAAAAAAATCAGAAACTCCTTGTTCACGATGGTGGACAAGAAGTTCCTGACAAAGCTGAATATGCGTGCTCCGCGTCTGCCCATTTATTTAGCCTGTGTCTGCTGCATGCCAGAGGCATCAGCGAAGACATAACCACGATCTACGGTAATATTCACGCCACGTGCAATCTCCACCTCGACGGTGTTGTCCTGCATGTTGATACGCTTCACGGTGCCATAGATACCGCCGCCGGTAATCACCTTCGTTCCTTCAGTCAGCGAGTTCTGGAAATTGCGGATTTCCTTCTGCTTCTTCTGCTGGGGATGAATCATGAAAAACCACATGATGGCAAAGATGGCCACCATCATAATGAGGAAGCTCATGCCTCCGCCGCCACCTTGAGCGGCCTGGGCTGCTAAGAATAATGTTGTCATGTTTTATAATTTGATTTATTGATAGACAGAAAACGGATAGCCGGAAACCGGCTAAACGCAAAGGCATCAATGGTGCTCGAATCGGTTATGACGCTCAGGTACGGGCTTCATCATCTTGCCCGTGGCGTTGAGATAGCGGGCAATGGCATCGAGCATACCGTTGATATAGCCTGAACTCTTAGGCGTGCTGTAGAGCTTAGCCAACTCCACATACTCATTGATAGTCACCGAGACAGGAATACCCGGGAAGGTAAGCATCTCGGCAATGGCAATCTGCATAATCACCACATCCATATAGGCCAGGCGTGAGAAGTCCCAGTTGCGCGAAGTCTCGCTCATATAGCGCTGATACTGGTCACCATTGAGGATGGTGGCGCGGAAGAGCTTCTGTGCGAACTCCTTGTCTTCAATGTCCTTGTATTCGGGGAGCAGTTCCTGATTCTTCTGATTCTTGGGGTCGAAGCGCTTGATGGTTTTCACCACGAAGGTGTCAACCGTCTCCTTATCGTCGTTCCAATAGAGCGATTTCTCTTCGAGCAGCGCATCAAGGTCGGCATTGTTCATGATGAGCACCTTGTAGATCTTGCGCCAAATCTCACGGTCATCGTCATAGGAATCCTCCTCGGAATCCATATAGCTCTGATAGATCTGGCTCTGCTCAATCTGGTCGAGCAACTTGCGCACGAACTCTATATTGTCCTCCCAAGTCTGCTTCTGCGTCTCAACGAATTCGCAGAGCTGCTTGTTTTCTTCCAGTTGGAGTGCAAACTTATTGTCGGCAAACTTAGAAGACGGGATCTCGCCACCTTCACGCTTCGCACGCGCAGTGCCCACCTCCACACGATGACGGGCCTCGCGGGTGACGGCAACGATAAGGGCGAGGAGATAATTATACAAATCGTAGGCCTTGGAGAGACTGAAAAGCAATTCCTTCTCTGCATTGTCCATATTCCGGTTTCCGTTTTGATAGTATGCGTAGGTTAACTGGACAATCTTAATCCGAATCAGTTCTCTATTAATCATCTAAATTTGTGTTTTTATACATTTACGAATCTGTTTACGATGCAAAATTACATAAAATATGTATTTCACGCAAGAAAAAACCTCAGATTTTTCATTTTTTTATTCTTTTATTTTTTTATTCGTGCAAAAAGCACTACCTTTGCACCGCTTTTCCAAAAGCACTCCCAAAAGTGTGATGGTAAATTAAGCAAGCAGTTTAAATCATTTAACAACTTAATTTTAGAGTAACACATTATGTTAGAGATTAATGTTACAGGTCAGAAGAGAAGCGACCTTGGCAAGAAGGCTTCCAAATTAGTACGTAAAGAAGGACTCATTCCCTGCAACCTCTATGGTGAGAAGCGTGGTGAGAACGGTCTGCCCGAGGCAGTGGCTTTCACTTGCCCCATGTCTGAACTCCGCAAGTTGGTCTATACTCCCAACATCTACATGGTGAACATCAACCTCGACGGTGAGGTGAAGAATGCCATCATCAAGGAATTGCAGTTCCACCCCACAACCGACGCGCTGCTGCACGTTGACTTCTATGAAGTGAATGAGGAGAAGCCCATCGTGATGGGTGTTCCCGTAAGGCTGAACGGTCTGGCACAGGGTGTGCGCGACGGTGGCCGTCTGAGCCTCATCGTGCGCAAGGTGAATGTTCGTGCAAAATACACCGACATCCCCGAAGTTCTGGATATCGACGTTACCAACCTGACTATCGGTAAGAGCATCAAGGTTGGCGACCTGCAGTTCGAGGGTCTGGAGATGGTTACCAGCAAGGAAGTTGTGGTTTGCACCATCAAGGCTACCCGTAAGTCTAACGCTGCCGCTCAGGCTAATGATGATGAGCAGGCTGCTGAGTAATCTGCTCCGCTTTTTCAAAAAGACTGAAATTCAGATGGACAAATATCTGATTGTGGGATTGGGAAACCCCGGTGCTGAATACGAGGGTACTCGCCACAACACAGGATTTATGGTATTGGACGCCCTTGCTAAGGCGTCCAATATTGTTTTCGAAGACAAACGGTATGGTTTTGTGGCCGAGACATCATTGAAAGGCCGCAAGATGATTCTGCTGAAGCCCACCACGTTTATGAATCTGAGCGGAAACGCCGTGCGCTACTGGATGCAGAAGGAGAATATCGACCAGAAACGGTTGCTGGTAGTCGTTGACGAGCTGGCATTGCCTTTGGGAACATTCCGTCTGAAGGCCAACGGCTCGAACGGCGGTCACAACGGTCTGGGCCATATCCAGCAACTCATCGGTCAGCAGTATGCCCGCCTGCGCATGGGTATCGGCAACGAGTTCAACCGCGGCGGACAGATTGACTGGGTGTTGGGGAAATACAGCGATGAGGAAAAGCAAAAACTCCAGCCGGCCATCGACACGGCCGTAGAGGTGATCAAGAGTTTTGTGCTGGCAGGCATCGACATCACCATGAATCAATACAACAACAAAGGCAAGAAAACAAAATAATAGGAATACATGGCTGAAACCGCAAGAATAGACAAATGGCTCTGGGCTTCGCGCATCTTCAAGACGCGCTCGATAGCCGCCGATGCCTGCAAGAACGGGCGTGTGGTGGTAAACAATGCCAACGTGAAACCCTCGCGCCCGCTGAAAGTGGGTGAAGTGGTTCATGTCAGGAAACCTCCCATTACCTATTCTTTCCGTGTGCTGAAATGTATTGAACAGCGCGTTGGGGCCAAACTCGTTCCCGAAATCTACGAGAATGTCACCGACCCCAAGCAATACGAACTCCTGGAGATGAGCCGCATCAGCGGATTCATCGACCGCCAACGCGGCACGGGCCGTCCCACCAAGAAAGACCGCCGTGCCATGGATGCTTTCACGGACCCTGCCCTCTTCGGCTTCGGGATTGACGAAGACGATGAAGACGAGTTCGATTTCGATGAAATATGAATACGCCGAAAATCCACATCGGTGAACATTAATTTGGGAATTTCACAGAAAACAATTATCTTTGCAGGCGGAAAATAAAGAATCACACAGCAAAGAATAATGACAAACGTGGCAATCTTCGTGTCGGGAAGCGGCACCAACTGCGAGAACATCATCAGGTATTTCAAGGATTCTGAGGAGGTTAAGATAAGTCTTGTGCTCAGCAACAAGGCCGATGCCTACGCGCTGGTTCGTGCCAAGAACCTGAATGTGCCTACGGCCATCATGAATAAAAATGATTTCAACGACCGCGAGAAGATGATGACGCTGATGAAAGAATACGAGATCGAGTTCATCGTCTTGGCCGGTTTCCTGCTTATTGTTCCCGATTTTCTCATCGAGGCTTATGACCGTCGCATGATCAACATCCACCCTGCCCTACTGCCGAAATACGGTGGAAAAGGAATGTGGGGACATCATGTGCACGAGGCCATCAAGGCTGCTGGTGAAACTGAAACAGGCATGACAGTCCACTGGGTGTCAGACGTTTGCGACGGCGGCGAGATTATTGCGCAGTTCAGCACCCCGCTTTCGCCAGACGACACCCCCGAAGACATTGCCCATAAGGAACACCTCCTGGAAATGGAACATTTCCCGAGAGTCATCGAGGAAATCATTTCAAACATCCAGAAAGTATAAATAAAAGAGAAGTGGTAAACACTCGTTTACCACTTCTCTTCGTTTAATACTCTATTATCAGAAACGACGACCACCGCCGCCACCAAAGCCACCGCCGAAGCCACCACGGCCACCGCCGAAACCACCGCGGTTACCGCCACGACCACCACGCATGCCACCCATACCAGGCATCATACCGGGCATACCCATACCGCGCATCATCTGACGAGCCTGACGGCCACCGAAGGCATTGAAACGGTAGATGACGTGCAGCATGGCATAGCTGTTGATGCTGTTATACTCGGTGTCGGTACGCTGCATGGCAGTAATCGAACGGCTGTATGAGCTCATCTGGTGGAGCATGTCATAGAACTGTAAGGAAACGGTGAGTGCATTGCCTTTGAGGAAGCTCTGTGAGATCTGGGCATTCCATACCAGTTCGTTAGTGTTCATTGCCTGGTCGCTATAACCGCGACGGCTCTGGTTGTGGAGATCGGTTGACAGGCTGGTGCCCCACGGTGCGAAGATGTTGATGCTGCCACCGTATGAGAACTGCCAAGTGTCAAGGTTGCTCTGTTCCTGGAATTCATTGCGGGCACGTGTGTAGTTCACGGATCCATCGAGTGCAATCTCGAACCAGTCCTTACGGAAACTACCCTGCAGGCGCTCCATAATCATCGTGTTCTTAGTGGTGTTCTTGATAGATTCATTTATGTCGTTATCGAACATATAGCCTACATTGTTGCTATGATTGAACATCGTGAATGTGTTCACGTTCCATACGCCTGCGCTGTCGATAGCCGTGTTGAACATAAAGCCCAAACTGGCGTTCCAGTTACCATTGATATTTTCCGGCTTGGTAATTTTACCACCGGTATCTTTGACATATTGGACCATGTTAGAGATGGAGTTCCGCGTGTTGCTATAGTTGCCGAACAACATGATGGAACGCATGTGATCCTGCATGTATGTATTGAAGTTCACGCGGAGGTTGTTGGTAAACGAAGGTTTCAGACCCGGGTTACCCTTTGTGATGTTCAGCGGGTTGCTGTCGTCTGTGATATCAAGCAGGTCACTCATCTGCGGCTGCTGGGTGGTACCGCGGTAGTTGACACGCAGTTCTGTGGTGTAGTTCGGGCGATAACGGAAGTCGATGGTCGGGGTTACATTGAACACCGTACGTGTGGTGTCGGCATGCACGCCTCTGTAATTCTGGATGAAATGCGACTTTTGCGGCTGGAACATCAAACCGGCATTGAACTGATAGGTGTCGCTGATTTTACGGAACATCACGTCAAACTGGTGAATATAGTTCTTATACTCGGAGAAACGGCTCTGGTTCTCATCATAGTAAGGAGAGTCAGTGCCAACAGGATTCGATATCAGTGACAGATAGTCGTCAAAACCACCATATACCGGTTCGATTCCGCTGAAGATATCGCCCAGAGGGCTGTACGTATAGGTAGAGCGGTCACTCTTATTATAGCTATACCTGAACTGATAGCTGAACTGCAGGTACGTGCGCTTAGCTATCGGCTCGCTGTAGGTTGTCTGGATGCTATAGTTCCAGTTCTTTGTCGGCGTCAGGTTATACCGGTTGGTATATTGTGTGGCGTTACCACTGGCCAGCTGCGTTTTATAGTAGTTCACCTCCGACAATGACAGGCTCTTGCTTTCCTGATCTCCATAACCGAAGTCACCGCGTAAGGTTACGTTACGACCGTTTTTGCTCAAGCGGCGGTTGATCTGCAACATGGCATTAGCTGATGTATTGCTGCTGTTACTCAGCGAACCGCTACGGTTCGTATTCACCACGATTTCGTCGGCAACAAGCTCTTCGATGGAAGCTGAGGCCAGCGGGTCGGCAACGTAGAGGTACGGATCCGCATCGAAGGTGGCCGACACGTTGTCGATGGGGCTTCTGCGGCTATCACTGCTAGTGACGCGAAGGCTCGGGCGGAACATGACATTCGTCATCGAGTCAGGGCGCCATTCCAAGCGCAACTGGGCATTCCAGTTATTAGAACGGCTAAGGCTCTTGCTGAGGCTGTTGGAGAACTGGTTGGAACCGAAGTTTTCAGTTGCCGAGCGCGACCATGTGTCACCGTCTCTGTGATTCCAGCGCAGGCTGGCATCCAACTCTAGGTTCTTGCTGTTGTCGTAGTTGAAGTTCAGACCTGTCATCTTGCTCGCATTAAGACCGTTGCGACCGCCGAAGCGACCGCCACCGCCACCACCTGGGAATCCCATGTCGTTCGTGTTATTGGCATTGAACATGCCCGTGATGCGAGAAGTGCTATTCTGGTAAGAACCCATCAGGCGGCTCGAATAGCGGCCCTTCGTACCCGCACCAAGGTCGGCATTTGCGAAGAAGCCCCTGTTCATGCCCGGCTTGATGCCAAAGTCCAGGACAGTTTCCTCGTTACCGTCGTCGATACCCGTCACGCGGGCAAGGTCGCTCTGCTGATCGTAGGCACGAATATTATTGATGATGTATGTCGGCAGGTTCTTCATGGCTGTCTGTGTGTCACCCGTCATGAATTCCTTACCGTCAACGAGAATCTTTTTAACCGTCTTACCATTGATGGTGATCTTTCCGTCGTCATCCACTTGGGCACCTGGCAACTTCTTCACCAGTTCCTCGGCAACACTACCCTCCGGGGTACGGTAGGCGGCTGCATTATAGATGAAGGTATCTTTCTTCACCGTCACCTTCGCGGCCTGGGCCGTGGCTGTTATGCCTTTCAGCATGATTGCATCTGAACCGAACGTCAGTGAACCCAAATCCACGTTCTTATCATCTTGGATATTGACATTCTTCACAATGGGTTTGTAGCCTACACCCGAGATCTTCACCAGATACTTGCCATTCTCAGGAGCAGTAAGACTGAACTTTCCTTCTTCGTTGCTTAACGAGCCGGTTATAAACGTACTGTCTGTCTTCAGGAGTTGTACTGTGGCCTGCATCACTGGTTCTTTGGTGTCGCGATCGGTCAATGAGCCTGAAATACTCCGTTCTTGGGCTTGTGCCGATACGGTTGCCAACAAGGCTGCCACCATCAACAAAAAGATTTTTCTCATCTGATTATGTATATAATTTAAACTTTTTACCTCTAATAATTGTGTGAAGTACATTCTATTGACGTTACAATTAAAGATTAGTTTAATCCAAAGACGTAAAAAAGTAAAAAAAACACCTTTTTATTTCACATTTCGATAAATTAGCGTAACTTTAAATAAGATACTTTCGCTCGACAAAGCAAAATAAAACGAGTTTTATTTGCATTTGTTCTCGCTTAATCGTATCTTTGCAACCGGATTTTACGTTTAGAGGTTATGGAGCAGAGAATTATTATTTCAAGAAACTTACATCAGGAACTGGCAACGGCAATCTCAGAATGTGAGCACGACAGACTGTTTGTGCTTACCGATGAGAACACGGAAAAGAATTGCTGGCCGCTTATCAAGGACTTCCTTTGCCTGCGCAATGCCCAGCTGATAACCATCAAAGCCGACGACACGAACAAGACGCTTGAATCCGTCTGTCATGTATGGAGCGAACTTCAACGCATGGGGGCTACCCGTCATTCATGTATGATTAATCTCGGCGGTGGCATGGTTACCGATCTCGGCGGCTTTGCAGCCTCTACATTTAAAAGAGGTATCGACTTCATCAACATACCCACCACGCTGCTTGCCATGGTGGATGCTTCGGTAGGCGGCAAGACCGGCATCAACTACGGCGGACTGAAAAACGAGATTGGTGTCTTCAACGATTCCAAATACGTCATCCTCGACACCCACTTCTTGCAGACGCTCGACCGCGAGAACATTCTTTCGGGCTATGCCGAAATGCTGAAACATGGTCTGATTTCTGACGAAAAGATGTGGGCGGAATTAATTGGGTTTATGGATGATATCTCCACCCTAAACCAACTGCTGGCCGATTCCGTCAAGGTGAAAGAACGCATCGTTGAAGAAGACCCGAAGGAGCACGGCATCCGTAAGGCTCTAAATGTGGGACATACCGTGGGCCATGCTTTCGAGAGCTTTGCCATGAAGAAGGGGAAACCGATTCTCCACGGTTATGCCGTTGCCTACGGTATGATTGCCGAACTCTATCTGAGTGCCGTGAAATGTGGTTTTCCGCAAGACAAATTGCGCCAGACGGTGAACTTCATCCGCGAACAATATGGCCAGATGCTTATCACCTGCGACGATTATCCCGAACTCTTGGAACTCATGACACACGACAAGAAGAACACTTCGGGACAAATCAACTTCACGTTGCTGGGCAACATCGGTGACATCCGCATCAACCAGACTGCCACGGAAGAAGATATCAAGGAAGCGCTCGATTTCTATCGGGAAGGATGATTTTTTAGTGGAGAGTGGAGAATGTAGAGTTATGATAACCTGGCAAGCCTGGAGTTTGCGCAAGAATCAGCCTCCAGCAGTAATCATAATTCTCCATTATCCATTCTCAATTCTCCATTAAGCAACTCTTCCGCTTTCTTTCGGGCGGGCTTTCCGGTTTCAGTCATAGGTATTTTTTCAACAAAGACATAATCCCGCGGCTGCCAGTATTTGGGAAGATGCTGGCAGCAGGCCATCTTTACTTCCTCCATGTCATTCGATTCCGTGAGAAGCACTACGGCTTCGCCGAACTTTTCATCCTTGCGCTTGGTAATCAGGAAAGGCTCGCGAATATAGGGTTTCAGGATGCGCTCCACTTCCTCAGCCTGAATCTTGATGCCTCCAGAACAAATCACGTTGTCCTTGCGTCCGATGATACGGAATCCCGCTTCGCTGATTTCCACAATATCGTTGGTCACCAACCGCTCGGCGCAAACCAGCGGTGCATCAATAACCAGGCAGCCTTCTTCATTCTGTGAGATCTTCACGCTGGGGAATGGCTTATACCATTCGCTGGCCTCTGGGCCGTTCAAGCGTCTCAGGGCGATGTGCGAGAGGGTTTCGGTCATCCCATAGGTACTCCAAACATAGTTTGGAAAGTCCTTCAGTTCCGAAGCCATAGCCTCATCAATGGCCCCACCACCAATGATGAGATGTTTGATTTGCTTCAAACGTTCACGTTCCTGCGGAACTTGCAAAGAGTTGTAAACCTGCATGGGAACCATGGCGGCAAAGGCGAGCCATCCGAGCCCACCGACCCCCCTCCAACTCCCCCGAGGGGGAGGGAAAGACCTTGAGCAGAACTCTCCCCCTCGGGGGAGTTGGAGGGGGGTCGCGTTTCCTAACGGATGCCCCGACGGTTCCACCACAATCAACTCCAGATTTCTAACCAGAGAACGGACCACCATCATCTTACCTGCAATATAGTCCAACGACATACAGAGCAAGGCTGTATCCCCTTCCCTGAGTCCCAAGAAGTCACAGGTAATCCTTGCCGAAGCCTCCATACGGCGTTTCTCCACCCACAAGGGTTTAGGCTCCCCCGTAGAACCACTCGTATGCACCAGCACCCGTTCGGAGTCATTGTTCCATTCGTTAAGAAATTCCTCTAAAGTCATATCGACCCCCCTTCCGACTTCCCCCGAGGGGGAAGGGCTTGACTTGAAGTTGTCCTCTCCCCCTCGGGGGAGTTGGAGGGGGGTCTCACCCATAGTCTCTCTCCCCGTATTTCCAACGGCATAGGAATATTATCTGTAAAGAGCATACCTGTGCCCAAGCCTTGCGGCATCGTGATGTCGGGACCATAAACATCGTAACAGAAATGAGCAATGGCATTCAGCCCAACATTGCTCTCTAAGGCGGAAGTAATCCAAGACCCAATGCCGCGATCGTTGGCCATCTCAATCCATTCACGGCAACCTCGCATTCCACCATGGAGCGACGGTTTCAGAATGATGTACTGCGGACGGATGGTGTCCAGCAGGGCCGCCTTCATCTGGGGCATATTCACACCAATCAGTTCCTCATCCAAAGCAATGGGCAGCGGAGTCTCACGGCACAATCGAGCCATCTCAGCCCATTGGTGTTGGCGGATGGGCTGTTCGATGGAATGGATATCATACTGGGCTAACTGTTCAAGTTTATGCATGGCATCCTCAGGCGAGAAGCCACCATTGGCATCCACGCGCAACTCTATCTGCTCCTTCGAGAAACGACTGCGGATAAAACGTATGAGTTCTATCTCGCGTGCCCAGTCGATGGCACCGATTTTCAGTTTTACACAATGGAATCCCTGATCGAGCTTATCCTTGATGCGCTGATACATCTCATCGAATGTTCCCATCCACACCAGTCCGTTGATGGGTATTGAGAAGCCTTCACGCGGAGGAAGCGCCTGACGCTCTAAGTCCCAAAATGCTGTTTCCAGACCGAAAAGCATCGAAGGATAAGGTCGCAGCATCTCATACGGAATCGTGCCCGTCTGCTCCACCATATCGCAGAATGTCCGCAATGTCCTCCCATATTCAGGAGAAGCATCGCACGACAAATCGGGCAAAGGAGCACACTCCCCGATTCCCGTGTGACCATGCCCATCGGAGACGGTCAGCATCCATGAACGCCGCTCTAAGTAAACGCCCCTCGACGTACCTGCGGGCTGCTTGAAGTGGAACACCCGTTCCTCGATATCGATTTTCATTTTATGGAAACTTAGGATATTTGTCGAAATCGGGCTTACGCTTCTCCAAGAAAGCCTTGCCGCCCTCTTGCGCCTCGTCCATCGTATAGTAAAGCATCGTAGCATCACCCGCCAGTTCCTGTATGCCGGCTTGTCCGTCGAGTTCGGCATTGAGTCCGGCCTTGATCATCCGGAGGGCCAACGGCGAACGCTCCATCATAATCTCGGCCCATTCCACACAGGTGTCTTCCAGTTCGGAGATGGGCACCACTTTGTTCACCATGCCCATGCGCTCAGCCTCTTCTGCCGTATATTGCTTGCAGAGGAACCAAATCTCACGCGCCTTCTTCTGTCCCACCATGCGGGCCAGATAACTGCTGCCGAATCCGGCATCAAAGGAACCTACCTTCGGCCCCGTCTGTCCGAAGATGGCATTCTCCGAGGCAATCGTCAGGTCGCACATCACGTGGAGCACATGGCCGCCACCAATGGCATAGCCGTTCACCATCGCTATCACCGGCTTTGGCAGTCGGCGTATCTGCATCTGCACGTCGAGCACCGAGAGGCGCGGCACTCCCTCCTTGTCGATATATCCGCCACGGCCTTTCACGTGCATATCGCCTCCCGAGCAGAAAGCATGCTTCACGTCCTCCAAGCGTTTTCCCTCTGGCACCTCACTCATGGCTCCAGTCAGGATAACCACCCTGATATTACTGTCTTCGCGGCAAATAGAGAAAGCCTGCGAGAGTTCCAGCGTCGTCAGCGGCGTGAACGCATTGCGGTAGCGCGCCCTGTTGATCGTGATCTTTGCGATATGATTATACTCTTCAAAAAGAATCTCCTTGAACTCGTGCGTCGGTTTCCATATTCTTTGTTCCATAATATATATTGGTTGATTAATGGGGCAAAGATACAAATTATCCGCGAAACTAATGCAAGTCTCGCGGATATTTTATGCGCATGTTATCCTAATTGATACTCGCCCGTACGGATGGCAGCGATGACACCGCCGTCGATAAGCAGGTCTGTGCCTGTAATGAACTTAGTATGCTCGCCAAGCAAGAAGGCGGCAACCTCGGCAATCTCGTCGCTCGTACCTACGCGCTGGGCTGCAGAGGCATCAATCATGCGCTGGTAGCCCTCGCCGTTGGCATTGAACTCATCGTAAGCCAGCGGAGTGACGATGATGCCCGGCGAAATAGTATTGATACGGGCACGACGCTGACGCCATGTGGTAGCTGCGGCACGCTGGGCCTGCAGGTGGTTCAGTCGCTTGGCAATCATGTAGGCGAAGCCTGAGTTCTGCATGGCTACGTCTTTGATAAACGGCACGTTCTTCAGTTCCTCAGTAGGAGTGCGAACCAACTGTATCTCCACGTCGTTGGGAATCGGGTACATATAGGCAGCCTGACTCGAGATGATAAGTCCGGCACCGCCTGCTGCCATTACTTCGCCGAAGGCATCCACGGCATAACCCGTGCCCACCATGTCGAGATCTACGATATGTTCAGGGGTGGCCTGATTGGGCGATGCACCGGCTGTGTCGATGAAGTACATCACGGGGCCCAGTTCGGCGGCTTTTCTGGCGAATGCTTCCACGCTGTCCTTCTTCAGGGCGTTCACCACAAGTGTTTCCACATCGTAGCCACAGCGGCGGAAGTCCTCGCTGACGCGCTCCAATGCCTTCTCACTGACGTCGCCCAAGAGAATCTTCTTGCCTGCACCGATGCGGCGCACGATGGCAGTTCCCATACTACCGGCACCCAAAAGTGCCACTACCTGTTTCTCGTTGTTTCTGTCGAATATCATCATGACTATTTACGATTTGATTATTTACGATTTATTTTGCGATTTGATTATATTCTCCGTTGTCTTCCATTGCTATTTATGAATTCTATGCCATTATTCTAATTTTTGTATCAAGTGCAAAAATAACCAATTCCGGAGAATAACGCGTCTTTTCCTGGCTGTTTTTTAGGATGATTTATGAAAAAGTGACACAATTGTTGACCTGGCTTTCGCAACGCTTTACCTGCATGCAGGCATTCGGCAAGTATTTACCACACATCAAAGGCTTCAGTTTCCATGAAGGAAACTATTAGTTTTTGTGGGAGAAACTGTTAGTTTTTATGGAAGAAACTATTAGTTTCTATGAGTAGAACTGTTCCAAAGAATAAAGGGAAGCAAAACTTTTCCGCATGGTTTGTTTGGAAGTTAACGATAAAATTGCTATTTTTGCCCTCAAAACAGCAGGGAAGAAGGTCAAAGTGTTTAACGCACTTGCAAATTCCACAGAATAATATGGATACAATGACAACAGAATTTATCATTCGCATACTGGTGGCAACCGTCCTGGGAGCCGTCATCGGATTAGACCGCGAATACCGCACGAAGGCGGCTGGATTCCGTACCCACGTGCTGGTGGCACTGGGTTCAGCCCTATTTATGATTATCTCCGTTCATGGTTTCGACGACCTGCCAAAAGACCAGATGACGCTCCGCATGGACCCTGCACGCATTGCGGCCCAAGTGGTGACGGGTATCGGTTTCATCGGTGCTGGAACCATTATCTTTCAGAAGAATGTCGTGAAAGGACTGACTACGGCAGCCGGTCTTTGGGTCACAGCGGCCGTAGGTATGGCTTGCGGTGTGGGCATGTACACGCTGGCAGCCGTGAGCACGGTGATTGTGCTCCTATGCTTTGAGGCCTTCAATGCCTTCCTGCACAAGATGCACGGGAAGAATGAGGAGGAAGAAGAATAGCCGCCTATTCTGAAAGACTGCGGTAATAATCTTGAAACACTTGGGCGTCGGTAGCTGCATCCGTAAACACTTCCAACAGAAGGGGACGTGCGCTTTCCTCCTTGAGGAGACGCTGGATACCGTCTTCCATTTCGGCCTCATTACGGGCGCAGAGATATTCCACACCGTAACTCTTACAAATACCTTCAGCTGAAGTATGATGGGTAGCCATCACATAATCAAGAGCCTCCGACCGGCCGTCGCCTATGGGCAACTGGCGGAAGATGCCGCCACCGCCATTATTAAGTAAAAGGATACGAAGGTTTCCTTTGAGCTGTTTGTTCCAAAGGGCATTGCCGTCGTAGAAGAAACTGAGGTCGCCAATCACGCAGAACACAGGCCTATCGGCAACAAGCGAGAATCCCGCAGCCGTGGAAAGCGAGCCCTCAATGCCATTCACGCCACGATTACAATAGACATAATGCCGTGCATAGATATTAGCCAGGCGGATGGCGGAACTGTTGGCATAGTGGATTATAGGGTGTTGGGTGTTGGGTGTTGGGTGTTGGCAGTTGTCGAAGTTTTGCTCAAACAGTTTTACGGCTGCCATCTGCGAGAAAGCGGGATGATAATTGTAGGCATGGGATTTTGCATGAGCAAGATCCTGAGCCCATCGTTGACGGAAAGCCGTCGGCTGTGGCTGTTTCTCCCGTAGCAAATCAGCCAACGTAAGCAGCATGGTCCACGTATCGCTATGCACCCAATGGTGGAGATTCATAAACGTGTCGCTGAGGTTCCCGTTCTCGTTGGCCACTACGAAATAGCAGTCCTTGCATCCACGGAGGAACTTCTTCAAACGCTTACTTACGATTGTGTCGCCCAGATAGAGCACAAAATCGGGCATGTATTCAGGCTGTTTCCCCACCCTATTCAGCACCTCATCGAAATGACTGGGACTACCGAAATCGCAGAGCGGTTCATGCAGCACCACGGCATAGTCAGCTACCAACTGGTAATCTTCGGCGTAGTTTTGGGGGTATGCGTCTTCTTGGGTCTGCCCAATCACAATCATGGGGCGCGAAGCATTTAGGAAACGCTCACCCACTTCAACGGCTATGGCTTCAAAATTAGGAAAGCTGCCTGTTCGCTCAATAGTACGCTCTTGCGGCAAAGATGACACCGTGAAATCGAACAAAGGTTCGCTGATGGGCACGTTGATATGAACAGGGACATCCTCCCAGCGCGATGCGAGCAAGGCCTCGTTCACCAGTCGGTTACAATACCAGCGGGTTTCGTCGTCATGGGGTTCAGGCAACGACACGGACTTCTGCACAAAACTTCCTAAAGCATGAGGTTGCTGAAGCGTTTGTCCGTCCAGCTGGTCAATCCATTGCGGTGGACGGTCGGCAGAAATAACCACCAACGGCAAATGCTGATACTTAGCCTCAGCCACAGCTGGAAGAAGATTGAGCAATGCCGTTCCCGACGTGACACAGACCGCCACGGGAAGACCCGTACACTGGCACATGCCCAGCGCATAGAATCCCGCCGAACGCTCATCGGTAACGGGATGGCACTCAATGTCGGGACACTCCGTGAGATTATGCACAATGGGTGAGTTGCGGCTGCCGGGACAGACCACCGCATGGCGAACTCCATGAGCTACGAGCAGGCTCGTCAGTATATTTACATTCTCCTTATTCGAGTACATTTCGCATTGTATTAAGTTTGGCTTCCGTTTCCTGCCACTCTGATTCCTCCACACTGTCTCTCAGCAGTCCGCCACCGGCATAGAGAGAATAGTGACCGCCATTGATCATCATGCAACGCAGAGACACATAGAGATGAGTCTCACCCTCAGGCTGCAGAGGTCCTTGGAAACCACTATAGTAAAGTCGCGGAGAAGATTCATTGCGCCGAATAAAATCGAAGGCTTCACGTTTGGGAAGTCCGCAGACGGCTGGCGTAGGATGAAAAGCCCGTAGAAGTGTGCCCAGATGATGGGTATCTGGGAGCGTAAACGTGAAATCCGACCGCAAATGAGCAAGATTGGCCGCTCTTGTGGTGTAGGGTCCCTCCTCGCCTATCCGATTGGTGAACTGTTCGAGGGTTTCCATCATATAGGTAGCCACATAGCGCTGCTCTCGGATATTCTTTTCGCTCCATCTCACATCCTCCGAGAAAGGCATAGTACCGGCAAGGGCAATGGTCCTAAATGAAGATTCTTCAGCTGAGATACTCTCCAAAAGAATCTCAGGACTTGCCGTCAGCCACGTCCCACTCCGCGGAATACTCACCAGCGAGATAAACATCCGCGGATAACGCTCACAGGCTTTCTGGAATAGCATCAAAGGCGACTCGGGGTCTGTCTTATCCACATCCAGACGACGCGAAAGGACAATCTTACGGAAAGCGCCTTCCTGAAGTTGTGCATAGAAATTGCGGAAATCGAGATGATAGCGCATCTGCTGATGACTCGAAAAAGCAGACCGAACCGTCTGGGTGGGAAAAACATAGTCAGAAAGCGCACCTGAAGAACACGCAGAAAAGACATCCTTACAATCCATCGTCTCCACACGACTCGGCGAGAGCAACAGGATAGGATGGTCAGGAGTGGCCGCAAAAGGGGCAAAGACATAGCCCTGCCGTTCATTAAGAGAGGTCAGCCGATGCAATTCCTCGGGCTCCCCCTCTTCCTGAATCATCAGCGTACACTTCTGGGAAAACGGCAACCGGAAGATTGCAAAACTACTCATCTTGGTGTTTCTTTGGGGTAATAATATAATTGGTGACGTGAACCGTAGAAATCAAATCACCCGCAGTATCTTTCAGATGGACATCCCATACATGGAGCGAACGTCCTTTGGAAACAAGATGGGCATAAGCCGTAACGGTATCGCCCTCAACAACGGCCTTCACATGTTCTCCACTAACACTGATGCCCACGCATATCTTTCCCGGACAAAGGGCTGAGCTACCCACCCCGGCAACATTCTCTGCCAAAGCGAGCGAAGCACCGCCACTGAGAAAACCGAAAGGCTGACGATTGCGCTCATCAACCTTCATTCTAGCCATACAAGTATCGTTTTCGGGAGTTGAAATAAACTCCATGCCCAATGCTGTGGACAGATTGGGCTGTCGTTCTATAATTTTTCTGATAGATGATACATCCATAACGTTTCTTTCTTTTTGTTTTGCAAAAATACAGATTAATCGGGGAAATACCAAATAATTAACGAAGATTATAAGTGAAGGATTGGGAATAGAAACGACAGTTCCCTAAAGCAGGAAAAAAAGTGAGACGCCAATGCAGGAGATGACGGCACCCACGATACCCTTCAGCGTAATGGGAGTGCCGAAAAGCCAATGGCTCGGCCAAATAATGATGATTGGCGTTAGTGCCATCAGCGTGGAGGCAATGCCGGCAGCCGTATATTGGACGGCCATCAGCGAAAGGCCTACACCCACAAAGGGACCGCAGATGACGGCCAGGATGACATAGAGGAATCCCCGTCCATCGGTTCTGCTCCGCTTAAAGTCATCGAAGCCCTGATGTAGCCACATGATGAGCAAGAAACAGAAGAATCCGGCTATACAGCGAATCATGTTGGCACTGAAAGGAAGTATATTGACCACCGACGGCAGGATATCAGCAGGAACGTCCTGAGTGTAATAATCAAGGCCTATCTTGCTTAACACCAGCCCTACGCCTTGTCCCATACCTGCACCAACTGCCAACAAGACTCCTTTCCAAGGCAGGCGCAAGGTGAGTTTATGACCTTCACCGCGACCGAGAATCGAGAGCACGATACCTGCCAGGGTAACAGTCATGGCCAACAAATTCTGAACCGTGAGTTGCTGCCCCAGCATCACCCATGCAGAAAAGGCGGTGGCGGCAGGTGCCAAAGTCATAAAGAGTTGCCCGTAAAGGGAACCGATTAGGATATAGCTCTTGAACAGACAGTAATCACCCATCGCATAACCGACGACGCCCGACAAAGCAAGCCAGAACCAGGCTTTGCTGCTGGCATAGACTGGATAGGGCTGACCGAACGTCAGCCAGCAGAGTATGGCAATAAAAGAGGTGGCAATCAGCATCCGCCAAACATTGGACACAAAAACGCCCCAACGCTTGGACACCATTTCGCTGGCCAATGCTGCTCCCGTCCAAAAGACAGCCACCGCGAGTGATATGATTTCGCCTGCATATTGCATTTCGGGGTGCAAAGGTACGAACAAGTGAGCGAAAAGCCAAATTTATTTGAGTTTTTCCGAGCGGGAGTACTTTCGGCGAAGCCAAAGGTACGAACAAGTGAGCGAAAAGCCAAATTTAATTTTAATAAAAATCTTCCTTAAAACTTTGGATAATACATAAAATCTTCATATATTTGCACCAAATCAGAACTGCTGACGATGAGATTTAGTCTATGAAATACGTTAAACATCCCGAAAACCAAGCAAGAAAACTGTCTTTTTACCTTGCTATGGAAGAATATCTGGCTCGCCATACTGGCGAAAAAGCCTGTTTCTTCATGTGGCAAGTAAAACCCAGTGTGATTTTCGGACGAAACCAGTTTATCGGGAATGAAGTGGACCTAGACTACTGCCGCCAGCATGGCATAGAGGTGTTCCACCGCAAGAGTGGAGGCGGATGTGTGTATGCCGATCAAGACAACCTGATGCTCTCACTCATCACCCGCGAGGAGAATGTAAAGTTCGCCTTAAATCAATTTATGAATCTGGTGATTCTGGTTCTTAGGAAACTGGGGGTGGAAGCAGTAGGCAGCAGCCACAACGACATTATGATTGGTGACAAAAAGGTAAGCGGAACGGCTTGCTACAAGTTAGATGGCCATTGTATCGTGCATGGCACCCTGCTCTATGACACCAACATGGAACACATGACGCATGCCATCACGCCCCCGCAGGAGAAATTGCAGAAAAACGGTGTGCAGAGCGTACGCCAGCGCATCTGCCTACTCAAAGACTATATACCCTACAGTCTTGAAGAACTCAGAAGTTTCATCCGGTCGCAGCTTTGTGAAGGAGAGCTAATGCTCACAGATGCAGACATCCAAGGCATTGAAGAGCTGGAACAAAAATACGAAATCCTATAAACGCTCATCAGCAAACAGTCAACTATTCAAAAAAATATAATCAACTAAAAAATCCAAAACAACGAAATGGAAAACAAAAGAACCTGTCTGTACGACAAACACGTTGCCCTCGGGGCACTCATCAGTCCCTTCGGAGGATTCGACATGCCCATTCAGTATTCGGGCATCGTCGATGAGCATCAGGCCGTGCGCCAGCACTGCGGTGTGTTCGACGTGAGCCACATGGGCGAAGTGGCGGTGAAAGGCAAGGATGCCGAACGCTATGTGAATCATATCTTCACCAACGATGTGAGCCAGATGAGCCCCGGCAAGATTCTCTATGGAATGATGTGCTATGAAAACGGAGGCGTCGTTGATGACCTCCTGGTGTATAAGATGGCCGACGGTGATTTCTTCCTGGTCATCAACGCTGCCAATATCGACAAGGATTGGGAGTGGATTCAGCAACAGGCCGAGGGGTTCGATGTGGAACTCCGTAACTGCTCCGACGACTACGGACAGCTGGCCGTACAGGGACCTGAAGCCGAAGCCGTAATGGAAGAAGTGCTCAACATCAGATGCCAGGAACTCACGTTCTATACTTTCAAGACCATTGGCGATGTGATTGTTTCCCGTACGGGTTATACAGGCGAGGACGGATTCGAAATCTACGGCACGCCCGAATACATCCGCGAATGCTGGGACAAGCTGTTGGCCAGCGGACGCTGCAAGCCCTGCGGACTGGGTTGCCGCGACACGCTGCGTTTCGAAGTGGGACTGCCGCTCTATGGCGACGAGCTCTCGGCCGACATTTCTCCCATCATGGCCGGACTGGGCATTTTCGTAAAACTCGACAAGGAGGAGTTTATCGGCAAGGAAGCCCTCGTCCGCCAGAAGGCAGAAGGTGTGGAGAAGAAACTGGTGGGTATCGAACTGGCCGACAAAGCCATTCCGCGCCATGGCTACACGGTTCTGAAAGACGGCGAGCCCATCGGTGAAGTAACCACTGGCTACCACACCATCTCCACCGACAAGAGTGTGTGCATGGCACTCATTGACAGCCGCTATGCCAAACTCGACACCCCGGTGGATATCCAGATTCGCAAGAAGGTATTCCCTGGGAAGGTGGTGAAAAAGCGTTTCTACGAGAAACACTATAAAAAATAACCGAATAACCGTAATAACATAATAAAAATACAACTATGGCAAAAGTAATTGAAGGACTCTACTACACAGAGAGTCATGAGTATGTGAAAATCGAAGGTGAGTATGGATATATCGGCATTACCGACTTCGCTCAGAATGCGCTGGGCAACGTGGTCTATGTGGACATACCCGAAGTGGACGACGAAGTGGAAGCCGGCGAGGAATTCGGCGCCGTGGAAAGCGTAAAGGCCGCCAGCGACCTGATTTCTCCCGTCAGCGGCACCGTGGTAGAGGTGAACGAAGCCCTGGAGGACACCCCCGAACTGATTAATCAGGATGCCTTCGCCAACTGGATTATCAAGGTGGAACTCTCTGACACGGCTGAACTTGACAACCTGATGGATGCAGCTGCATATACAGCGTTCTGCGAGAAAGCCTGAGAGCCATCAACTATAAACTATCAACTATGAACTACAAATATTTTCCTCATACCGACGACGACCTGAAGCAGATGCTCGAAAGGGCGGGAGCCACTTCGCTCGACGACCTGTATGCCGACGTTCCTGAAGCCATACGGTTCAAGGGCGAATACGACCTGCCTGAAGCTAAGAGCGAGATTGAACTCCGCGAATATCTTCACGCCCTCGCCGAGATGGAAGCACCGCTCACGGTTTTTGCCGGAGCCGGATGCTACGACCACTATGCGCCATCCATCGTGCAGAACCTTATCGAACGGTCGGAATTCCTAACCAGTTACACGCCCTATCAGGCCGAAATATCGCAGGGCACGCTCCACTATATCTTTGAATATCAAAGCATGATGGCCGAGCTCACGGGCATGGACATCTCGAATGCTTCGCTCTACGACGGTGCCACCGCTACGGCCGAGGCCGTGATGATGGCATTCAGCACAGCAAAGAAAGCCACGAAAGTGCTGGTAAGCGAAACCCTTGACCCAAAGACGCGCCGAGTGGTTGATACCTACGCCCACTATCATGGCATCGACATTGTCAGCATTGCACAGAAGGACGGCGTGACCGACCGCGATGACCTGCAACGGAAACTCGCCGAAGGAGGCGTGGCCGGCGTGGTGGTTCAGGCTCCCAACTATTATGGTATTATAGAGGACTTCACGGGAATGGCTGATGCCATCCATGAGCAGAAGGCACTCTTCATTATCAACAGCGTGGCTGCCGACCTGGCCGTACTGAAGACGCCCGGCGAATGGGGGGCCGACATTGCCGTGGGTGAAGGCCAGAGTCTGGGCATCCCCATGTCGTTCGGAGGTCCGGGCATCGGCTACATGTGCTGCACCGAGAAACTTATCCGCAAGATGCCAGGGCGCATCGTGGGCATGACGAAAGACAGCCGCGGACAGCGTGCCTTCGTGCTGACGCTGCAAGCACGCGAACAGCACATCCGCCGACAGAAAGCCACGTCGAACATCTGTTCAAACCAGAGTCTGATGGCACTCTATGTCACCATCTATCTCTCCGTGATGGGCAAGCAGGGACTCCGTGAGGCCGCCGAACTTTCATACGCCGGTGCCCACGAGCTCTACGACAAACTGCTGGCCACCGGATATTTCAAGCCTAGGTTTGACCAGCCTTTCTTCAACGAATTCTGCCTGACCTACGACGGCGACGTGGACAAACTGCTGGCTGAATGTGCCGAATGGGGTTACATGGCCGGAGTGAAGATCGACGAGCACACGATCATGCTTGCCGTCACCGAACAGCGCACGCCCGACGAAATTGACGACCTCGTAGATTCAATCATTGAAATTAAAACGCAAGAGGCATGAACAATAGACTTTATGGAAACCTGATTTTCGAACTCTCGAAACCAGGACGCAGGGGTTACTCACTACCCAAGAACGAGTATAAACACAGGCTCAGCGAACTGCCAGCCCACTTGCTTCGCTCGCAAGATGCCAATCTGCCTGAATGCGACGAGATGACCGTCGTGCGTCATTACACGAATCTATCTCACAACAATTTCGGCGTGAACGACGGATTCTATCCATTGGGCAGTTGCACCATGAAATACAATCCTGTCATCAACGAGGAACTGGCTGCCCTTGGGGCTTTTGCCGGTAAGCATCCGCTGCAGCCGGCTGACACCTGCCAGACCATGCTCCACCTCTACTACGACCTTCAGAAGATGCTCTGCGCCCTCACCGGACTGAGCGAATTCACGCTCAATCCCTGTGCCGGAGCCCATGGTGAACTGACTGGCCTCATGGTCATCCGCGCCTATCATCAGAGCCGCGGCGACGATAAGCGCACCAAGGTGATTATCCCAGACTCAGCCCATGGCACCAACCCCGCCTCGGCAGCGGTCTGCGGACTGGAGATCGTTGAGGTGAAATCAGGCCCTGATGGACTAGTTTCCTTAGATATTCTAGAAAATCTAGTAAAAGAACAGGGCGACAGCATTGCTGCCATGATGATGACCAACCCGAACACACTCGGCATCTTCGAAAAAAACATTCCGGAAATTGCGAAACTGATCCACGACTGCGGCGGACTGATGTACTACGACGGAGCCAACCTCAACCCCATGCTGGGCTATTGCCGCCCCGGCGACATGGGATTCGACGTGATGCACATCAATCTCCACAAGACTTTCTCCACGCCTCATGGTGGTGGCGGTCCCGGTTCGGGTCCCGTCGGTGTGCGCGAAGGCATGGAGTGTTTCCTCCCCACCCCGCGTGTGGTGTATCACGAAGAGGAAAACGAATACTCCGTGGAAACAGGCCCATACGAAAAGTCGCTGGGCAGTATCGGCAATTTCTTCGGCAATTTCGCCGTCATGATTAAAGCCTACTGCTACATTCTCTCTTTAGGCAAGGAGAATATCAAGATGGTGGGACCATTGGCCACGCTCAATGCCACCTATATTAAAGAAAGCCTGAAAGACGACTACCTGCTGCCCATCAGCGGACTGACCAAACATGAGTTCGTGTTCGATGGACTGAAGGACAAGTCAACAGGCGTCACCACCATGGATGTAGCCAAACGGTTGCTCGACTACGGCTACCATGCGCCCACCATCTATTTCCCGCTGCTCTTCCATGAGAGTCTGATGATTGAGCCCACCGAGAACGAGTCGAAGGAAACGCTCGACGGTTTCATCGACGTGATGCGTCAGATAGCCCGTGAGGCCCGTGAGAATCCCGAGCAAGTGAAGACCGCTCCTCACCAGACGCCCATCGGCCGAGTCGACGATGTGCTTGCCGCCAAGCACCCCGTGGTCACATTCCGCCAGATGCAGCAAGAATTGTAACTGATAAAACGCAAAGGTACGAAGACTTTCAAAATCTTTGTGCCTTTGGGTCTTTGTGTTCAATTAAAAACACTCAATCATGAAAACCGATTTAATCATTATCGGAGCAGGCCCCGGTGGTTACCGGGCTGCAGAATATGCCGCCAAGAACGGACTGCAAGTGGTAATTGCCGAAGCCGCAGAGGTGGGAGGAACCTGCCTCAACTGCGGTTGCATTCCTACCAAAACCCTCTGCCATCATGCAGAACTCATCGACAGTCTGCGTCAGACCGAAAGCAACGGACTGAAGAATCTCCAGTTCGAAGTGGATTTCCCCGCCATTGCCGCTCGCAAGCAGCAAGTGGTAAACCAGTTGCGCACAGGCGTGGAAACGCTGCTCTCTCAACCCGGCATCACACTGGTACGCGGCAAGGCGCAATTCAAAGACGACCATACGGTCATCATCGGCGAAGAGGAATACACCGCCGAGAGTATCATCATCGCCACAGGTTCCGAAGCAGCCCTCCCGCCTTTCCTTACCTCCCTCCCTATGGGAGGGTCAGGGGTGGGCTTTTCCACCGAACTCCTCAACATCGATCACATTCCCGAGCGCTTGTGCATCGTCGGAGCCGGAGTCATCGGTATGGAATTCGCCTCGGCCTTCTCATCCTTCGGCAGTCAGGTGACGGTCATCGAATACCTGAAAGAGTGTCTGCCGCCGATGGACGGCGATCTGGCCAAGCGTCTGCGCAAGACGCTTGAGAAACGGGGCGTGGAATTCTACATGCAGTCGGCCGTAAAGCAAATCGACGGCTACACCGTCATCTTCGAACGAAAAGGGAAAGAACAGACCATCGAGGCCGACACCATCCTCATTGCCACAGGGCGCCGCCCCCGCACCGAAGGGCTCAACCTCGCCGCAGCAGGCATCGAATGCACGCCCAAGGGTGCCATCCCCGTAGATGAGAATTTCCGCGTAATCAGAAAGTCCCCCTCTTCAGGGGGATTTAGAGGGTCTCAGTCTATCTACGCCATCGGCGATGTCAACGGACTTCAGATGCTGGCTCATGCCGCCACCTTCCAAGGGTTCCGTGCCGTCAACAATATCCTTGGGAAAGGTGACGACATCGACTTCACGGCAATGCCCGCCGCAGTCTTCACCAACCCAGAAGTGGCTGGTGTAGGTCCCACCGAGGAACAACTGAAAGCGTCTTCCGACGGTAACTACATCTGCAAAAAGGCTTACTACCGTGCCAACGGTAAGGCACTTGCCATGGATGCTACCGACGGACTGGTGAAACTGCTGGCTCATGCAGATGGTAGGATTATAGCTTGCCACGCAATGGGAGCACATGCGGCTGATATCGTACAGGAAGCGACGGCACTCATCCATTGCCGGGCCACAATCAGCGACCTCGCCGAGACCATCCATATCCATCCCACGCTCGCCGAAATTCTCCATGATGCAGCCTTTTGATGAGTGTAGAGTTTAGAGTTGAGAGTTGAGAGTTATGATAACCATGCATGCCCGGAATCTGCAAAGAAATCTGCCTATAACAGTAATCATAACTCTAAACTCTACACTCTCAGTTCTACACTTTTATAAAATTCTTAATTCTAAATTCTAAATTCTAAATTTTATTTTGTACCTTTGTCGCCAAATTACAATTGAAACCGAGTAACTCGTAAATTTTTTAAAGGTGAACGTTTTAGAATTATCAGAACAAGAGATTGGCAGACGCGAGAGTCTGCAGGAACTGCGCCGCATGGGTATCAATCCTTATCCCGCAGCCGAGTACCCCACTAATGCTTTTAGCACAGACATCAAAGCCAACTTCAAGGATACGGCGGAAGACGGTGAGGATTCCGAAGCCGAAAAGCCACAAGTAGTCATCGCTGGCCGCATGATGAGCCGCCGCGTCATGGGTAAGGCGTCGTTTATCGAACTTCAGGATTCCAAGGGGCGCATCCAGGTATATGTCACGCGCGATGACATCTGCCCGGACGAGAACAAGGATATGTACAACGTGGTGTTCAAGAAACTCCTCGATATCGGTGACTTCATCGGCATCCGCGGCTTCGTGTTCCGCACGCAGATGGGCGAAATTTCCGTCCATGCACAGGAAATCACGCTGCTCTCCAAGTCTTTGAAGCCCCTGCCCATCGTGAAATATAAGGATGGCGTGGCCTACGACAAGTTCGACGATCCCGAACTGCGCTATCGTCAGCGCTATGTTGACTTGGTGGTCAACGATGGCGTGAAGGAGACTTTCCTCAAGCGTGCCGTCGTCACCCGCACCCTCCGCAACATTCTCGACCGCAACGGCTACACCGAAGTGGAGACCCCCGTGCTGCAGACTATTGCCGGCGGAGCCTCAGCCCGTCCGTTCATCACCCATTTCAACGCACTCGACACCGATATGTATATGCGTATCGCCACCGAGCTTTATCTGAAGCGCCTCATCGTGGGCGGTTTCGAGGGTGTCTATGAGATTGGCAAGAACTTCCGCAACGAGGGCATGGACAAGACCCACAATCCCGAGTTCACCTGCATGGAGCTCTACGTTTCCTATAAGGACTACAACTGGATGATGTCGTTCACCGAGCAAATGCTCGAGGAAATCTGCATCGCCGTCAACGGTAAGCCCGAAGTGGAAATCGACGGCAACGTCATTTCCTTCAAGGCCCCCTATCGTCGTCTGCCTATCCTCGACGCCATCAAGGAGAAGAGCGGCTACGACCTGAACGGCAAGACCGAGGACGAAATCCGCGAGATTGCCAAAAAACTCGGCATCGAAGACACCGAGACCATGGGCAAGGGCAAGCTTATCGACGAAATTTTCGGCGAGACCGCCGAGGGCACCTTCATCCAGCCCACCTTCATCACCGACTATCCCGTGGAGATGTCGCCCCTGACGAAGATGCACCGCTCGAAGCCCGGACTCACCGAGCGCTTCGAACTCATGGTCAACGGTAAGGAACTGGCCAACGCCTACTCCGAGCTGAACGACCCCATTGACCAGGAAGAGCGTTTCATCGACCAGATGAAACTCGCTGCCAAAGGCGATGACGAGGCCATGATTATCGACCACGACTTCCTCCGCGCCCTGCAATACGGTATGCCTCCCACCTCTGGTATCGGTATCGGTATCGACCGTCTGGTGATGCTCATGACCGGTAAGTTTGCCATAGGCGAGATCATGCTCTTCCCCCAGATGAAGCCCGAGAAGAAAGCCCCACGCAGTTCTGCCGCAGAATGGGCCGAAATCGGTGTTCCCGAAGAATGGGTTCCCGTACTCAACAAGGCCGGTTTCTATCTTGTTCAGGACATCCGCGACCAGAAGGCCCAGGGCCTGCAACAGAAAATCGGCGATATCGTGAAGAAATTCAAACTCGACCTGCAGAAGCCCTCTGTACAGGAAATCGATGAATGGATCTCAAAAAGTGAAAAGTTAATAGTGAAGAGTGAAGAATAATTTCTCATTCTCTCATTTTCTCAATTTCTCATTTTCTCAATTTCTCATTTTCTCATTTTCTCATTTTCTCAATTTAAGAAATGAACGACGGATGCGGAAATATAGCCATCATCGGCGGCGGCAGTTGGGCAACAGCCATCGCCAAGATTGTGGTGGGACATACCCACCACATCGGATGGTATATGCGCCGCGATGACCGTATTGACGATTTCAAGCGCCTCGGCCATAACCCCGCATATCTGATGAGCGTACATTTCGACATCAGCGAGATAGACTTCTCGTCCGATATCAACAAAATCGTTCAACAATACGATACGCTCATCTTCGTTACCCCCTCACCCTACCTGAAGAACCACCTCAAGAAGTTGAAGACCCGGCTTCGCGATAAGTTCATCATCACCGCCATCAAAGGCATCGTGCCCGACGAGAACCTGGTATGCTCCGAGTATTTCCATCAGGTCTATGACGTACCCTACGAGAATCTCGCCTGCATCGGCGGTCCTTCCCATGCCGAGGAAGTAGCCCTCGAACGCCTCTCCTACCTCACCATCGGCTGTGCCGATAAGGAGAAAGCGCAAGCCTTTGCCAGCCTCATCGCCTCCGACTATATCAAGACCAAAACCTCCACCGACGTCATCGGCATCGAATATTCCTCCGTCTTGAAGAATGTCTATGCCATCGCCGCCGGTATCTGCAGCGGACTGAAATACGGCGACAACTTCCAGGCCGTACTTATGTCTAACGCAGCGCTTGAGATGAACCGCTTCCTCAGCACCGTGGCTCCACTCGACCGCAACATCAACGACTCCGTCTATATGGGCGACCTGCTTGTCACAGGCTACAGCAATTTCTCCCGCAACCGCACCTTCGGCACCATGATTGGCAAGGGCTACAGCGTGAAGTCTGCCCAGATAGAGATGGAGATGATTGCCGAGGGATTCTTCGGTACCAAGTGCATGAAAGAGATCAACCGCCACATGCACGTCAATATGCCCATCCTCGATGCCGTATATAATATATTGTACGAGCGCATCAACCCACAGATAGAAATCAAGCTCCTCACCGATTCCTTCCGATAACTTTCTAAAAAAAAACAGGTAGAAAGTATCTTATTTAAAAAAATATTCTTACCTTTGTCACGGAAAGTTGCGTCTTGTACGTATCGGTCCAAATCTTTGTGGTAAATAACAGAAGCGTTATGCTCTTCTCTTGCAAGTCGAAAACCTGAGAAATTTTCTATTATTGCAAAGAATCCCCGGAGTCAAAGAAATGACTCTGAATAGATGAAGAAAGACATGACAGCTTCACGCGATAGCGTGGAACTTGTCTTATCATCTTATCTATTCGGGCTTTCTCAGGGCCTTCGACTTGAAGATGGAACATACAGTTCCACGCTTCATTGTGCTAAAGCCTAACAGAAAACATGAACAAAAAGACAGTCCTTCAACTTCTCCGCGAAGCGGTAGAACAGAAAGCCGGAAGGAAGATGAATACGCCCAAGGACTTCGATTTCCTGAGCGAACGAATCTTTGAGGAAATCCACGAAAGAGTCAGTCCCACCACCCTGAAACGTATCTGGGGATATCTGCGATATGACAACACGCCACGCCCCACATCACTTTCTCCCCTGGCAGTCTATGTCGGCTATGAAGGATGGGAGCATTTTCTGGAATCTGCAGAAAAGAGATATGGCCATCTGCCTGAAGAGCCCGAAGCAGAAGGACCTATTGACGAGACAGGAATCTCACTTCCCAAAGAAACAGAATCCCTAAACCGTAAATCCAGTCACAAGTCCCTCTTCCTGACCGCTGCTGCACTTTTGCTCTCAGCTGTTCTCTTTTTCATCATCTGGTCTTTCCAAAAATCCACGAAAGCTCCTGAAGAGCAGACACTTCGCAAGGGCGAGCAATCCTATGCTACAATGGACGACTGCCTGAAACTGTTCGGAATCACTACTGATAAGAAAAAGCACTACCAGCCCATTCCCCACCTCAACAATATCTATGTCTGGTGTCCCACCTACCATCATCCGGTATGGCAAAACGACGGAGATTCCACACAGTTGCTCCCCACTATCACCGAGCACTGGACGCCCGATCCTGAGCTGAACATCCCGCAAGTACAGGTCAATCTATACCGTTCGCGCGCTTATATGAAGGCCATTGCCAACCACGAACTGCGACTCACCTTTATGCGTGGCATCATCGACACCACCTATACCTTCCTCGGTGTCTATCGTCTTAGTCCACGCTCCAACGAAGACTCCATCGTCTGGGAACGCATTGCCGAAGAATGCAATCTCAACAATCTCGGACTCTTGGAGCAACTCATCCCTACACCCATTCCTACCAATCTCAGGGCCGAAGACGACTCCCTTTTCCGTTACAATTACTAACTTTCGAAAGTTAATCGCTTTTTTATTTACGATTTTCAGTTTCATCAGTTTCACTTCCCGCAACTTGTTGATTATCTCGCATTTGCAGGTGAAACCTCAGTTTCACTTCGATTTCACCTCCTTCACTTCTGGACTTGTTGAATTCATTGTTATTTTTGTTAGATTTTGAAGATTTTTGCTTAGCCATTCTCCCATTTTTGTCCTTCAAAAGACACCTGATTGCCGGGTGATTAGGTTCTAATCACTCCCGAAAAGCTCATCTCTTGACCGACCCATCCCCTGCTAAAGAGAGGAAACATCGCGTGATTGTGAGTGAAACCGAAGTGAAAGTGCAGTTTCACCCGCATCATGATGAATGCCAATGGTTTACAGAGAGGTAAAGGAGTGAAACTGGTTTTCATACCGTCACTTGAGAAACTTGTATTACTAACGATAATTTATGACATATATTTGAAGATTTTTGTTCTTTCATCACACGCACTTGTCATGGCTACATTCCCGCGTTTCCCATGTTTTTGTGTCATTTCGCCCCCAAATCCCCCTAAGATCGTAATTTGGACCAATTGAACCAATAATTTGGACCAGTTTGAACCAATCCCATTCCAGCCTTTCATTGTATCTTTGCACCTGTAGAAGGCAATGAAACGCAGGGGTGGAGATTTCTGTGTACCCGAACAGCAAGAAATATTGAAAAAAGAAGGCTCACACCGATGGACTTTCAAAATTATTTGTTATCTTTGCAACGTCGTCCATACAACAGGCGACAGACATCGAGGAGAGCAAATAAGCTTTGACCCGTCAGTAAATCTGGAAAATTAACTGTAGCTAGGGAAAAAGTCTGAAGGCCTATAGTAGTGTATGTTCATACTTCCTTCCATCAAGGGGAGATTATATCCCCATGGAAGCCAGTTCACATATACCTACAGGTGTGAGCTGATTTTCATTCTTTATGCTACGGGTATTCCAGAACCTTCTGACGAGGAATGTCAAGAAGGCTCACACTTTGTGTAGATACCTCTACCTCAGAAAAAATAACATAAACAAGAATAGAATATGTCACTTCAAAACCATCAACCATCAACAATGAATACAAAGAAAGTCTCTTTTATTCTTGACATCAATAACTACTATGCAAATGGAAGTGTTTGCTTACTGGGGTTATGCAATGACATGAGCACCCATGCTAAGCCTGTCAAATCTATAAAATTCATTGACTTATTAGATGCAGGTAACGGCGTCTATGCTTTTCTGCACGGCAACAACATATTATATATTGGCAAATGCTCAAGCCGTTCTTTTTGTGAACGGTTTGCAGGCCACATATCGAAAAAGCCCCAGAGCTATATGAACAACGTCATGAAAAAAATAGCATGGCTTCACTCCCAACACAAAAATTTATCACAAAATGCTTTTCTTGCAGACGCAAATGAGCCTGATAGAACAAGAAGTTTCAAAAAGGCACAAAAGATTATGAAAAATCTAAGATTTGTTTGCGTATCATTTGCATCCTCTACTTCTTCCAACAAAAGAAATAATATATGTCAATTTGAGAAATACCTTATTCAGAATTTAAATCCCCCATTGAATGGTTCTAAAAGAAATGCCTTGTCGCATAATAAATTAAAGAAACTTTGTCAATTTCTTAATCCCCCACTACCATAGAATCTCTTCTGTAATCTATTTTATGTATTTTCATAAACGATAGACGATATCTATGTGTTAAACTAATTATAATTATAGACTGTGAGTATAATGAAAACAAGATTATTATTAATAGCCTTTCTTATGTTACCAATAGCAGCATGGAGCGACAACATCACTTTCGCAGATGCCAACGTGAAAGCTATCTGCGTTACCAACTGGGATACCAATGGTGACGGTGAGTTAAGTACAAATGAGGCAGCAGCTGTGACGGACATGGGAACGGCATTCAAGAACAAAACAAACATTACAACATTTGGGGAACTACAATACTTTACTGGGTTAAAGAGCATCGGCTCTGAAACGTTTTATGGTTGCAGCGGTTTAACCTCCGTCACAATCCCTAAAAATGTGACAACTATAGGAGACAACGCTTTCTCCGGCTGCATCCGTTTGGCTGCAGTTGTAATAGAGCATATGTTTCCTATATCTATCGGTTCTGGAGACACATTCAGCAACAGAGGTAATATCGTACTCTATGTTCCTAAGAATTCGCGTCTGGCTTATTCTTCTGTTGATGTTTGGAAAGACTTTAAGTCCATTAAGTATTTCCCCAATCCTGACGTAAACAGGGACGGCAGAGTGACAATTGCCGATGCCACAGAAATAGTGAACTTCATTCTAGGTAAACCCTCGAAAGGCTTTGTTGAGAGACTGGCCGACATCTATGAAGACGGCAGAATCACGATTGCCGATGCCACTGCAATTGTAAACCTGATTCTATACCCGAGAGACTACGACGAATCTGATGGTTTAGGAGTGGACGTTAATCATAAGGATTATGAATCTTCAACATGGAATCAGAGCGACAAGAATGTTAATGTGGGGAAAAGCGACTATGCCCCAGAAAACTGGAATGAAGAAAGTGACAGCGGTGTCACTACAGGCAAAAAGGACTATGAACCTGAAAAATGGGGGAATTAATCGCTATAGTGTCTAACGCTTATCAGTAGTAACGAAATAAAATAGAACAATGAAAAAAACATTATTATTGTTGTCATTCATGTTTGCCCTGCAAATCCATGCCGCAAACACACTCTATGTCAGCGACGTGACCATCCCTCACGGAGGCACGGCGGTGATTAACATAGAACTGAATAATGACTCAGAGTTCTTCGGACTCCAGATGGACGTGAACCTTCCTGCTGGCATCAGTCCGATTTTGAACGGTGACAAGCCCATGTATGAATTGACCGACCGGCTAACTGGATTTACTATCGATTCAAGTCTTCCAACGGCGACAACGGTCAGGCTGGCAGGCTTCTCCCTGGGAAGTAGTGTTGTGGGATCAAACGGAACAATCATTCAGCTTACCGTATCGGCTGATCCGTCACTGAATGTGGGCGAGGAGTTGATGGCAACAATCAGCAGCGTACAATTCTCTTCTATGGAATCTGCTCCCGTTGACTTTGACGACATCTCGTTCAAGATTACAATTGGCGAGGAAGAGGCGATTGTCCTTGACGAGAACTCTTCGGAAGGACCGACAAGTAGCGAAGGGCCCGTGAACGTAAAAGTACTGAGGACCATCAAGGGCGGTGAATGGAACACCATCTGCCTACCGTTCGCCATGTCAGGTGCGCAGATTTCTGCGGCATTGGGAAGTATTGAACTTGCCGACTTTGATGACTACGAAGTGACAAAGAGCGGTGACAAGAATATAGCTATACTCGTTAACTTCAGTCCTGTCAATACTTCCGATGGTATGGAGGCCAATCATCCTTACCTTATCCGTACTTCCAGTGACATCAGCGAGTTCTCCGTTTCTGGCGTGGTGTTGGAACCCGACGAGGAAAATGCCATGACAGTATATTTTATTAGGAAAGGCAGGCAGACGATAGACATGGGATACATGATAGGTACTTATCATGCCCAGACATCCGTTCCTGCAGACAACCTGTTCATCTCCGGCAACAAGTTCTACTATTCTACTGGAAAAACGAAGATGCAGGCATATCGCGCTTATTTCGAACTGACCGACATTCTGGACAGAAATGAATCTGCCTCGTCGAAAATCGCATTCATGTTTAGCGATACAAACAGGATAGAGGAATTGAAGAGTCATCCTACTGATTCTTCCGCAATATTCGATATTCAGGGCAGAAAGGTTGCTGACAACGTGAAAGACCTGCAAAGCCTTCCCAAAGGCGTATATATAATTAACAATAAAAAGGTTGTGAGATGAAGAAGATATATATAAAACCGCTGTTGGAAAAGCGTGTGAGTATACTTCCCGAAAACCATCTGATGGTCGTAAGTGGTGTGACCGGCAACAACGGGATAGAATGGGGAGGATACGACGACGGAGGAGACATCATCCCCAGTGCTAAAAGCAGCTCCTTTGAAGACTGGGATCCATGGGAAGATAACGAAGAGTCAATCCCTGATATATAATAAGGCTTTATTATACAGGCCCATTGTCCAAATAAAAAAAAGAATAAATTAATTAAAAAAAGAATAAAAATGAAAACCATAATCTATTTTAGCATATTGGCGACGTCTGTGTTTATGTTCGCCTCATGCTCGTCAAACAGTAATGAAGAAGTGCCAAATGATAACGGTCGTAAACAAAGAATGCTGACTGTAGTCCCAAAAGCTCAACCCGGGACTCGTTCTTCCCTCACAGACCAAGGCTCACAGGGACTGTCTTCCATGTGGGAGATGGGAGACGAGATGACTGTCTATAATAAAACGTATCCTTCTTCGGGATACCATACCATTAAGGCTACATCTACTTCGAAGGCAGCTAATTTTGTGGGAACGGCTGATTGCGAGGTTAACGACCAGCTGCGCCTCTTCTATCCATCCTTAGGCACGAAGGGGGCTGTGACCGACCCTGCCGGAAACGGAACCCTAACATTAGACATTTCCGAGCAGAAAGGAACGTTGGAGGACATACAGCAGCACTATGACTTCTTCTATGGCGAGGCCACCGTGGGGGAGGTTACCGACAATGCTGCCGTTGCCAATGCAGAATTGTCGCAGAACTTGACGGTCATTTGTAAGTTCACGTTCAAATGCAACAAGGAATACTTGAAGGATATCTCCAGCGTGGAAGTAACCAATGTGGCTCCGAAGGCCGCGTTTGCACTTTCATCTCGCACCACACCGATACTCACACCCTCGGCAGCGGGCACTATAAATGTGGTGGCTACCGACAATATTGATAATTCTGTTTATGTTACATTATTCCCAGGTGAAACAGTACCTTCTTTCACCGTGATGGCTGCAGATGGCAAATATGAAGGTGCACTCTCAGCAGCCACGCTCCAGGCAGGAAAGTTCTACAATGTCGTGGTAGAAACCGCAAGGACAGGTGAAGGTTCAGTAGACTCAGGCTCGAATCCTGACTATGTAGAAGTGTGTGGCATTAAGTGGGCCAAGGGTAATCTGGAATACGACCCGGTTAATGGTGGAGACCCAGGCTTTATGGAAAATTGGAGAATAGCACCTACACAATGGCACTTCGTTGGTTATGATAAAGGTTATGATATAAATATAAATATTGCAGATGAACCTATTAAAGACAAATTCTGGTGGAACAATATTCTATCCCCATTTGATCCAACATCAAATAATTATAAATCTAACGGGAATAGTATAAGTGGCAAAATCTTCTATTATTATGACGACAGTTCTGATGATGATTGGACAACTACAGTTAATGCGGATTGGGCTAATCGAGGTGATTTGGCATACTATGTTTCAAATAAACAGTATCGCTTGCCAACACTTGCCCATGTGAAGTTATTATTGTATGAAGCGTCATATCAATGGGGGTATTATATGGTAGGGAATAAAAAAGTATATGGTGTTCTTTTTACGACACCCAATGGAAGCAGAATTACAAGTACTTATGAACAATCTGTGGAATTGTCTGATGAAGACTTAGAAAAAGGTCTGTTTTTACCTGCAGCAAGAATTTTAACTTCAAGCGGCCAACTGGGAAATAGTTCACCACCTAATGTGGACGGTCATTATTTATATTCACAGTCAAGTGTTTTCTCTTTTGATTCTAATCATTCACTTGGTAAAGTATATCTAGAGGCTATTAATTATTCACTCCTATATAGACATAGCGTTCGTCCTATTCTTTGTGAATAAAGCGGATTACGGCAGGTGGAAGGACACTCGGAGTCTCTCCACCTGCTTTCTTATGTCTGTTCCCCATTTGAAACAAGCTGTAATTGAATGCTCCCATATGAGGAACGTAAGTGACTGTAAGCCTTCGCGCGCATAAACACAGGCAGGGTTGTTACCTCAAATAGACCTACAAGCCATAAAGGTAACTTTTTGCCGACTGGGAATTCCATGGAGTCGGCCAGTATAAAAGATTATTGTAATAACCTATTATAATAATTCTGGTGATTCCACTAAGCGTTATTTTGTTTTGTGATAATTTTCAATTAATCAACGATTACATAGACTTGCTGTACACCTTTCGTTAGCATCATTTATGGGAAAAGCGTTTATTAAGTTCTCCTAATGGACTTTTCAGGAAGGCCTTCACGCCTTCATAATCACATAAACGATTGATAGAAAATGGATTACGACTGAAGGCGCGCCTTCAGTCGGTTTCATAAAAGGAATTTGGAAATTGATAATAGATTAGTATGAAATAGATTATGTATTGAGTGCCGATTCATTAAGAATCGGTAAGCAATATATCATCAATCCACTTCCATTTCATCATCAAAACCGCATGAAAAGATAATCTTTTTGGCAGTAAAACGCTTTTAGGCTTCGTGAAAACGGCATGAAGGCGTATGAAGGCACGGCTTCATACGTAAACAACTGAAAGATAGCAAGTTGCGATTATATGAAGGCACTTTATAGAATAAGCACAGGGTAAAACCAATTACTTTTTCCCACCTGACAGATCATAATTCAAAAATTATGCTTATTTTTGCTGCCGAATTACCTGACAATATAAAAATACGAACCGAAAAATGAAAACTACAAAAGCTGTTACTTTACTGGCGATGGGCGGCGCACTCTTTGCGCTTACAGCCTGCAACGGACAGAAATGGACGGAAAGGCAAGTGGATTCTTTCATGCTGGTCACACAAAAGGGTGGGCCAACATTGGGCTATTCGCCGCAGTCGGGCGTTAAAATACTGACCGAAGACGGGTATGCCTTCAAGGATCTGAACCGTAATGACTCGCTGGATGCCTACGAAGACTGGCGACTGACGGCTCAGGAACGGGCCGCAGACCTGGCAAAGAAACTCTCGGTGGAGGAGATTGCCGGACTGATGCTCTACAGCAGTCATCAGTCGGTGCCGATGGTTTCGCACATGGGGTTCGGAGAATCCACCTACGGCGGGAAGTCGTTTAAGGAAAGCGGAGCCAAACCTTCCGACCTCTCCGACGACCAGAAGAAATTCTTGCGCGACGACCATCTGCGGGCCGTACTGATGACGGGCGTGGAGAGTCCTGAGGTGGCTGCCCGCTGGAACAACAATATGCAGGCCTACGTGGAAGCACTCGACCACGGCATTCCTGCCAACACCAGCTCCGACCCGCGCCATGAAGCCAAGGCCACGACCGAATATAATGCCGGAGCGGGCGGGCAGATTTCACTCTGGCCTACTTCGCTCGGACTGGCTGCCACGTTCGATCCGCAATTAGTTTATCGTTTCGGCGAGATAGCATCCGAGGAATATCGCGCGCTGGGCATTGCCACAGCCCTTTCGCCCCAGGTGGACATCGCCACGGATCCCCGCTGGACTCGTTTCAACGGAACGTTCGGAGAAGACCCTCAACTGGCCACGGATATGGCGCAGGCCTACTGCGATGCGTTCCAGACAACTCCCGAGACCAAAGGATGGGGCACGAAGAGCGTCAATGCGATGGTGAAACACTGGTATGGATACGGGGCTCAGGAGGGCGGTCGCGACTCTCATCTTGCCTCTGGAAAAAATGCCGTATATCCAGGCAAGAACCTGGCCATGCATAAACGTTCGTTCGCGGAGGGCGCTTTCCGGCTGAAAGGTGGCACGGAGATGGCTTCGGCCGTGATGCCCATCTATAGCATTCTCTGGAATCAAGACCCATCGGGCGAGAACGTGGGCGGCAGCTATAGCCGCTGGCTCATTCAGCAACAACTCCGCGACGAAGCAAAGTTTGAGGGAGTGGTCTGCACCGACTGGGGCATCACGAAGGACATGAAGGTGCTCGACAGTCCGAGGGGCGGCAAGCCCTGGGGAGCGGAAGCGCTTACTGAGACCGAGCGCCACTACAAGATTCTTCAGGCAGGCGTAGACCAATTCGGTGGCAACAACGAGATTGGTCCCGTAATAGAGGCCTACAAGATGTGGGCAAAGGAACAGGGCGAGGCAAGTGCCCGCGAGCGTTTCGAGCAGTCGGCACGCCGGTTGCTGCTCAATGTGTTCCGCGTCGGACTGTTTGAAAATCCATATTTAGACCCTGCCGAGTCGCAGAAAACCGTGGGTAATCCTGAATTTATGAAAGCGGGCTACGAGGCCCAGCTGAAATCTGTCGTGATGCTGAAGAACCACAGTAACCAGACGCTTCCCGTGAAAGAGAAAAAGAAGGTGTATGTTCCCAAGCGCCACTTCCCCGCCATCCCAGGCCTCTGGGGCGGCATCTCGGAGGAAAAGACGGTGGAGCCCATCGACCTCGCCTTGGTGGGAAAGTATTTCGAAGTGGTGAAAGAACCGGGAGAAGCCGACTTTGCCATCTGTCTGATAGAAGAACCCAGCGCCGGTTTCGGCTATAGCACGGCTGACGTGAAGAACGGCGGCAATGGTTACGTACCCTATAGCCTGCAATACGACGACTACACGGCTGACCATGCTCGCGCCGTGAGCATTGCCGGCGGCGACCCCATGGAGAAATTCACCAACCGGAGTTTCAAGGGCAAAACGGTAAAGACCTACAACCGCGATGACATGCTGCTGGTGAGGAACACGAAGAAGGAGATGGGCGAAAAGCCCGTCATCGTGGTTCTGGAGACAGGCCGTCCGGTGGTGCTTTCGGAAATTGAACCCTTTGCCGATGCCATTCTGGTGTCCTTCAACGTGCAGCATCAGGCATTGCTCGACATTATCAGCGGAAAGGCAGAACCTTCAGCCTTGTTGCCCATGCAGATGCCTGCCGACATGAAGACGGTGGAAGAGCAACTGGAGGACGTGCCGCGCGACATGCGCTGCTATCAGGATGCCGACGGGCACACCTACGACTTCGCTTTCGGCATGAACTGGCAGGGAGTAATCAGCGACGAGCGAGTTATGAAATATGGGAAAAAGCCCTAAGATAGCCTATGCCTGCTGTTCCGCAGGGCTTTCGATGATGTCTTCGTCGAAATAATAGCCGTAACCCTGGCGGTTGGCTATATGCTGGGCGTATGGGCCTATCTTCTTCCGCAGACGGGCAATGTTCACGTCAACAGTGCGCTCGGTGACAATGACACCCGACCAGATGCTTTCCATCAACTGCTGACGCGAGAATACCTGTCCACGGTTCTGGAGCAGCATGCTCAGCAAGTCGAACTCCGTGCGCGTCAGACTGACCAGAGAACCATCTACGGAGACGGTCTTCTTGTCAAGATTTACATGAAGGCCCTGAAAGGTGAGATAGCGCTTGCCGAGACGTGTCTCCACGACGTTCATCACGTAGTCGCCCAGTTTCTCGCAGTCGTTTATAAGATCCATATAGAGCGAACCCAAAGCGTAGGAATAGGCGTGGTCGTCCACATCCTTCACGTTTTCCAGCTTCACCTGATCGCGCAGCAGGTTGATGTCTTTTTCAATCGCGATTGAAGGTTCTATCGAGACATTTTCGATGCGGCCGCTTACGACAACCATCATTTGCGTGATCGACTCGTTCACAAGGCGCAGCATCTCGTTCAGACGGGCATACTGCTGGGGCGTGAAGTCTTCGCGTTCCTCCCGCTGGTGGTTAAGGGTGCGTGCCATCTTGAAACAGGCATCACCGATGGATTCCAACTCTCCAATCTGACGGAGCATGGATCGGATTTTTCCCTTCGTATCGTCAGAGAGCCGTTCGTTGCTGACCTTTTCAAGATAGGTGGCAATCTCAATTTCCATGCTGTCGGCAATCTCTTCATATTTGCTGACGCGCTCAAAAAGACGGGCAAACTCCTTCTTGTCTTTCTCGTCGAGCAGGCTGCGCGTCATGTCGAACATACGCTGCATGCGCTCGGCAAAATGGACGGTCTCCTTCTGTGCCTGAAGTACCGAGATTTCGGGCGTAGCCATCAGTCCGCCATCGATGAAGTGGAGCACGGCGGGCTTCCGTTCCGTTTCCTTGCCCTCGGGCAGCAGACGGCATACCAATTGTTCCATCTGCTTGATGAAAGGAAGCAGCAGAGCCGTGTTGAGCACGTTGAAACAGGTATGGAACAACGAGAGCACGATGGGCAACAGCGCGGTCTGTCCGCTCATCGCGGGGTTATAGCCCACCAGCTTACACACCATATCCACGAAGGGATAGAACACACAGAGCACCCAGCACACGCCAAACACATTGAACACCAGATGGGCCAATGCAGCACGGCGGGCCTCCAAACCGGCGCCGAGGGCTGCCAGATTGGCTGTGGCCGTAGTACCGATGTTCTCACCCATCACCAAGGCTATACCGAGATAGATGGGCAGAACGCCCGTGGAACAGAGCAGAATGGTGATGGCCATCACGGCAGCCGATGACTGCACGATACACGTGATCAGCGTACCCACGGCCAGGAAGATCAGGATGGTAAGATAGCTGCCCGTATCAAACGACGAGAAGAATGCCACCACATCAGGATTATGCTCCAAGTCCATGCTCTTGCCGACGCCGCTGAGCATCACCAGCGACCAGAACAAGAATGCCAGTCCAAAAAGGAAATCGCCCACCACTCGGTGACGTTTCTTATAGATAAGCGTCATTCCCACCAAGAAGGCAGGGAATACCACGTTCGACAAATCCACATTATATCCCAGCGACATGATCCACGCCGTGAGCGTGGTGCCGATGTTTGCACCCATGATAACAGAGATGGCCTGGGCCAGCGTGAGCAGTCCTGCCGAAACAAACGAAACGGTCATCACCGTGGTTGCCGACGACGATTGCACGGCACAGGTCACCAGCGCACCGGTGAGAATACCAGAAAAACGATTGGCTGTCATCCTTGCAAGCACGTGGCGGAGACTCGGACCCGCCATCTTCTGAAGCGCCTCGCTCATCATCTTCATACCGAAGATAAGCAGCGCCAGCGAACCCAAGAGTTTAAAAAAAATACTGATAGTCATAAAGTCAGATATTGTGATTTCGCATACAAAGGTATAAATAATCTCCGTTTTACAAAAGAAAAGGGTGTTACAAAACGGTTACATATAGCCAAAAAGCCCGTTAATTAAATAAAAATGTGTTTTATTTTGATATTCCGCGCAATTACATTATCTTTGCATCCAAATCATAAACTTAATAATAACTTCAATCACAATTATGAACAACATCAAACTTGACATCACAAAGGCTGCTTGCTTCTTGGAGGCTGGAGCCGTGAAGGCTTTTGAACCACAGGTGAAAGCTGCGCAAAAAGCTTTGGAAGAGGGCACCTGCCCAGGTAACGACTTTTTAGGATGGCTCCATCTGCCATCAAGCATCACGCCCGAATTCATCGCTGAGGTGGAGGCATCGGCACAGGTGCTCCGCGAGAACTGCGAGGCCGTGGTGGTAGCCGGTATCGGCGGCAGCTATCTTGGTGCAAAGGCCGTGATTGAGGCCCTGAGCAATTCTTTCCAGTGGCTCGTGGGCGACAAGAGCAATTCCACCATCCTGTTTGCCGGAAACAACATCGGTGAAGACTATCTGGCCGAACTGACCGACTACCTGAAGGGTAAGAAGTTCGGTGTCATCAATATCTCAAAGAGTGGAACGACCACCGAGACTGCCCTGGCTTTCCGTCTGCTGAAGAAGCAGTGTGAGGACCAGTGTGGTAAGGAATTCGCCAAGAAGGTCATCGTGGCCGTGACGGATGCCAAGCGTGGTGCAGCCCGCACATGTGCCGATAAAGAAGGCTACAAGAGTTTCATCATTCCCGACAACGTGGGCGGACGCTTCTCTGTGCTCACTCCCGTAGGTCTGCTGCCCATCGCCGTGGCCGGATTCGACATCAAGCAACTGGTGGCAGGTGCACAGGACATGGAGAAAGCCTGCGGTCAGGACGTTGCCTTCGAGGAGAATCCCGCAGCCCAATATGCTGCCGTGCGCAACGGTCTCTATCAGGCTGGCAAGAAGATTGAGATCATGGTGAACTACCAGCCCAAGCTGCACTTCATGAGCGAATGGTGGAAACAGCTCTACGGCGAGAGTGAGGGTAAGGACCACAAGGGCATCTTCCCCGCAAGCGTGGATTTCACTACCGACCTTCACTCCATGGGACAATGGATTCAGGACGGTGAGCGCACCATCTTCGAGACCGTTATTTCCATTGAGCAGCCCAACAAGAAGGTACTCTTCCCCAACGACGAGGAGAATCTCGACGGACTGAACTTCCTGGCTGGAAAGCGCGTGGACGAAGTGAACAAGATGGCCGAACTGGGAACTCGTCTGGCTCACGTGGATGGCGGCGTGCCTAACATCCGCATCTCCGTTCCCGAACTGAACGCCTACTACATCGGACAGCTCATCTATTTCTTCGAGATTGCCTGCGGCATCAGCGGCAACGTGCTCGGTGTGAATCCGTTCAACCAGCCCGGCGTGGAGGCTTACAAGAAGAACATGTTCGCCCTGCTCGACAAGCCCGGCTATGAGGCTGACTCAAAGGCCATCAAGGAAAGACTGGCAAAAGAGAAATGAAGACCCACCCCCTACCCCCCTCCCGAAGGGATGGGGAAATAGAAACTGAACAGGCAGGTATTAATAATCCCTCCCCTCGGGAGGGAGTTAGGGTGGGTTTCCCCTCGGGGAGGTTGGAGGGGGTCGTTTTCCGATATCTTCAGAGAACAGGCTTTGCGGCTTTCACGCCCAAAGCCGTTCTCTTTGATATGGACGGGGTGCTGATGAACTCCATGCCCAACCACGCCATTGCCTGGCAGCGGTCGATGGCTTCCTTCGGTCTGAAGATGACCGAAGCGGATGCCTACGCCACCGAGGGAGCACGCGGTATCGACACCATCCGTAATCTGGTGAAAGCGCAAAAGGGAAAAATCATCACGCTGGAAGAAGCCCAGCGAATGTACGATGAGAAAACCCGTCAATTCGGATTGTTGCCCAAGGCGCAGGTAATGGAAGGAGCCTTGGAACTGCACGAGAAGATTCATCGCGACGGACTCACCATCTGCATTGTGACGGGAAGTGGCCAGCGTCCACTTATCAACCGTCTGCTCAAGGAATTTCCGAGGGTAACCGAAGAACGCCTGGTGACGGCCTACGACGTGAAACGCGGCAAGCCCCTACCCGACCCTTACCTGATGGGTATGGAGAAATGCGGTGTGCGTCCGTGGGAAACCATCGTCGTAGAGAATGCCCCGCTGGGCGTTAAGGCCGGAAATGCCGCCCAAGCCTTTACCATCGCCATCAACACAGGCATCCTGCCCGACGAAACGCTTTGGGAAGCCGGTGCCGACATCGTGTTGAGCGGCATGCCCGAACTCTGCGAAAGATGGAGGGAATTAATGGAGAATGTAGAGTGTAGAATGTAGAGTTATGATAACCGTGCACGCCCGGAATCTACGCAGAAATCTGCCTCCGAAAGTAATCATAACTCTAAACTCTACACTCTAAACTCTAAACTAAACAGTAATCTCACCCGACCCGAAACAGCGGTGATGCTCCTTGTCATAAATGACGCAGAACTGACCGGGAGCAACGCCTTGAATGAGATAATCCGAAAAGACCGTGTAGCAACCTTCAGCCGTCTTTTCAAGACGGGCCTGATGGAACTCCGGTGTATGGCGGATCTTGAACGTCACCTCCGTGGGCAACTCAGCTGGAGTGAGATGATGGAAATCATGGAACCGGAACTCCTTGCTCCATGCCTTCTTCGGCTCGTAGCCCTTGGTCACATAGAGCACGTTCTTCTCCACATCCTTCTTCACCACATTCCACGGACCGCCGCCGAAGCCTAATCCGTGGCGCTGGCCGATGGTGTGGAACCACAAGCCCTTGTGCTCGCCAATCTTCTTGCCCGTTTCCAGTTCCAGCACGTCGCCGGGGTTCTCGCCGAGATACCTCTTTATATAATCATTATACTTAATCTTGCCCAGGAAGCAGATGCCCTGCGAATCCTTGCGCTTGGCATTCACCAAGTGCTCGCGTTCGGCAATCTGCCGCACCTCGTCCTTCATGTAATGACCAATGGGAAACAAAGCCTTGCGAAGCTGCCAGTCGTATATCTGCGCCAGAAAATCCGTCTGGTCCTTCACGGGGTCGGGACTCGTGGTGAGCCATTTCTGCCCGTCTATCCACTCCGTCTGCGCATAATGGCCCGTGGCAATGAGGTCGTAGTCGTGCCCCATCTTCTCGTCGAAGGCCCCGAACTTAATCAGCCTATTGCACATCACGTCGGGATTAGGCGTGAATCCCGCCCTCACCTTGTCCATTGTGTATTTCGTTACCTGACTCCAGTATTCCTTATGGCAATCCACCACCTGCAGTCGGCAGCCAAAGCGATGAGCCACAGCCGTTGCCATCTCCAGATCCTCCTCCGAAGAGCAGTCCCATTCCTCCTCTTCCTCCGGTCCAATCTTGATATAGAAACAGTCGGGATGCAGTCCGCGGCTGGCCAGTTCATAGACCACCACCGAACTATCCACGCCGCCCGAGAGCAGCACCGCTATTCGCTTGTCTTGAAGTTCTTCGTCTTTCATGTGGGCAAAGTTAGTGCAAATGAGCGGAAAAAACAAAATTTATTTTGATTTTTTCCCGAATGCAGCCTAACTTCATGGCCCGAAGAGACATAAAGCAACGCATATACAGAATCTTCATGTTTATTATATAGATTTTTTCTCGTTTATCAGCGATGTGGCACCTTTACACCCCTAAATCAAAAATAATCTCTATACGTAAACATGAAATGAAGTAGTTTTATCGGAGTTTCAGCATTTATAGTCCCAAAAATTGGAACTTCGGAAATTATTATCTATCTTTGCCTGCATGATTCTATACACAATCGGACATTCTAACCATTCACAGGAAAGATTCTTGCAACTACTACAGTCCTATCATGTGGATTGCCTGATAGATGTGAGGAGCATACCTGCAAGCAACTATAATCCGCAGTTCAACCAAGAAGCATTGGATTCCTTTCTGCGGGGGAAAGGTATTGCATACGTGTTTATGGGACAAGAGTTTGGAGCACGACGTCTTGACAGCCTGGATGATACAGGACAAGTTGACTTCGAGAAGGCTGTAGATACGGATTCTTTTCAACAAGGCATCACACGAATGCAAAAGATTCTGAACGACTACCAGCATGTGACGCTGATGTGCTCGGAAGCAAACCCGCTGACATGCCACCGCTTTGCTCTTGTGGCCCGCTATTTTCATACGCACGGATTGGTCGTGAATCATATCCTGAGCGACGGCACGTCCGTGAGTCATAAGAGTCTGGAACGGGAAATGGTGGAACAATACCTGAAAGCCAAAAAGCGAGTGCTGCCAGAGATTGACGAGCTTTTCGGCTCATACACCGCAATGCAGCAATTAAATGACGCATACCGGCTAAAGAACAAAGAAATAGGTTTCAGGACTGAGAACGAAGAATATTACGACTGATGGACAAGCATTTCATTTGTTTGGCAAACTCATATAAACGAGGCGGACGATGCGTAGCTGGCGTTGAAATCGACATCGATGCTGATAATCGATGGAGTGTTAGAAAGGATACAACAGGGAAACCTATTTGGATTCGCCCTATTGACAGGCATACGGAATACGGTGAGATTCCCGAAGGCGATGCCCATTTCCTGCCTCTGCTTTCTATTGTCAAAATAACAGACGTCATTCCGTGTCCTCAATACGCGCATAGCGAAGATGCCTATTTCGACAGTATGTTCCCCATCGGGAAGGTACTTCCTTATCCAGAAGTGATGTGGCAACTGGCCGACTATGTTCACCCTGTGTTGTTTTATGATTCAGAATATTCTATTTCAATCGACGCCTACAACCGGGGAGATTATTCATTGATGCTGATTCATCCGGAAAGTTTTTCGTTTCATCTTGATCCCACTAAGGCTCGGGCAAAATATTTCATGACCTTCAGGTATAATGGCGTGACCTACGATTTTTCCGTTACCGACCCTTATTTCTATGCATATATCAATCAGAATCCAGACGCGTTGGAAAGTCTTTCCGACGTCTACTTGGTTTTATCGTTAGGATTGGAATACGAAGAAAGACACCACAAACTGATTGCAGCGGTGATCATTCCTTCCAAGGCAACGCCTGCAATTAATCCACAAGTCATCTTTCAGGAATCGCTTCATGAAAAGTCAGTTCGCCAATTTACCCGTCAGGAAAGGCGAGTTTACAGGCGTGCTATTGTAGTGCCCAGCCAGGAGGGTTTGTCACTATATTTGAAAAGGAAAGACGGCAAAGACCGGTTTATCCTACTGGAATCTGGATGCCACCTGGAAAGTTGGCAGAAAGTCAACCTGAAAACGGTTTCGCTGGTTACTTATGAGGATGAATGCGGCCAAGAAGTGTATCGCATCAGAAAATACGCATCCCCAAGGGAGTGGGGGGTCATGTCCCTTCTGCGTCGCTTTCTAAGGCTGAAGGAAAGAACCAAGCTTTATGACTAAAAGCAAACAATTTGGAATTTGCTTTACAATATTTGCATAATTCCGGGAAAAACATTATCTTTGCAGAAATGATCCGAATGGGAGGAAATATGTTTTAACTAAAAATGCCAAAGTATGAAGAGAGGAATTAACATACAAGACGAGGCACGCCGATGCCTGCTCTGCACCGATGCGCCATGCAGCCGTGTTTGCAAGAACGGAGATCCTGCCAGGGCTATCCGCGCCATCCGTTTCGACAACGCGGAGATGGCACACCGATGGGTGGCTGCTTGCAGCGATGACGAACTGCTGGCCGCCGAAGAAGCCTGCATCCACTACGACCGTCCCATCCGTATCAGGGAGATGCTCAAGGGGATTGCCGGGAATGATGCGGAAAAGCCTCTGCCTTCGCTGGAGATAGACTTCTGCGGCATCCGATGTGAGAATCCGTTCTTCCTCGCTTCTTCCGCCGTCTGCACCAACTATGAAATGGTGGCGAGAGCTTTCGAAGCGGGATGGGCAGGCGTATTCTACAAGACAATCTGTCTGGACGACATCCGCGAGGTGTCGCCGCGATTCGATGCCGTGAGCGATGGCGGAACAACTGATTTCTTCGGTTTCCGCAACATGGAGCAACTCTCGGAGAATCCGGCCGACGTGGACTTCGACATCCTGCGCCGACTGAAGGAGAACTACCCCAAGAAAATTGTCGTAGCCAGCATCATGGGGCAGACTGAGGAACAATGGATTGAACTGGCAAAGATGGCCGAAGCAGCTAAGGTGGATGCCGTGGAACTGAACTTCTCTTGTCCACAGATGCGACTGGCGGGTATGGGCAGCGACGTGGGACAGAACGCCGAACTCGTTACATTCTACACCGCCTACGTGAAACGCAACGTGAGTATTCCCGTCATTCCGAAAATGACACCCAACATCACGCAGGTCAACCAGCCAGCCATGGGAGCCTACTTTGCCGGAGCCAATGCCATTTCGGCCATCAACACCATCAAGTCGGTCACTATGGGCGAACGCGGTGCCGTGTCCGGACAAAAGACCATTTCTGGCTATTCAGGACGGGCCGTGAAACCCATTGCCCTGCGCCACATTCTGGAAATGGCCAAGAATCCCATCATGAAAAACATCCAGTTCAGCGGAATAGGCGGCATCGAGACATGGCGCGATGCGCTGGAGTTCATTCAGCTGGGCTGCCGCAACGTGCAGGTATGTACTGCCGTCATGCAGTACGGCTACCGAATAATTGACGACCTGATACTGGGACTGCAGCATTACATGCAGAAGCGCGGCATCACTCAACTGGCCGACCTCATGGGCGAAGAACTGCCACGCTTCATTACCCCCACCGATCTGGACCGCGAGACCATCGTGTTCCCCAAGATTGACCGCGACCGTTGCATCGGTTGTGGACGCTGCTACACGTCGTGCATGGACGGTGGACATCAGGCCATCACCTTCGGCAAAGACCGTCAGCCGCGCATTCAAGGCAAGCGATGCGTAGGCTGTCATCTCTGTCAGTTGGTATGCCCCACAGGTGCTATCAGCGCAACCAAGCGTATCGGCAAGAAAGAACCATGACCCTACAATTTTGACAAAATAACTCATAAACTCAATAACCCACACTTATGGAAATACTGAAGAACGAACAATTGCAGATCGTGGTATCGGAACACGGTGCCGAGCTGCAGAGCATCTTGGATGCTGAAGGAAAAGAATATCTATGGCAGGGCGACCCGAAATACTGGGGACGCCGCTCACCCATCCTGTTCCCGATAGTCTGCGGACTGTGGGACGACTGCTACCGACTGGACGGATATGAGTACAAAATGTCGCGCCACGGTTTTGCCCGCGACATGGACTTCAAACTCATCAACAAGACTGACACGAAAGTGACCTTTGCGCTGGAAGACTCTCCCGAAACACACCGCTGCTATCCGTATCATTTCATGCTGAGCATCACCTACCGGCTGGACGGCAACAAGATTCACGTGATATGGCATGTGCACAACACCGATAACAACGAAATTCATTTCCAGATAGGCGGTCATCCGGCATTCATGATTCCCGGAATGAAAGAGGGCGACGAGGTGAAGGGCACCGTCCGCTTCGACAACAAGGGCAAATTGGAACGGCTGATCGGCAACATGAAGGGCTGCATCATCCCCGGACGTTTCGACGTGGGTAGCAAGGACGGCATCTGGCATTTTACGGAGGACAGTTTCAAGGAGGACTGCGTGATCATCGATAAGAGTCAGGTGAAACAGGTGGCTCTGCTCGACGAAGACGGACAACCGTCTGTGACCGTAGATATGAAGACGCCCTGCGTGGGCATCTGGGCCCCCTACGGCAAGCATGCGCCTTTCGTCTGCATTGAGCCGTGGTATGGTATTCATGATAAGGTGGAATACAGCGGCGACTTCCGGCAGAAATATCTGATGAATCATCTGCAACCCGGAGCATCCTTCCTATCAGAATACACGATTACCATCAAATAGTAGCGCCCTCAAATTAGTACGAAATAGAATCAGGGACGGTTCCTGCCTTTTGCAAGAAGCCGCCCCTGATTGTTTTTTTAGTAGTCAACTATTAGCTTTATGATTTCTTTATAATAATAACTTTCTTTATAATAATAACTATTACTTTCTGAGTGCAAAAGTAGTCCAAATCTCAAAAAGGCTTTGGACTATGCTACCAAAAATTATTAAATTGGAGTCAAAATGAATTAGACAATTAGGACAAATCGCGCATACAATTTGTCCAAACGGCTATAAATCAAGAATTTGGAAAGTACAAAACGGTTTGTCAAACTATAGTCTTCTTTACCTGCGTAGGTGTAAGATTATAGGTCTTTTTGAACATGCGGGTGAAATAACTTTGGTCTGTAAAACCGCAACGGGTAGCCACCTCACTGATGCTTAGATGCCCCTCTTCGAGCAGACGGCGAGCCCTTGTCATACGAATACGCATCACATACTCGGAGGTATTCATACCCGTAATGAGCTGCACCTTCCGGGCCAACTGAGAACGGCTAATGAAAAGATGATTGGCCATCGTCTGAACGGAAACCTCTCCCTTGCTCATCTGTGCTTCAATCTCATGGACCAACTTGGCAAGGAAGTCCGCATCCGACTGCGCGATTGGAACTTCATCCTGCTTACCAGCGAGCATAGCCTGCGAGTAACGCTGGCGAAGCACGCGGCGATTCTCTAACAGGCGTGCCACGATGGCACGCAGTTCTTCGCCATTGAACGGCTTGGCAAGGAAAGCATCTGCGCCTTCGGCAACAGCCCTGATACGGTCTTCATCGCCACCACGAGCAGAAAGCACCACGACGGCGATATGATTGAGCAACTCGGAACTGCGCACCGACTGGCACAACTCAAAGCCATCAATGCGAGGCATCAGCAGATCGGTTATAATCACATCGGGCAAGAGTTCCTTGGCTTTCTCCAACGCCTCCTGTCCATCCTTGGCATAAAACACCCGGTATTGATTCTTCAGCTGAAGACCTATATAATAAGACACGTCGGGCTCATCATCGACAACCAAAGCGATTGGCACATTTTCGGGCATGCTTTCCTCTTCGCTGTCGGCAGTAAGTAGCGATTCGCCATTATCAACAGACTGTCTCACGTCCTCCACATCCAGCGGTTTCCAGTTCCCCTCTCCATGATGAAGGGGAATGCGCAGCACAAATATAGTTCCGGTCTTCAAGCCTCTGACGGCTTCAATCTCACCGCCGATGGCACTGACGATACTCTTCACCAGAGCCAGTCCGATTCCCGATCCGATTGTTTCCGGCCCTGGTTTCCCCTGATAGAATTCATCAAAGATATGGTCGATATCAGCTTCAGAGATACCTAATCCGTTGTCAGCAACCTCAAACTGGATATGATCGTCAGCTGTTTTCGACTTGATATGAACATAGCCATGAGCTGGCGTGAACTTGAAAGAGTTGGAAATCAGATTCGAGAACACCTTATCTATATAGTCGGGCACAAAGTCCATCTCCACGCGATGCTCAGCAGGCGTATAGCGCAAATCCAACTGTAGGCTTTCTGCCTGCGACTGGAAACTGGCCACAAGCATCTTCACATAAGTTACGATATCACCATGGCGCCAGTCCACCTGTTCCACTTCGCTGCGGAGTTTGGCAATATCGAGCAACTGATTGACCAGGTTGAGCATCCGTTTTCCCTGACGGCTCAAAGCTTCTCCCATAGAAGCCAGGGTGGCAGCCTTCGGCTGGTGTTCGCTTAAGAGTTGTTCTCCGGTACTGATCACCACGGTGAGCGGTGTGCGGAACTCATGGGTGAGGTTGCGATAGAAATCGGAGCGTGAGCGTTCGAGTTGTTTTTCCATCTCCATATTCCTTGAACGCACACGCAGGGAATGCTGCAACATAAACAGGGCCACCAGCATCAGCAGCAGCATCAAGCCGCTGCCAATCAGGAAAAAGCGCATCAACCGCTTCTCTTCGCGATTGGTATCCTCGATATTCTTGATCTCACCCTTGTAATGCTCATCGATATAGCGGACACGGAAATTCTGCGTGCCGAGCAGTTTCTCAGGACTGTTCACGCTGTCATTGAGTTGCTGATATAGTTTCATGGCAGCCAAAGCCTCAGAATAACGTCCCTGCTGCTCATAGACTTGACAACGCAGCCTATTCATTTCAGCCAGATGGGTGACAGAGCCGATATCGGTGGCCACCTGATCACCTTCGTCGATATAGCGCCGGGCCTCATCAAACTTCCCTTGCAGGATATTGATATTGGCCAATGCTGACACCGATTCCAGCCAGTGCCACCGGTCGCTGTGGTCTTTCATAATGTCATAGGCCTGGCGGTATTCCTTCTGAGCCTGCGACCACTGTTTCTGTTTCTCGTAAAGACGTCCGAAATTGATATGGCACAGACTGATGCCCAACTCACTATTAGTTTCGCGGTTGTGGGCCATGGAATACTGGTAATAGACGCGGGCTGAATCCAACTGATTCTGTGTTTCGAAGATATTGCCCAAGTTGGAATAGTTGATGGCCTGTCCGTTATGGCTCCCCAGACTCTTCTCTTCTTCCAATGCCAGACGGAAAAGGCTGTCGGCCAGATGCAATTCCTTGAGTGAGAGGAACATATTGCCCAGACCGTTGAGCGACGTCACGCGATTCTTACGGGCAGCATACGATTTTTTATCGGAATACTTCTCGCAAAGTTCCAAAGCCTGATAGTGGTTCTGCGCGGCCTCCTCGGTCATTCCCATCCGTCGGTAATCTGTTCCAAGCTGATTATAAGCCCTGACGATCTCCACCGTGTCCTTGCGCTCAAAACAGCAGTTCAGCCCTTCCCGGTGAGTGCGCAGGGCATCAGCAAACTGGCTGTTGTTGCGATAGCAACGCCCTAACTGCTTATAGACAAAAGTGAGTTGCAGGATGTCGTTCTTCAGCAACAGGCTGTCGCGCAGACTTTCCAACCGTTCGATGTCTGTGATTGCCCCATAAATGCTGTCAGCCCTGGCAGCAGCCTTTTCCTGTTCTGCATCAACGGCAGAACGGTTGCAAGCCCCCAAAAGCAGGGCTATGAAAGCAGGAATCAGGACTATCAGCGGTTTCTTCATAAAGATTCAGACCATTCAGAATGCTTCGCGGTATTTACTTTCATCCTTATCTTCCAGCATGGAAAGATAACTCTGGTAGCGGCTTTGCGCAATATAGTGGTCTTCCACGGCCTTCAATACGGCACAGCCGGGCTCGTGGGTATGTGTGCAATTGGAAAAACGACAGTCTTTGGCAAAATGGAAAATGTCGCGGAAATAGCCGCTCAGTTCTTCCGGCTCCATGTCAAAGGTGCCAAAGCCCTTGATGCCTGGGGTATCGATAGCCCATCCGCCAAAGGGCAGACGGAGCATTTCCGAGAACGTGGTGGTATGCATGCCCGTATTGTGGGCATCGCTGATTTCGGCCGTGCGCAGTTCCACGCCGGGTATCAGTCTATTTAATAAGGTGGACTTCCCCACCCCGCTGTTGCCCGAAAAGAGCGTAATCTTGTCTTTGAGCAATTCTTCCAGCCGTTCATCACAGGATGCATCGGGGCGTGTCTCAATGGCAGATATCTGCAAGCACTGGTAGCCGATATTCTCATAGAGCGTCACCATCATCTCCTGATAATGAAGTTCTTCGGGCGAGAGCAGGTCGGTCTTGTTGAATATCAGCACCACGGGAATGCGGTAAGCCTCGGCAGAGGCCAGAAAACGGTCGATGAAAGTGGTAGAGGTCTCGGGGTAATTCACCGTAACAATCAAGAAAACCTGATCCACATTGGCCGCCAGAATATGACTCTGCTTGGAGAGATTGGAAGCCTTGCGGATCACATAGTTCTTACGGTCTTCAATCTCGGTGATGAAAGCCGTGGCCTCATCGCCCGAAGACTCGGTCAGGGATATACGCACCCTGTCGCCCACAGCCACCGGATTGGTGCTGCGGATGCCCTTCAGTCTGAAATTCCCTTTTATTTTAGAATCAATGGTACGACCGTCATCAGTGAGGACGGTGTACCATGATCCTGTATTCTTGATAACTAAGCCTCGCACTATACGGTCATAATCTCCTTGTTCTTGGCTGCCAGGAGGTCGTCAATCTTCTTGATGAACTTATCATGAATCTTCTGCAGGTCGAGTTCAGCGTCCTTCTCATTATCCTCCGAAAGACCGTCCTTGATAGCTTTCTTCAGCTTGTCCTTGATTTCGGCGCGCACGTTGCGTACTTCCACCTTTGCCTTCTCAGCAATCTTGGCACACTGCTTGGCCAAATCGCGGCGGCGCTCCTCGGTAGGCTGCGGAATGCCCAGGCGGATCACTTCGCCATTGTTCTCCGGCGTGATGCCCACATCGCTGTCCATGATAGCCTTTTCAATATCGCGGATAGCCTTACGATCCCATGGCTTGATAGCAATCGTACGGGCATCAGGACATGTGACGCTGGCCACCTGGTTCAGGGGAACCATCTGACCGTAGGAATTCACACGAACCCCGGAAAGGATGGCCACGTTGGCACGTCCGGCACGGATTCTGTTCAGACTGTCTTCCAAGAAAAGAGCGGCCATTTCCATGCGCTCTTCACTTTCACTCAAAGTTGCTTTTACGTCAATCATATTTCGTGTTATTTAGGTTTTTTCTATTGCAAAGGTACGAATAAGCGAAGACAAAACAAAGAAAAGCATTTCTTTTTTTGTTGAGCGTAAGTACTTTCGCTGTTATTTTTCAGCAAAGATAAAGATTAAATCTGACATTTGCAACAAAACAAAGAAAAATTATTAACTTTGCATCCAAAAATGAAGAGACATGGAAACTGAAAGCATTCTCAACACCATCAACCAGGGCGACCGCAGCCTGCTGACGGCCATCAATTTCGACGGCCCCACGGGTTACGACTTCTTCTGGGCCATGTACTCCGACAAATGGACTTGGATTCCCTTCATGCTGGTCATCGTCTATTGTCTGTTGCGTCCAGGCAACTGGCGCCACCGACTGCTGATGGTGGGCAGCGTGGCACTGCTGTTCGTGCTGAGCGACTTCGTGGTGTCTTCGTTTATCAAGAATGTCGTCTGTCGTCCAAGGCCCAGCCATGATCCTGCGGTGATGGACCTGCTCAGTTATGTAAACGGCTATCGCGGCGGTGCCTACGGTTTCCCCAGCAATCATGCCAGCAACGGCTTTGCCGCGGCTACTTTCCTGGCTTTGCTCCTGCGAAACCGATGGGTCACACTTTCGGCTTTCCTATGGGCCATCGGCTCCTGCTATAGCCGGATGTATCTGGGCGTCCACTACCCTTCCGACATTCTTTGCGGAGCCATGCTCGGCATCGTGTTTGCCATTATCATCTTTTTCCTATACAAAAAAGCAGCAAAGCGTTTAGCCTTGCCGCCATATAGGGACATCTATGTTTCAAAAGAGATGCTCGCCATCCCCGTCATTTTCCTGCTGACGGTGGTAACGCTGCTGTTACTAAGTTTGTGATAATCAGAGGGAATTATGGGGGACTGGTCCGATGATTTCGGTGAATCGCTCCCGTTCATAAGATTCCCTATGATTAGTGATTGATGGCTAATCTAAATAGATCTTCAATATAGAATGCAAACTAAAAAGGATAAATGTTAGCCCTATCCCAATACCGTTTGTATAATAGATTATTCCGTCGTGCCATGGTATATTCTTTTTCTTATCTTCTAAATATTTATTATATAGAATAATAAATTCCGACACTCCAGCATATACTCCGCAAAGACAATTCAAGGTAAACTTTATGAAAAAAGTAGATAATCCCAAGATTATCACAAGGAAAGCCAAAACAATATAAAAATACTGACGTTTATGATAAGGCTTAAGATTGATGTGAATTCTTCTTATCCAAAACCAAGCGTATGCGATAGAAACAAGACCTGTAAAGATCAAAAAGAAGTGTTCACTATTTAAGAATTCTTTCATTATTTATTCTCTACCTCCTTCCTTGTGAACGAGGGATTCTCGTTCATTTTGGGATGCCCTCGAAAGAGACTCTGCCGCTGATTGTTTAGTCCATGCTGTCGTTCCATATTTTCTTGTTTTATGCGTTTCTGAAGGCAAAAATACAAACATATTTCCAAACGGCCAAATTATTTGCGCTATAAATGTTCTGAGAAGTGAATGATGATACATTTCTGAATGTCAGGAGATAGTATTATTAAAGAGTTGCATCAAATAAAAAAACTTCACCGTGCGGCGTAACTTGTTTGATGACAAGACATTGCGGTGAAGAGTTAAAAGACAACCCACAACAAGAGACCCACCCCAGCCCTCCCTGTTTAGGGAGGGAGTCTTGCTAACGGGGTATTCGTAAGTGTGCCACTTCGACATTGTAAATGATAGAGTTACGTCTCATAAATGATACATTTAGACTTCGTATTTCTATGTCACTTGGATAACTGTAGTGTATTCCGTTTGATGATGTTTTGGTCTTCAATCTATGATGTTTTGAAGTTCGTTTGATGATAGATTGGAGTCCATTCTATGATAGATTGAAGTTCGTTTGATGATAGATTGGAAGGTAAAACATCATCGAAAGGAATGAATTCTCTAGTTTTTATTAGAAAATAAAAGAATAAGACAAGAATGTTTTTTAATGAAACACAAAGACACGAAATAATAAAAGCCCCCCCCAACCCTCCCTGCTTAGGGAGGGAGCTAATATTGCTGAAACGTGAATGATATCTATTTGCGATAGCAATAACCCCCTCCCTAAACAGGGAGGGCGGGGGTGGGTCTTTTCTTTCAGGGAGGGCAGGGGTGGGTCTCCAGTTTGGGTCGTTTCTCAACCCTTCACCTCAAAATATTGGTTTCCAGGCGGTTTCGCGGTTCGGTGAAGTTATTTTCAACGAATAAAAGCATTCTAAAAAACAGTAAGCAGGCGGGTGCTGGCGGAGAGATTATTTATCTGCTGACGGGGGTAACGCTGCTGCTACTAAGTTTGTGAGTTCCACAAACTGCGGGATGGAAAGCTGTTCCGGACGATTGGTCAGAAGTGAAGAGTGAAGAGTGAAGAATGGGGAATCAGCAGGCAGCATCTGCTTCAGCGATACACGCAGCATCTTGCGCCGCTGATTGAAGACTGTCTTCACCAGACGCTTGAACAAGCGTTCGTCGCAGCCCAGATCTGAAACTTCATTGCGCGTCATCCGTATAACGGCACTCTTCACCTTTGGTGGCGGATTGAACACATGCTCATCCACCGTGAAGAGATACTCCACGTTGTACCACGCCTGAATCAGCACCGAAAGAATACCGTAGGTCTTTGAGCCAGGTTCAGCGGCCATCCGCTGAGCCACCTCTCGCTGGATCATTCCCGTGCAGCAGGGAATCAGCTCCTTGTTGTCGAGCATCTTGAAGAATATCTGCGACGAGATGTCGTAGGGATAGTTACCCGTCAGCACAAACGGTTGCCCGTCGAAAACAGTCTGGAGATCCATGCGCAGGAAATCCTCTCCCAGAATGTTCTCTCTCAATTTGGGGAAATGCTCATTGAGCCATGCCACACTCTCGCGGTCTATCTCCACCACCTTCAGCGGACGGGGCTTCTCCACCAGAAATTGCGTCATCACACCCATTCCCGGCCCCACTTCCAGCACAGGAAGTTCAGGACAGGCATCCACCGTGTCGGCAATAGCCTTGGCTATGGAGAGGTCGGTCAGGAAATGCTGACCCAGATTCTTCTTCGGTCTTACTTGTTTCATCGACTTCTATATGATAAATGGAACACAAAGACACAAAGGCACAAAGTTTTTCTTTGCGCAGCCCTTTGTATCTTCGTGTCTTTGTGTTCAGTAATTAACATGTGTACTTTCTTTTCGAAAAGTTTGCTGCAAAGATACGAAATTTTTGATTTAGCGAAAGTATTTATTTGGGATAATCCTAAAAAAGGGGGATTTTTTGTTTTGATATTCCACTCATTTAGATAAATTTCTCTCTCTCAAGAAAGCAAATACATTCGCTTTCTTTTCGCTTAATCGAAATTTTGCATTATCTTTGCAAACAGAACTTACAAATCAAAAACAATACACTACAATGAAGGATTTTAATTTCTACGCCCCCACTCAGGTGGTTTTTGGCAAGGAATCGGAAGAAAAAGTGGCCGCACTGGTTAAGAAATACGGCGGCACAAAGGTTTTGGTTCATTATGGAGGAGGTTCTGCCAAGCGCTCCGGACTTCTCGACAAGCTGTTCGGTCTGCTCTCAGAGGCAGGCATCCCCTACGTGGAACTGGGAGGCGTGGTGCCCAATCCGCTGCTCTCCAAAGTGAAAGAAGGTATTGAACTGTGCCGCAGGGAAGGCGTGGACTTCATTCTGGCCGTTGGCGGCGGATCGGTGATCGACTCGTCGAAGGCTATCGGCTATGGCGTATGCTATGACGGCGACCCTTGGGATTTCTGGGGAAAAGGCGTTGCACCGAAAGCCTGTCTGCCCCTCGGTGCCGTGCTGACGATTCCCGCAGCTGGCAGCGAGATGAGTAATTCGTGCGTAATCACCCGCGATGAGGATAAAAACAAACGCGGATTCAACAGCGACCTGTGCCGCTGCAAGTTTGCCATCCTGAATCCCGAGCGCACCTTCACGCTGCCACCCTATCAGACGGCAGCCGGTGCCACCGATATCATGATGCACACCATGGAACGCTACTTCACACCCGAACAGGACATGACGCTGACCGATGCCATTGCCGAGGCACTGCTGCGCACGGTGAAAGACTGTGCACTGGAAGTAATGAAGAATCCTGAAGACTACCGCAACCGCGCACAAATCATGTGGGCCGGCTCATTGGCTCATAACGACCTGACGGAATGTGGCACGACGAAAGACTTTGCCACCCACCGCCTGGAGCACGAGCTGAGCGCACTTTTCGGCGTCACCCATGGTGCCGGTCTGGCAGCCATCTGGCCTTCGTGGGCCCGTTATTGCATCCAGAAAGGCCATGCCCGCCGTTTTGCCCAGTTTGCCGTCAACGTGATGGGAGTGGCCAACGACTTCACCGATGTAGAGCGTACAGCCCTGAAAGGTGTGGAAGCCATGGAGCAGTTCTACCGCCAGATAGGCATGCCCACCTGCATCAGCGAACTGTTAGGCAAAACCGTCAGTGAGGAAGATATAGAGCACATGGCCAAAATGTGCAGCCGCGGCTATAGCATTACCGTTGGTTCGCTGGAGGTACTTGGCCCTGAAGAGATGAAAGCCATTTATCGGATGGCGAATAGATAGAAACCCCTCCCCCATCCCCTCCCGAGGGAGGGGAGTACAGAAAGTCTCCCCTCGGGGAGGTATGAAAGGGGGCTTAAAAAAGGCGAGACTCTGCATATGCAGGGTCTCGCCTTTTCTATTTCAAATAATTTCTACTTTTCTATTAAAGTTTCATTCCGATATATGCTCCGAAAGAAACGGTGGCTATGCAAATCACTGTGGCAACAGCCAATGTCATGAAAATTCCCATAATCTTTTCCTTTCTTTAATTTTGTTATCCTTAATTATACTATGGCGATCACAAGGACTCGCCTTCCTTTTTCTTGTACATCCCTTTTTGGGGGAACGGTAGTTTTTATTTTGAAGTAAGTCCCATGTGGCTTGCAACAATCAGAACTACAACTGAGAGTGTCATCATTAACTGTAACATAATCTTTTTACCTTTTTAAATCACAGCCCGATTGCGGGCTTCAGTTCTATTGTTATCCTTTTGTTTTCGGGTGCAAAGGTAGCAGGTTTTTACATACGGCCAAAGAAAAAGACAGCAAACAATTGTAAAAACGACAATTATTTGACACAGGTCAAAACAATTGATTTTAGTCAAATTTAGGATATTTTTTGCTTACAGTACGACAAAAAGTAGTACCTTTGTGGGCGTGAAAAAGACTTTGAGCTATACGGCGAGGATTATTCTGCCTTTGTTTCTGGGCGGAGCCATTCTCTATTGGATGTACCGGGGATTCGATTTCCGGAGCGTCCGCCACGTGCTGCTCCATGAGATGAACTGGACGTGGATGCTGCTTTCATTCCCGTTCGGCATCTTGGCTCAAATGTTTCGTGCTTGGCGATGGAAGCAGACGCTGGAGCCGCTAGGCGAACATCCGCGCACGAGTATCTGCGTACATAGCATCTTCATTTCGTATGCCTCTTCGCTGATCGTGCCGCGCATTGGCGAGTTTGCCCGCTGCGGTGTGCTAAAAAGCTATGACGGTGTGTCCTTCCCCAAAGCCCTAGGCACAGTGGTCACCGAGAGGGCTATCGACTCGTTGCTGGTGCTGATTATTACCGGACTGACCATCCTGTTTGAGATGTCCACCTTCGGCACTTTCTTTGAAAAGACGGGTACCTCTATCGATACCATCCTGCAGAAGTTCTCTCCTGCCGGTTATTTCGTAACGGCTGTTTGTGGCATGGCAGCCTTGATGCTCGTCCACCTGCTGCTCAAGCGCCTATCTATATATAATAAGGTAAAGACCACGCTGACGGGCATCTGGCAGGGTGTGCTCTCGATGAAAAACGTGAAGAACGTGCCGCTGTTTATCTTTTTCACCCTCGGCATCTGGCTCAGTTACTTCCTGCACTATTACCTGACGTTCTTCTGTTTCGATTTCACGGAGGATCTCGGTCTGGGCTGCGCCCTGGTGACATTCATCGTAGGCACAATAGCCGTCATTGTTCCCACGCCCAATGGTGCGGGTCCGTGGCATTTCGCCGTAAAGACGATGCTCATTCTCTACGGCGTGGCCGATGTCAAGGCCCTCTATTTCGTACTTATCGTGCATACCGTCCAGACACTTCTCGTCGTGTTTCTCGGTATATGGTCTGTAATCGCACTCGGATTCTCCAAAAGAAGAATTCAATAATCATTATAAACACTATCAACTATGAACGAAATCTTAAATCTCAAGCCGGAATGTATCTGGCGCAACTTCTACAGTTTGACACAGGTGCCAAGACCAAGCGGACACCTCGAGAAAATACAGCAGTTCCTCATCGACTGGGGAACGAAGGCTGGCGTCGAAGTATTTAAAGACCCCGCAGACAACATCGTCATGCGCAAACCGGCCACTCCCGGCATGGAGAACCGCAAAGGCGTTATCCTGCAGGCTCACATGGACATGGTGCCGCAGAAGACTCCCGAATCTACCCACAACTTCGAGACCGACCCCATCGAGCCATGGATTGACGGCGAATGGGTGAAAGCCAAGGGAACAACCCTCGGCGCCGACGACGGACTGGGCGTGGCTGCCATCATGGCCGTGATGGAATCCAAAGACATGAAGCACGGACCGGTGGAGGCACTCATCACTGCCGACGAGGAAACGGGCATGTTTGGTGCCAATGCACTGCCCGGTGGTGAACTGCAGGGTGACATCCTCTTCAACCTCGACTCCGAGACATGGGGAAAGTTCGTGATTGGCTCTGCCGGTGGTATCGACATCACCGCCACGCTGGACTACCAGGAAGTGGAGACTGACCCCGAGGATGCTGCCGTGAAGATCACGCTGAAAGGACTCCGCGGCGGTCATTCCGGACTGGAAATCCACGAGGGACGTGCCAATGCCAACAAGCAACTGGTGCGCGTGGTACGTGAAGCTATCGAGGAATGCGAGGCCCGGCTGGCCTGCTGGCAGGGCGGCAACATGCGTAATGCCATCCCCTTCAAGGCCGAAGCCGTGCTCACGCTCCCCAAGGAAAACGTAGAGGCACTGAAGGAACTCGTGGCCGACTGGAAGGAAGACCTCATCGATCAGTTCCGTCATATCGAAACGGGCGTAGAACTTATTGCCGAAGATGTGGAAACCCCGAAGATGGAAGTACCCGTGGAAATACAGGACAACCTCATCAATGCCATCTATGGCTGCCACGACGGCGTGCTGCGCATGATTCCCGCCTATCCCGAAGTGGTGGAGACTTCTTCCAATCTCGCCATCATCAACATCGGCGAAGGCAAGGCCAGTTTCAAGATTCTCGGTCGCAGTTCGCGCGAAGACATGAAAGACTATCTGGTGAAGACCCTGGAGAGCTGCTTCAACATGGCTGGCATGAAGGTGGAGACCGCCGGCAGCTACGGCGGATGGGATCCCAATCCCGACTCCGAAATCCTGCACCACATGCTGAAAGTGTTCCGCGAGCAGAACGGCGAGGAAGCCACCGTAGAGATTGACCACGCCGGACTGGAATGCTCCATCATCCTCGGCAAATACCCACATCTGCAGGTAGTGTCGTTCGGTCCCACCATCCGCTCACCTCACACCACCACCGAGCGCGCCCTCTGGGCCACGGCCGAACCCTTCTGGGCCACGCTGAAGAAAGCCCTCGAGGAGATTCCCGAGAAATAAGAGCCAACTAATTGTTTTTTCAACTGTCCCCATCCCCCACGAGGGATGGAGACAGTTTTTTTTATTCTTTCATGGTTAGCTTTTTAGTCTTTCGGTTGTACTATAGATAAAAAAGATGCAAGACAAAAAGACGATAGAACTGTTGTTCCGCAAGCACTATGGCCGGATGCTGCTCACCGCACGCACACTGCTCCGCAACCGTGAGGAGGCTGAAGACGTGGTGGGCGACGTGTTCGAGACGCTGATGCACAGCCAGCGGGAACTCGACATGAACCACGTGGAGAGTTTCCTGCTGGTGAGCGTACGGAACACCTGCCTCAACCGAATCCGCCACAGAATGGCAGCAGAGCGCGCCAGCCAGCAGCAGACGCAGGAGGCCGCCGAAGAAGCATACGCCGAACTGCCTCTCGACGACATCCTCGATTATATCACAAACGAGCTGAAGCCACAGACCAAACAAGTGATGATGCTCCGCTACAGCGAAGGAAAGAAATATGCCGACATCGCCTCCGACCTTGGCATCAGCCGGGTGGCAGTCTATAAGCATCTGAACAAAGCATTGAAAATCCTTAAAAAACAATTCACATGGAAAGACTGAAGAAACTGACCGAAATGACCGAACATCCCGACCGCTACAGCGACGAAGAGTGGCAGGAGGTATTCGGCGGAGAAACCGTAGGCAAAGAAGAAACCGACGAAGCCTGGAAACGGTTTGCATCGAAGCATTTCCCAGCTGAGGAGGAACCACAGCAGACGTCCATGAAAAGCAAGAGTCCGCTGCTCAAGATGGCGGCCGCCTTCGCAGGCATACTGATCATCTCAGGCCTCGCATTTGCGGCAATAATGATATCGCACCACGACGCTGGAGAGCAGGCACCGCAAACGGAACGGACAACCCCAACCGAACAAAAACAGACCGTGGGAGAAAAGGAAGAAAAAAGAGCAGCCATGCGAACTGTCACCTTCGAGGATGCAGAGTTGCAGCAGATTGCAGACAGCCTGTCGGTCTTCTATAACGTAACGCCCGTCTTCCTTCAACAGCAGATGCGCCATCTGCGACTCTATTACGAATGGAATCAGCGGAGCAATATCAGCGAAGTCGTCAGCGAAATCAACCACTTCGACCACATCAACATCACCCTGCAGGGCGACAGTATCATTATCAAATAGAGGAAAAGAAGATATGAAGAGAATATCCTTTCTGCTGCTGTTCTGCCTCGCCATGCTCACTGCCAGTCCACAAATTGTAAGCCGTAACTACAGGAACAAACCGCTGACGAAAGTGCTCATCGACCTGCGAAAATCGACCAGCCAATACAAAATAGCCTTTATCCACAACGACCTGGAAGACTACAAGGTGACAAAACGCATCGACCGCCTGACGATTCCCGAAGCCATCCACGAATGTATCGGTTTCTATCCCATCAGCATGAAGGTCGAGGGCGACAGCCTTGTCTTCGTAGAGGCCATGCTCAAGACCGAACTGAAACTTATCGGACGAATCATAGACAAAGGAAAGCGCCCCATCGCCTACGCCAACATCACGCTGCTCAACGTGGGCGACTCGGCCACCATCAGCAGTGGCGTGAGCAACGAGAACGGCGACTTCGTGATTCCCACCACCAGGCAGCATCTCCAGATACGCGTCAGCTGTGTGGGCTACAAAACCCAGATACTGAACTGCGAGACGGGCGACGTAGGCAACATCACGCTGGAGGAAACAACCGAACACATCGGCGAAGTGGTTGTTGAGGGCGATTTGCACATCAGCAAACAGGACCGTGAGGTGTATATCCCCAACCGCCGTCAGCGCAATGCCGCCAACGGAGGCATCAGCCTGCTGGACAACCTGATGATTCCACAACTGGACGTGAACCGCATCAGCGGCGAGGTGAAGAGCCTGACCAACAAAGGCATCTCCTTCGCCATCGACGAGCGCATGGTGGACATGAATGAGATAGACCAGATACGGCCCAAGGACGTGCTCCGCGTGGAATACATCAGCACGCCTACAGGCAAATTTGCCGACAAGGAAGTGGTCGTCAACTTCGTCATGCGCCACTACGACTACGGCGGCTATGTGGAAGCAAAAAGCCACAGCCGTTTCCTGCACGTCATAGGTGAGAACAACATCCTGGCCAGCCTCGACCACAAGAAGATGAACTACACGCTGCTTGTGGGAAACGGCTACAAGAACGAGCGCGGGGCCACCGACGAAAAGGAAGAAGACCTGCTGACCGACAAACGCTTCCACAAAACGACCACCAGCCGCTACGACCATCTGAAGGAATGGCGCAACTACGGTGTGTTCCGCAGCCGCTATCGCGCAGAGCAGCTGGCATTGACGGGTGAGGTCGGCATCACGCAGGACAGGACGCCCGAATACGGCTACACGGAAGACCTGACTTACAGCGGCGACATCGCAGCCAGGAATACGGCCAAGAGCACCACCGGCAAACGGAACACAACGGCATACGCAAAGACATCGGCCGACTGGAATATCACCGACAAGCAGCGTCTGTTCTTCGATGCCACATTCTCCTTCGGCCGAAACAGCTACGACAACACATACCAGGAAAGTGACGGCTACGACATTGCCTCGTACACCAGGGAGAAGACTTTTAGCGTGTTTGGCACCATCGGCTACGTGAACAACCTCAATCCGAAAAACAGCCTCTCGCTGCGTGTCATGGAATTCTACGACCATTACAACGACGAATACCGGGGCACACTGCCGGCCGACCGGAACACCAGCGAGTCGGAAACCATCGTATGGCCAGTTTACGTATTTAAGCCCAACAAGAAATGGCTGTTCAATTTCCGTCCGTTAGGCTTCAGCGTAGCCTACTGGAGGACCCAGACCAACAGCGATACCTACTTCTCATCAAGGGGAGCCATCACCGCAAAGTACCAGATAGACAAGCGGAACACGCTGGAATCAGCCATCTACTTAGGCAACAGCAATCCGAATGCAGCCAGCCGAAGCGAGGTGGAGCAGATTATCAACCGCTATGAGGTGCTGAGGGGCAATCCCGGCCTGGAGAAGACCATCTTCAGCACCATCTATCTGGACTACAGCCTGATGCTGAAAAACTGGCGATTGATGACACATCTGGAGTACGAGCGACTGGGTAACATGACGGTCAGCACCTATATCCCAGAGGGCGAACGGCTCGTACACTCTTACGCCAACGACGGCACGCTGCACAACCTGACCCTGAACATCCAGCAGACGTTGTTCCTACTCGACAGGAAACTACAACTGAAAGGCGGCATCGCCCTGCAGCGCAACATCATGACCGCACACGAAGGTGCAACCTTGAGCCACATCGACTGCAACCTGAAGGCGGTCTACCACATCGGCAACTTCTCGCTGAGCGGCTACTACAACACTCCTCAGCACAGGCTCAGCGACTTTTTCTACAAAATAGGCACCGACTATGGCATCAGCGCCACCTACGGCAACAAAGGGTTCTATGCAGAGGTGGGTGCACGGCGAATGTTCCAGAACGACAGGAGCCGCCGGTTCTACTTCGACCATATCCATTATCAATACGACCTAAAGGAGCACTGCGACGCCTACGGTCCCTGGATATACATGCGCCTCTCCTACTCGTTCGACTTCGGCCGAAAGAGCAGCCGCCAGGACATCGAAGCAGGCAGCACGGGCAATTCAGCCATCCTACACAGATAAACAACGTTTCCGTAATAAAAATGGTTGGGCCTTCCCAACCATTTTTGTTTTTCAGTCGTCATCTTCCAATTGAAAGAACTCGTTCACGGGCTTACCAAAAATGACCGACATCTTGAGGGCTAAAACGGTAGATGGAACATATTTGGCAGCCTCAATGGCATTGATGGTCTGACGGCTTACACCGATGCGCTCGGCCAACTGTGCCTGCGTCATACGCAGGATTGCCCGTTCCACCCGAATATTATTCTTCATTTTGAGCCTCCTTTCTGAACTGATGCAGCTCGTAATAGAACTTCCCGATAAAAAGGAAAAAAATTAAATAGACTAAAATGAGCATCACAATGAACCAAATCATTCCGTAGAAGGTGAGCGTGGCCACGATGACCACGATGCCGAAAACCTTGAATGCCCATGCCATTGATTTCATGCGCAGGTTGATGGTGTACTCATCCTCATCTTTCAGTCGGGCAAACGAGATGAAAAGCAATGAGAGTATCATTCCCACCATGCAGATTTCGTCTTCCCAACCATTGTTCTGGACGAGAAACGAACTGTCGCCAAAAGTCGAAGAAGGCACAATACTGATTACCTTACACGGAAACCAAGCGCCTATTGTATCCGTCATCCAAAGTACGTTGAGTACCGCAAAAACAACAAACATGCCCCATCCTATCTTCTTATAGACCTCAGGGAAAAGATAATTGAATTTCATAGTCGTAAAGTTTAAAATGGTTTGACTTCATTATTAGCAATTGATATCGGCAACAAAAGTATAGTATTTATTTCTTTTTGTCAAGTAAACACGACATAAAGGTTAGTAAACTTAACAATATTTAAACACTAAAGAATAGCCTTTAAGAGATATTCACTCAATCCAATGTCTTTTCCTCCAATACATAAGAAAAACAATAAGTGATTATTTATACACGGTTTTTATTTGCAATTCACTTTTTTCGTATCTTTTCGATTGAAAAAAAACGCGAAGATACGCTGTCTCGGCAAAAAAATGAATAAATTCTTTTGTTTTGCGCTCGACTTTTCGTATCTTTGCAACCGAAAACGTAAGGTTTGGAGACCACAGGCCTTACACATGTCTAACTAAATACATACCAATATGGACGATTATCACGCGGAAGACTTTGAGAACTGTTAAGCGTGAGGATTGAGCAAGGCTAATCCTCAGGCGAGAGTTGTTTAACCTCATAATAAGGATTAGCAAACAATGAAGATATATTGGAATACCATCAATGGATTAAAGCAGATTCCTCAATGGGAACCTGGCTGCTGGATACAGGTGACGTGTCCAACGGAAGAAGACCAGCAAGAGCTGGAAGAGCGTTTTGAAATACCCGACTATTTCTTTTCTGACATCAGCGATACCGATGAGCGGGCCCGTTATGAATACGACGACGGATGGACGCTCATCATCCTCCGCATACCCTACGTAAAAGAGGTACGCTCGCGCACCCCTTATACCACCGTGCCGCTCGGAATCATCCACAAGCGCGACGTCACCATCACCGTCTGTTTCTATGAGACGAACATGATGATCGACTTCGTTTCGTTCCAGCAGAAACGCAACGAAGGATTCACCGACCATGTAGATATGATTTTCCGCCTGTTCCTATCTTCAGCCGTGTGGTATCTGAAACGGCTGAAGCAAATTAACTCCCTCATTGAGAAAGCCAAGCGGAACTTGGATCACGGCGTGAACAACGAAAGTCTGATCGGGCTCTCACGCCTACAGGATTCACTCACCTACTTCACCACCTCCATCCGTGGCAACGAGACCTTGCTGCAGAAACTGAAGTTCAAACTTCAGGTGGACGAACTGGACGCTGACCTCATCGAAGACGTCAACATCGAGATGACACAGGCCCGCGAAATAACCAGCATCTACTCAAACATTCTGGAATCGACGATGGACACCTACTCAAGCATTATCAACAATAACGTGAACACCGTGATGCGTACGCTCACAGCCGTCACCATCATCCTCACGGTACCCATGCTCGTGGCTTCCTTCTTCGGAATGAACCTCATCAACGGTATGGAGAACAATGCTTGGGGATTTGCCGTGGCACTGATTATCTCCGCCATCATTGCAGGCTGTTCGTGGGCCGTGTTGCGGTACAAGAGACTCGTATAAGAGCCAAAAATCTCCAAGAATATGATTGAAAAAGGCCACGTAAGTGCTTTTTTTGCCATATTTTTGGAGATTTTTGGTACAAAATTAGGATAATTCAAAAAGTTTAACTACTTTTGTCCAATCTATGTGCCCTAATGACACGTAGTGCAAACCTGAATCACGAACCTAAAAATCAGTAAAATGATGGACTCTCAAGAAAACGTCCTCAACCAAGAGGCACAGTTGGAAGAAAACAAAGTAGTTGAAACTCCCGTTGAAAATGAAGTTCCCGCAGAAGCTCCTGCAGAGGAGGCTCCTACTGCTCCTGTAGAGGAAACTCCAGCAGAAGTAGCAGAAGAAACGCCTGTTGATCCTGAAGCACCTGCTGAAGCAGAAGAAGCAACCGAAGAGGCAACCCCAGAGAAAGCCCCTGCAGAAGTGGCAGAAGAAACTCCTCAGACTGAAGAACCAGTCAAGGAGAAAAAGGTTTATGCCACCAAGAGCGAGGTCATTGACCGTATCAAGGAACTGGCTCATGGGGAAGAAAACCCGACCAAGGAGGAAGTTGACTACCTGAAGACAACGTTCTACAAACTACATTTCGCACAGCGCGAAGCAGAGCAGAAAGCATATCTCGACGCTGGCGGCGACCCCGAGAAATATGTAGTTACTCCCGACGTGGAAGAAGAGACCTTCAAAGCTGAAATGGTACTGGTGAAGGAAAAGCGCACTAAACTTTTCCAGCAGCAGGAGGAAGAAAAACAGGAAAACCTGAAGAAGAAGCTCGATATCATTGAGAAGATTAAAGCGATGGTGACCTCGCCTGAGGAAGCCAACAGAAACTACCAGGAATTCAAGCAGCTCCAGCAAGAATGGAAGGAAATCAAACAGGTTCCTGCCGAGAAAGCCAACGAGCTCTGGCGCAACTACCAGCTTTATGTGGAACAATTCTACGACCTGCTCAAGCTGAATAGCGAGGCCCGCGAATACGACTTCAAGAAAAACCTGGAAATCAAGACGCGTCTTTGTGAGGCTGCCGAGAAACTCGATGAGGAAGAAGATGTCATCAGCGCATTCCACCAGTTGCAGAAACTGCATCAGGAATTCCGCGAGACAGGCCCCGTAAGCAAAGAACTGCGCGAAGAAATCTGGAGCCGTTTCAAGGCTGCATCTACGGTTATCAACAAGAAGCACCAGCAGCACTTTGAGAACATCCGTTCGAAGGAAGAAGACAACCTGGCCCGCAAGACGGAACTCTGCGAGAAGGTGGAAGCCATCGCCAAGGAGGAGAATAAGGGTGCCGGCGACTGGGAGAAGCGTACGAAGCAGATTATCGATATCCAGGCAGAATGGAAGACCATCGGTTTCGCACCCCAGAAGATGAACGTCAAGATCTTCGAGCGTTTCCGCGCTGCCTGCGATGATTTCTTCAGCAAGAAAGCCGAATATTTCAAGTCGCTCAAAGAGCGCTTTGCCGAGAATGCTGCCAAGAAGCAGAAACTCGTGGAACAGGCTCAGGCCCTACAGGATTCTACCGACTGGAAATCCACAAGCGATAAACTGATTGCCTTGCAGAAAGAATGGAAGACCATCGGCATGGTTCCCAAGAAACTGGGAGACCAACTGTGGAACGACTTCCTCACGGCCTGCAACAAATTCTTCGAGGCCCGCAACGCTGCCAATGCAGGCACACGCAGTGCTGAGCGCGAGAACCTGGAAAAGAAGCGAGGCATTATCGCCCAACTGAAAGAGGCTGCCGAAGAGGCCGGTGAAGGACTTCAGGAGAAAGTCCAGCAACTGGTGGAAGAATATCAGCAAATCGGCCACGTGCCTTTCAAAGAGAAGGACAAGCTATACGCAGAATATCATGCCGTCCTTGACAAGCTCTACAAGGACCTGAATATCTCCATTGCCCGCAGACGGCTTGACAACTTCAAGAGCAACATCAAGCAAATGGCAGGCAAGGGCAGCGATGCTCTCGACAATGAGCGCGCCCGACTGATGCGCCGCTATGAGGGATTGAAACAGGAAATTCAGACTTACGAGAATAACCTCGGATTCCTCAATGCCAGTTCCAAGAAGGGTAACTCCCTCATCGACGAGATGAACCGAAAGGTGCAGAAACTGAAAGACGACTGCGAACTGGTGAAGCAGAAAATCAAAGCTATCGACGCTGAAAACAAAGAATAAAAAGAATCCCGGAAGCTCTGAGCTTCCGGGATTTTTCATTTCAGAATTCCAAGTCTTTTACCTTGCCATCGCGCTTCAGGTTTTCCACCATCGTGTCAATCCTACGCATCTCCTTGGGAATATCGATGCGCTGCGGGCAATGCGGCACACATTGGCCGCACCCGATGCAATGGTCAGCCTGACGCAGACGCGGCACGCTCCGGTCGTAACCCACAAGGAAAGCCTTCCGCTGTTTGCGGTATTCTGGATTCTGCTTGTTGGAAGGCATATTTCCCTCACGAATCATCTTGTTATAATGTACGAACACGCTGGGAATATTAATGCCGTAAGGGCAAGGCATACAGTAATTGCACTCATTGCAGGGAATATTCTTCTGATTATAGATATCCTCCGCAATCTTCAGCAGGAACTCGTTCTCCTCCTTGGTGATAGGCTCCAGCGGCGCATAAGTACGGATATTATCCCGCAGATGCTCCATATAGGTCATACCCGACAAGACGGTAAGCACCTTCTCTGGCGTTCCCGCATAGCGGAAAGCCCAAGAGGCCACACTGCTTTCGGGACGGCGTTGCTTCATCTCAGCTACCACAGGGTCAGGCACATTGGCCAGACGACCGCCTAAAAGCGGCTCCATAATAACCGCAGGAATGTTGCGTTTCTGCAATTCATCATACAGGTATTTAGCGTCTGTATTGCTGTCGTTAATCTCATCAGCCCATTCCCAGTCCAGATAATTGAGTTCTATCTGTGCGAAATCCCAATGGTACTTCCCTTCGTCCATCCATTTCAGCAATTGGTCGAAGATGGCAATATCGCCATGATAGGAGAAGCCAAGGTTGCGGATGCGGCCTTTCTTCTTCTGTTCCACCAGCCAGTCCAGAATACCATTGTCCATAAACCGGGTATTGAATTCCTCTTCGGCATCCCTACCACCGCCGATAGCATGCAGCAGCAGATAGTCGATATAATCTACCTGCAGCTCCTTCAGCGAGTTTTCAAACATCTCAATACTGGCTGCGCGGGTTCTGGTCTCGGGCGAGAAATTGGAAAGTTTCGTGGCCACGAAATACTTGTTGCGCGGATGACGGTGCAGGGCTATTCCTGTTGCCTTCTCCGAACGCCCCTGGCAATAGGCCGGTGACGTATCAAAATAATTCACACCATGCTCAAGGGCGTAGTCCACTTGCCTATTCACCATTTCCTGGTCTATGTCTGCATCAGGATGATCACGTTCCGTGCCGCCACCAACCACTGTGAGCCTCATCATGCCATACCCCAGGAGCGACACCTTATCGCCTGTATTAGGATTCACGCGCATCGTCATTTTGTCCTTCGGTGGCTCCTGCTGACTGGCAGTCGTCTGCTGCGGATTCTTCTTGCAGGCCACCAAGAGGGTTGATGCCCCGGCTGTGGCTCCGCCGAATATCTTCAGGAAATCTCTTCTGTTTATCTTTCTTGCCATAACTGTTCCTCCTTAAATAGTTTTATGAACTTCGTGTCCTTCCACGTAAATAGCCGCAAACGGACGGGCCGGACACAGATTCTCACAGGCGCCACAGCCAATGCAACGGGCCTCGTTTACAGAGGGAATCAGCACCGATTCCTCATCGTTCTCATCCAGCATCACCATCTCAATGGCGCCTACCGGACAATGGCGCTCACAATTGCCACATTCCACACCGTCAGTAACAGAAATACAATTCTTCTTCACCCAGACCGCATGGCCTATCTGCGTGCTCGACTTATCTGCCAATGTAATGGGCTGGATAGCACCTGCAGGACAAACTTCAGAACAGCGGTTACATTCCGGACGGCAGTAGCCACGTTCATAACTCATCGTGGGCTGCATCAGTTTCATCAGATCCGTGCTTGGACGAAGCACATCGTTCGGACATTCTGAGACACATAGCTGACAGCCCGTGCAGCGTTTCTGCATATTTGAGGCAGAGAGAGAACCCGGAGGAGTGATAGGCGTATGGCGTACAGGCTCCAGTTTGTCTTCAATCACGGCCAGACCGCCATCAACCTTTTTCTTTTCCTGGGCTAATGCCGCAGCCGTAGTAGCCAAGGCCGCCCCAATCAGGAAGGACCGGCGCCCCTCATCAGCCGAATCACTAGAATCTCTAGAACTACTAGATTCTCTAGAGCCACTAGAGCTACTAGAATATCTAGAACTACCAGCCCTCGCCCCCGCATAATGCAGACTGTCAAAATTGCACTGCTCCAAGCAATCGCCGCAAACCACACACCGGCTGTAATCCACGGTCATGTTTTTGAAATCAATACACGAAGCCTTACAGTTACGCGCACATTTTCCGCATTTCTTACACTTATCCTCGTCGAAGCGAATCTTCAACCAGGAAAAACGGGCGAAGAAACTCAGGATGGTTCCCACCGGACAAATGGTATTGCAATAAGTACGTCCATTGCGCCAAGCCAAAACCACCAGCAGCACCAACGTTACGACTGCAATGATGAACGTGGGCAGCGAGCGGATCCATACATCCACGCTATAGAACCGATAACTGTTGGAATGCTCTGCCATATAGGCCAGCACATTATTTCCAGCTATCCAGATAGGCTGCAGCAGATTCTGGGCAATACGTCCGTAACTGCTGTAAGGTGCCAGCAAAGCCACCAGCGAATTAATGCCTATAATGAAGGCCACCACGAAAACGACCAGCACGCCATAGCGCAGCCAGCGCTTCTCCTTGGAGTAGGTCTGGCGGTTAGGCTTCCGCCCTATGCGGTGAATCACGTCCTGCAAGATACCAAGCGGACAAATCACCGAACAGTAGATACGTCCAAAAATCAGCGTGAGTGCCAAAAGCGCCACCACGACCACCACATTCAAAGCCAGCAATGCAGGCAAGAACTGGATCTTGGCCAACCAGCCGAGCCAATGATGAAGCGTGCCGGTAAAGTCAAGAAACAACAACGTTATCAGCACCATCACGATGGAGGCTAATACGATTCTAATTTTCCTCAGCATATTTTCATAATGTTTGTATTGTCAAAACTATACACTCATGCCCATCACTCCTGACTTCTGACGATGAAGATACTCCCTTCATAGAGTAGCCAGATAGGCAGCGAAACAATCAGCAACGTAAAGATATCGGTTGACGGAGTGATAATGGCAGCCACGATAAGCACCAGCACAATAGCATGGCGGCGGTAGCGTCTCATCCATTCAGAGCGCAGCAGTCCGAACTTGGCCATCATCCACGACACCACGGGAATCTCAAACACCACGCCCATCATCAGCGACATCGTCAGCAGCGTATCCACGTAGGAACTCACCGTCAGCATGTTCTCCACCTCCGTGCTCACCTGATAAGTTCCCAGGAAACGGACTGTCAAGGGGAAAATCAACAGATAATTCACCAACACGCCCACCAGGAACATGCCGTAGGCAGCCAGCGTCAGTCTCACGCTGTAGCGCCGCTCATTCTCATAGAGCGCCGGCGAGACGAACCTGAACAGCAGATAGAGCAGATAGGGTGAAGCCACCAATATGCCGGCCACCATAGCCACCTTCAGGTGGACCATCATCTGCTCAGTAAGTCCCGTATTGATAAGATGGATATCAAACGGCTCTGTACCCAGCAACCGATAGACGATAAAATCCGACCGACTCGGAGCCAGAACGATTTCAAACAGCACATCCTTCAGGCAGAAGCACACCACGGCCATCAGCACGGCAGCCGCCAGCATACGGATAATCTCCCCACGCAAGACGTCGAGGTGCTCCCAGAAGGTTGCAGGCTCGCAGCCCGCTTCCCCCTGCTCCCCTACCTTATGGTTTTGGCTCATCCTTCTTGTCCTCTGCCGGAGTATCGTCCTTGCCGTTCATGCCGTCCTTAAAACTCTTCACTCCTTTTCCCAGGCCGTTCATCAGCTCAGGAATCTTCTTGCCGCCCCAAAGCAGCAGCACAACGAGTGCGATGAGGATAATCTCTTGTGTCCCGATCATCTTTTGTCAATTTTTGATTAATAGAACTTTTGGCTACAAAGATAAGAGAATAATTTGATTTCGCGAAATAAAAAACAAAAAAACTCTACAATCTCAGCCCAAAGAAAGCACGGGCGCGCCATTTATTCTGATTGACGACAACTGCTTCGTCATCAAAGACCGAGTTGTTCATCACCAAGGTAGCACCGGCAAAATAGCGTGATGAGAAATGATGGACGACGGCAACATGCTCATTGAAAATCATGTTAAAGCGAATATGTTTTGCCTTTCTACGCTCACCGTTGACCGTCATATTGTTGCGGTTATAAACCACAAAAGTAGGCAGCATTGAGAAATGGAGCAGCCATTTACGGCCGAGCACCCAGTTGTAGCCATAAAGGAGTTGCCCGTCTGGTTCATCCTCACCTTCAGCGTCAGTCTTCCTTCAGGACGTATCACGTAGTTCGTATCGTAAGGTGTGCGATAATAACGGGCTGCAAGCACACTGTCCATCCTGGCCCTGCGCTCTGCCTGGGTCATCGCCTGGGCCTGTACATCCCCGATGGCCACCCATGCCAAAACGGCCATCATTATCCACTTAATCAATGGTCTCATTATTCTATTGTCTAATTCACGGCGCAAAGATAACTAAAAAATATGAAACCACCAATTATTTACAGATGAACGGAGAGGCCAAGACGCACCTCAAAGGTGTTTGCCTTCACGTCTTCGTAGTATTTGTAACGGGTACGGCGTGAATAGTAAGAACCTGAGAGTTCGATACTCCAGTTCTTGGCAACATCGAACACGGTGATGGGGTTAATGACGAGCAGTGCGGCATTTCCCTTATCGCCTTGTGAGTTGAGGTGCAGCATTTCATCTTCTGTAAGACTCGAAAGGTCGGTATCCGGATCATAGCCCTTCCAGGTATAGATACGATAGTAGTGGGCATTGAGGATGAAGCGTCCGAAGTGACGCAGTTCCATGTGTGTTTTCGTCTTCACGCTGAAACCGCTGCCCATGTTGTAGTCGCGGTCGATGACGTTGTAATAGTCGCTCTTGGTGCCGCCGAGCAAGATACCGTTGAGGAAGATACGCTGCTCCAGACGTGAAATCATACCCACCTCAGGCATCTGTATGACAGCGCCAGGACCGAAGGCAGCAGCCTCACTGATGCGGTAAGGCGTCAGGTCGGAACCATTCTTCACGGGCTTGGAATCGAAGTAGTCGAAGTGCTGATACAGTCCGAATTCTGCCCTGATGTTTTTCCGCTCTATCATTGGCATACTCCAGAGGCGTCCCAAAAGGTGTATCTGGTTGAGAATAGGCTGGTTTTTGGACAGGCCGAAAACGAGTTCTGTCTCAAAGAAGTCGTAAGGGGCATTATGCTCGTCTTCGTTCACAGGGTCGCCGTATTGCACCGCGAGACTGACATAGGGGTTTTGCTCGCCCTTGAAGAGTTTTCCTTCGTCTGCCAGATAGCGGTCGCCTAAAGAAATGGAGATTTCCACGGGATTGCGGTTGTAATCGTGGTAACGGTAGTGATTGTGGCGCACCGTCCAGGCATCACCGGTGGCAATGCGTTTCAACTCACCCATGGGATTGAAGATGGTGGCTCCCAGTTCCCGCCAGAAGCGCTGCCAGCCACGCTTGGAGTCATCCAGGAAGATACGGCTGATACGGTTGGTGATTTCACCGATACAGATGCCGCCGAAGGTGGTGGCAATCAGGTCGTTGAGTGCTGGCGGCTCAATCTCACCAAGGAACTCCCACTCCAAGGATCCTACCATGGCCAAAGGAGCTGATTCCCAGAAACTCAGCCCCTGAGCACGGGCAGAGTTGAAATAGAGATTGCCATGATAGGGATGCATGAAGAGGTTGGTGGAAAACTGGTCATTGTCCCACACAAACTCGTTCTTGAAATTCTCACCCCAGGTATGGAGCGTGGTCTGGGCAAAGTCCTGATTGGTCACGACACGGTCGAAGAAATGCACAAAGGCATTTACGCCCGTCACCTGCGCCAGGGCCCACCATGGATGTTTCTTGCCCAAGCCTAATGCCATGAGTGAGTCGGCAGGTGCAGTGTCTTCACTTCTATGTACCACAGACGTCTGGCGATTGGCGTTGTGCGGATAGCGGAACGTGACGCCGGCCTCAGCGAGGAAGCGGTTCCGATACTTCTGCTCATGATAGTAATAGCGGGTATCGCCATAGCCTACCGATGCGAACAAGCCTATGTTTCGCGTCAGCTGATAGTCGGCATTCAGGTGTGCCTGTATGGAGAAAAGGCGTGAAGGCCCGTCCTCACTGTTCTTCTTGAAGGTCTCCACGTGGTAATAGCCGATGTCGCCGCTGAGCGAGAATTTTGGAGAAATATGAAAGTACTGTCCCAACCGATAGAAGATGGCACCTGAGAAATCCTCATTGAAGCCCATAAAGTGAGTTCCAAGGCCAACGATGTTATAAGTACTCTTGTTACGGAAGCGCATGGCAGTGTTCAGTTTTGTACTGGTGCCGCCATAGGCTATGAAGTCGATGGTGGTCTCTGGGTTCACGTTCACCAGACCAATCTTATGGCCACTTTTATCTTTAGAATAGTTCATGAGACCTACCTGCCAGCCCTTGGGGTGGGAATTCGCCACATTGAACACACCTAACTGCAAGCCGTTCAGTTCTTCCGCGTAGTTATATGCACTCATTTGCACGCCACGCATCAAGCCTGACGAGACATTGAGCAAAGAAGCAGCCTGAAGTCCCTTCTCCACGCCCATCGAGATATTTGTAACACTGCTGAACTGCGCTCCCCGCATAGGAGAAGTTGAAATATTGGAGAAGCCTGAGAACTGGAGGCCATTCACGCATCCGGCATAGTTTGACAACATATTGGCTTGCACACCTTTCAATGTGTCAGTATGGCTGGTCACACCCACGCTGAATCTAGTCACACGAGTGGTATCCTCCATATGGCTCTTTCCAAAATCAATGGCGAGGCCATGACGGATTTGGGCGGAGGCCATCGTGGCCACCATCAATGTTGGGACAACCAAGAATAGTTTGCGGTTGGATTTCTTCATAATTCTTTAGAATTCGTATCCGAGATTCAGGAAGAAGGTAGGTTTCTTGGAGCGGTTACTATAGCCGATGGAGGCACCGATGGGGCCAAACATCGTGTTGTAATAGTAAGCCGCCTGAATGCCGAGAATCGTACGGTAGTCCAGCAGTTCCTTTAACTTGTCGGCATGCTGCGCACCGGCCACGCGGAGCAGCACATAGCTGTTTTGTCCGATGTGTTCCTGTGCCTGAAGTTGTGCGCCGATGAAATGATGGCTCACGTACTCCATGTAGCCTATGCCAGCAAACGGCATCTGCTGGTCCACGTAGTGGCCAAACCATTCACCTCCCACCGCATTGCCGAAGACAGGTGGAACGACGGGGCCGAAAAGCAGACGTCCATAGACCATGGGCTGAAGCGTGAAGTGCTTGCCAAAGGTGAACGACCTGCGCCAGTCGCCGCTTACCTCGCTCATTCCGGTTCTCTTATCTGCTATGGAGCCGTCGGCCGCCCGCTCGTTCAGTTGCGCGAGGTTGTTGGTTACATACGCATACTCAGCCCTGAAGCGCGAACCTCGTGTGGGGAACGTCCAGTTGTCCTCGCTATTGTAGTTCAGTCGTGCCCGGTAGCTGAAGAAATGTTCGTTCTCAAGCGTCACCTGTGGAGAGCCCTCTGCCCCAAGCTTGTTGCGGTAGTGCATGAAGTCCCAGCGCAGCCCCACTTGCAGGTTGAAGTTATTCAGATTGAAGTTGATGGGAACGAAGTCACCCTTGAACTGATTGTAGAGGATCGTATAGGCCAGGTCGCCTTCCATATAGATGTCAACGTCGTTGCGGTTAAATTCAAAGCTGACGGTAGGACGTGTGAAACTACGCGGATGGACCATCAGTTCGGCGCGTGCCTTCAGGCGCTTGCCCAGTCGCAGCGTGAAATCCGTACTGACGGGTATGGCGGTCTTCAGCGGAATGTCGAGTCCCAGCTGCACAGTGGCATATTCCTCTGTATCGAAACGGAAACCTGCATTAAACTGTACCGACTTGCGGTTGCCGGCAGAAAGGATGACGCGCACGCCGTCACCTATTCCCGACGTTTCGTCGCCTACCCGTAGCCTTTCAGGCATCAGCCGGCACTCAGCGGTCTGATAGAACAGGTCCACGCGCATCGTCGTGGTGAGCTGTTGCTCCAGTTTGGCATCGATGCTGTCCGTCTTCGAGAGATTATACTTCTGGCGGATGAACCGCTCTGCCTGGGGCGTCATATTCTCAAACGTAAATCCCGTCACGCGCTGTTTCTCCGTGAACACCCGCGGACGCAGCGGATTCAGGATCGTAGGCCGGAAATCCTTGCTGATGCCGATGCGTTCCTTCAGGGCCATGATGGCATCCCAATGGCGCATGCCCTCCTCCTCGCCGCGTCGAATCAGCGTGTCGATGGCTGCCGGCGTGAAACTGGCTGAGCCATAGCCCTTCGTATCCACACGGAAGTGCAGGTCGGTGATGGACAGGTTCTCATCATACTTGTTCTTACAGTTCACATCCACAATCTGGCTGATGATACTCATCGTGCCCCCCATGTCTTCTGCCACCTTCGGAGCGCCCTGCACGGTAACGCCGATGATAATCTCGGCCCCCATCTCGCGGGCAATGTCAGCAGGATAGTTGTTCTTCAGTCCGCCGTCCACGAGCACCTTGTCGCCGATTCTCACAGGCGAGAAGGCTGCCGGGATAGCCATCGAGGCACGCATGGCCTGCGCCAGCCGCCCACTATGGAAATCCACCTCCGAGTTGTCAATGATATTCGTAGCCACACAGGCGAACGGGATGGGCAGGTCGCGGGTGAAATCGAGTGAGTCGGTATAGCCCGTACAAAGCTGCTGGAACAGTTCGGCCAGATTCTTGCCCTTGATGAAACCGCCGGCATTCTTGTCGCGCTTGCCGATGGTCATGCCCGTCGTAAAGAAATAGGTGTTCTGCTTCTTCCGGTCGCTCAGACTCTGGCGGCGCAAGTCCTCACGGTCGCTGATCACGTAGGTCCAGTCCTGCACCCTCACCATCGAGTCGAGCGCATTGGCATTGTAGCCGATGGCATAGAGTCCGCCGATGATGCTTCCCATCGACGTGCCGGTGACGATATCCACGGGGATGCCAGCCTTTTCCAAAACCTTCAGCACGCCGATGTGGGCCATGCCCTTTGCGCCGCCGCCGCTCAGCACCACGCCTACTTTCTTCCTCTTCACGCCGGTACTCTCAGTCTGGGCGATTGCTGCTCCACTCATCAGCACGGCAACCAATATCAATACGATCTTTTTCATCATGATGACTGTTTTCTGATTCTTCTTTTTCTGCCTTATTCATCCGTCCGTCCCTTTTTATAAAGAGGTACCCAATCCACCTTGGCATCGCCCACCAGGTCATAGACGATAGGGCCGTTCTTCCCGCCCTGGCGTTTGCCCGACGGACGGAAGCGGCACTTGATGCCGCGGATGTGGCGTTGCAGGCTGAATTTCTTCGGCGATTCCGCGCCGCTGCTTTCTGCCGAAAGCGAAAAGCTGCCGATGCCGGGAAGCACCACGGTCTCCCCACTCTGCAGATGGTTGGCCATCACCTCCTGCAAGGCAATGATTGCCCCCTGCACATCGCTTGACTTCAGCGTGCAGTTGCGGCTGATTTCCTCGGCCAGCTGCTCCACGCCAACGGTTCCCATACTCACGGTCTCAGCAAAATACTGCCCGTAGTTCTTGTTGCTCTTGATTTCGTTTTTACGAAGTTTAATTCTTATGCTCATAGTTGTTTTTGTTTTCTAGTTTGCAAATATATGATACAGAAGCCATAGCAATACCAGTTCAACTATAAAACAAATACAGTTTCGTCGCCGCAGATATTGCGAATTTTCATGCGGAGAGGTTTCTGGTCGCAGCGGATGGTAGCATCCCAGAAGTCTTGCGTCTTCTTGCCGTTAAGGATAACGTAACCCAAGCGGTCGATCTTCGCTTCTGCATCGCTGTGCCAGGGGGCTTGCTTGTCGGCAGTAGTGCAGTCCAGACTGAGCCACTCGATGGTTTCCAGTCCTTCGTCACTAATCTCAATAGGCTTGAAGGCCTTGCCTTTGGCTATTGATTGCTGCTGGCTCTTTTGGTTCACTTCATCTATCTTGCGCAGCACACGGTCGCTGTGGAAACTCTTCAGTTCCACCTTCCAACCGCGGAACAGGCTGTCTTGGGTTTCCATGAGTTCCCACTCGGCTTCGTCTTCCACCACCACCTCGTCCAGCACCTGCTTCAGGTCGCGCAGTTCTATCTCTATGGTGGTCCGGTTGTTCTGCTCATGGATAAACTGCTCTATCTCCTCGCGGTCGGTGATGTCGATGTAATAGACGATGACGCGCTTGGTGTCCTCAGGCAAGTCGGGCAAGGCTTCGCGGATGATGCGATTCATGAGCACCTTGTCGAGCAAGCGAGTCGAACTGTCCATCAGGTTGGGCAGATAGACGGGCATCATGCCGTGCTGTGTATCTACGATGCTGCCTTCCCAGAACTTATCCAATGCATCCTCGTTACGCAAGCCCTTAATCAAGCTTTTAAGCTTATCCATCGTCTGTACGGGGTTGCGATAGAGCGACACGCCGTCTTTTATTTCCAGCACATCAAACTCGGCACTGGCAGCTTTCAGTCTGTCACGAACGGTCTGAATGCTATTAATGCCGATGTCGCAATGGATGAAGTTGCGGCCTAACTTGTTGGCAACCGCTGCTGTCACACCACTGCCACCAAAGAAATCGGCAACGAGCATTCCTTCATTTGAACTGGCCTTGATAATGCGTTCCAATAAAGCTTCGGGTTTCTGAGTGGCATAGTCGATACGTTCCGAAGAAGTATTACCAACTCTATCTATATCATCCCATATAGATGTTAAGGGAGTTCCTTTTTTATCATCAAGATATACTTTGTAGCCATCGAGCCTTGGAACTCCATCTTTTCTAAGCAATATAAGTCCTTGCTGGTATAACGATTCCAGCTGTTCTTCATCCATACCCCATACCCTACCTGGAGGCGGTGTGGCTCCTCTCCACGTGAACTTTCTTGCTGCACTATTTCCTGTAAAAGTTAAATCCTGCCCCGTGTAATACCTACCATCTTTATCTTGCTTATATCGAGATAATTGTTCTTGTGATATTTCTCCATATTGTTCATTGAAGACAAAACCACTATTATCCATAACATATATAAAAATAGAATCGTATGCTTTTACAAATCCCTTGGTCTTAAAGTTATGTGCATTTGTTTTTTTCCAAACTATTTCGTTCTGAAAATTCTCCTCTCCAAATATCTCATCCATCAGAATCTTTACATAGTGTCCTATGTGATAGTCCAGATGCACATAGATGCTTGCATCCTCACTCATCACGCTCTTGATGGCTATGAGGTTCTCGTACATCCAGTTAAGGTAACGCTCTTTGTCCCATACGTCGCCATACATCTTTTCCTCGAAAGCTTTCAACTCTTCAATGTCGAGTTCACTTTCAGCCTGGGCAATAGCTGCTGCAACCTTGGGGTTGCGACGGATATACACCTTCTTGGCATAATCGGCACCGCTGGCAAAGGGTGGGTCGATATACACAAGGTCAACCTGAACGCCCTTGTCCTTCAGGTAGGCGCAAGCCGAGAGACACTCGCCGCGGATCACCAGATTGTTTGGATTTTGGCCTACCTGCTCTTTCAGCTCCATCTCGTAGAGGGGCATACCACGCTGCACTCGCTCTACGACCTGATCATTGTCACGATAGCGCAAGACACGTTTGGTTCGCACGAAATTGTCTAACACTGCTTGTCCTTCAAGCGTATTGGGGAAATAGGGAACATATTTTATAGCCATCGTTATTTCTTTTTATTGTCGTCTTTTATTCTTTTTTGCTCTCGCTCGAAATTCTCAATAAAGTGAATCTCAACGGGAGTCAGTTCATTCTGCGTCCGCTCTTTGAATTTGTCGTATTCAGCATCTGCCTTTTCCTTTGCCAGTTTAGCGGAGATGCTTCCTGCGTGGGTTAATAGTTCTCTATCCGACAGGCGTAGGAAATCGTCCAGCTTCTGAATCCAGTCGCGCATATACATGGGCTTGTGGTCTTTGGCTCGAAGTTCTGCATAGTCAATATAGAGGTTCACGATGCGGTTCAGCGTGTCAATCTCTTCCTCATTGAGATAGTTCTTGGCATACTCGGCATCGGTGCGTTTGGGCATCATTCCAGTCCAGGTGGTTAGTCCCATAAAGTCCTTGGCAGCATTAGCTCTGTCGTATATAATCTCTGCAGCGGTATGTCCATGAGCAGCATAGTGCATCTTATTTTGGACCGTGGCAAAGAATTGTCTGGTCATTTCTACGCGCGGGTCGTAGTCGATGCTGAGCGCATAAATCTCAAGAACCTTTCGATAGAAGATTTTTTCAGATGAACGAATATCCCGAATACGAGCCAGCAGTTCATCGAAATAGTTCCCTCGCCCGGCATTCTTCAGAAGTTCGTCATTTAGTACAAAGCCTTTCTTGATATACTCTTTCAGCACCATTGTTGCCCACTGACGGAATTGTACGCCACGATAGGAATTGACGCGATAGCCCACGCTGATAATCATGTCAAGGTTGTAGAAAGCAAGGTTTCTTTCAACCTTACGCTTTCCTTCCATTTGAACTGTTGCAAAAAACGCAACTGTTGAATCTGCATTCAATTCTCCCGACTCAAAGATGTTCTTGATATGCCGTGAAATGGTAGATTTGTTACGCTGGAACAATTCTGCCATTTGGTCTAACGTCAGCCACACCGTTTCGTCGTGCAGTCTGACTTCTATCTTAGCCTCTCCGCCGGGCGTGGTATATAGTATAATACTTCCTTTGTCGTCCATAATCTTACATGTTAAAGAAATTTTTGATGGCAGCAAGGGTCTTCTGACGGCGCTGCTCTGGGGGAATGGTATCTTCCAAATAGAGGAAGTCGAAACGCTGGTAGCCAAACTTGTCGTTGTTCTTCTTGACGAACTCTGACATGAAGTCGAGCCGGTCCTTGAACTTAGCGGCAAAGCCCTCACCCTTGGTCTCGATGATGATACACTTGTCTATCTGCTTCTGCTCGTTGCGGCTGAACAACAGGAAATCGGGCACGTAGCGGCCGATGTATCGCCAATTGCCTGCAACACGTTTGTAGCAATTAATCTTAAAATCGGTCAGGGTGTCGTCGCCGTTGAAATAGACTTCCAATGCCTTCTCCTTAATCAGAGGCAGAACCTCCTGAGACAGGAAATGCCTCTCCAGACCGCTGTCGAAGCGGTAGGGCAGATAATGGTAGGTCTGCCTCCGCTCTGGATGCGGGTCTGGCTTGAGATTGCGTAGTGCAGAAACATCTATGCCCAAAGCCTCCAGTTCGGCTATCTTAGCCTTCTGTTCTGCCGTCAACTCTTGGCGAGGAGGCTTTTCGTCCCACTCCATAACCTCATGAACGGCCTGCTGGTCTGGGAAGAACTTCTCGCTGTCTTCAATGGGTGATGTCAGCCTCTCAATCTGCAACAAACTGGCTTGTTCGGGCAAGATTTCCTCTCTCGTCGTAAAGTCGCGCTGAGGTGCAAAGGCCTGACGGATCAGCGAGCGGATGCGCTGATGGTCGTATCTGCTATTCTCAATCAACTCGCCATCCTTCTCCGTAGTAATCTTTGCGAAGATGGCCTGCAACGCTGCTTCACAGTTTTTCAAGTCGGCCACCGAGAGCATGCCGAAACTCTCCTTGGCTATCTGGTGGAGCCACCAGCGGAAGGATGTACGAACCTCTTCTTTGCTTTCCTGCTCGACAGAAGCAATCAGATTGCCCTCCATATCCTGCTGATGAATCAGGGATATATCTGACAGAGCCAAAATGTTCTCGCTTCGCAATCGCTCAGCTGGGTCATTGGCTTCGTTGATAACGAGTGTCTCATAGCTGACCTTCAGTTGGTAGAAGTCTATCTTAGGCACCTGCATACGTTCCATTCGCGAGAAGCGGTCTATCAGTTTTGGCTCTATGTTCGGTTTGCCGCCAAACTCCTTCAGCGTGATGTTCTGCTGCTGTTGCAACTGGCGGTTCAGCTTCTCGGCATTGAACTTGTTGAGCCAGATAAGGGCCGTCTCCTGACTGTCCTTTGTCACTTGACGCAGACAGCGGCATGAGGTCTGGAGCACCATATTCGTGGGACAGACACCCTTTTGTGGCAGTATGACACCTGTCAGACTCTTACAGTCCCAGCCTTCCTTACCTATCTGCACGAGGAGTACAATCTTATATTTCGAGATAGATGTATCGAGCGAGGCAAAAGCCGTCTCAGAACCCTCATGCTGAGGGTACTGCTTGTTGCCGCCGTGATATGGCAGAATAGTATCTGTGGGGTTCAGCCCGTATGAAGCAACTATCTCTGACACCAAAGGATAGATGCTTTCTTCGAGCGTCTCAATCTGGCCGCAATAGATGGCCAGTTTGGCCTGGGTGCCGTTGGCATAAACGGTATTGCGATACTTGTCAAGAAATTCATGGACACCGTTAGCGACAATCGTCTGTGAGTCGCTATCCTCAAACTTCACATCAGGATTTTTCAGGAAGTTGCCGATGCCCTCTACCAACGGGTAGTAATACACCACGTTGGCAAGGTCGGTATTCTTGATGGTCAGCGTATCCGATATTTTCAATGGCTCGGCACTATCTAAATAAGGTGTGCCAGAGAAGCCGAGCACAGCGTTGAACGTATGTTTCTCCGTCCATTCGCTTACCACCTGGCGGAGCTTGATTTCGCCGTCGGCAGCATGATGCACCTCGTCGATATAAACGGCAAGATGTGGGACAGAACCTATCAATTCCCGAAGTTCGTTGGCCAACGCCATGCGCTTTAGCTCTTGTTCAGAGAAAAGCGAAGGGTCCTGATTGGTATCGAAGCGATCAAGAATAACTTTTTCTGCATTGGTAATGGCCACCAGCCCTTTCAAGTCTTCAAACGGTTGGTGGTTGTTTATCTTCTGTGCATTGGGGTTCTTGATGCGGTTGCTCTTGTTGGCCGTTTTCTGTTCGTCAAGAATCTCAAACTTAATCATTCGGCGCAGTTCCGTGGCCGCAGGTTCAGGGATAATCCACGACGGGTCGAACTCCTTGATATGTTTCAGACTGGGAACAATCGATGACTTCAAGCCCGACGGTGCCATCACCATGAAGTTGTGGGCAAAGGCTGGGTTGTGTGGCTCGTTTTGAGCAAAATAGAGGTCGAGATAGATGAATGCTGCCATCAGATAAGTCTTGCCGGCTCCCATAGGCAGACTGAAGAGGTAGTCGGTATAGGTTACGTCATAGAATATCTTCTTAAACGTGGCTTCATAGTCTATCCCGTCGGCATGCTGTTTGATATATTGCTCCAGTTCTGGAGCCAGCTGCTTGCCTTTCTTGTCGTGTAGGCGCGAATACTGGAACAAAGCCACTGCGGCCTTGTTGGTGCTGAACATCTGGCGGGCTGACTCTGTAAGTTCCACCTGCCCGATGTTGGTGTCGTTGAACACGCCATCGACAAAGAGCCGCCACAAGGGCTGGTTCTTGCAGGCTATCTTCAGAAACAGGTATGTCTTGATGGCCTCTATCTGAGCGTCGCGCATCATGCCCCGCTGCACAATATACTGCAACAGTTCCTTGATGGTGCATTCGTCAGATGCCAGCCACTCGTTACGTTTCTTTTCAATCAGTTTATAAAACATGATTCAATCCTTGATGATTTTCTTCTTTTCCGCTTGCAAATATAATCAATTCTTTTGATTCTGATGCATGATTCTGCTGAAAAGTATCATCAGCGGGACTACAAAGTAAATTAGTTTGTACCTCAAAAACCCATCAAATGGGCCCCAAAACATCATCGGATGAAGTACAAAGTAAATTAGTTTGTAGTACATACACACAAATAACTCATTTACAGATAGTTAGGCATTTTTGGAAACCTCTCAACAGAGAGTTTAAGAACCAAGTTTAACA